>DATHTH010000393.1:0-28372 GCA_035463495.1 Anaerolineales bacterium | reverse complement strand
GCGAAATCACGCCAGACGCTGTGGATGTGGGTGCCCCGGTTGCGCGAATTATCATGCTCGAGCAAAAAGGTGGGTGCCTGCAACCGGTAATAGTGCGGGCGCTGCGGCTCGAGCGATCCTGCCCAGGCGAAGTGGATGTTCTCCAGACCGGCAGCCTGCAGCCGATCCAGGTGCGCTGCAGCAACCAGGTCCGGGAGAGTATCCAGGTATTTATGAATGATTTCCAGGACGAGCGTTTGTTGGTCTGCATTCAGGTTTGCGGCAGAGATGCCAACTGTTTCCAACGGTGTGACATACGCGTCATTCTGGGTGACATGTCGCCCGAGCGCGTCCTGTTGAAAGATAGCCACCGCACGCTGGTTGCCATCCATCGAAGTGATCAGCTCACGCGCTGCCCATTCCTCGCGCTCCATTGCTTTCAGCCCGGCATTGTTGACCGTGGGCCATGACCCCAGGAAGAACGGCGTGACCGAGAGCTTCCCGTTGATCACGTTGAACCGCCGGGAGAGATGATGCCCTTCCCAGCGCCAGCCCCAGGGCTCTACACCCGGTGTGCCGAAAACGGTCACATAATAAAGCTCGGGATCGTTGCCCAGGTCGTTTTGCAGGGAGATGATATCGAGCGACTTCTGCAAGCCATAAGCAGATGAGCTGGTCTGCAGCAGGGCGAGGGCTGCATCCCGCTGTGAGGTCTCCATTTCGCGCAGGGGCAGCCCGTTGCGCGGCACGTTGCGGGGCGTGGTCCAGTGCCAGCGCGTCAGCTCGGGATCGTCGAAGGCAAACGTGGATTTTGTCCGCCGGGCTTCGTCGAGCGAATCGAGATAACGACCGGCCAGAGTGGCAATATCATCGATCAGCGCGCTGACCGTGGGACCGGCTGTCGGCGTGATGCCAGGAGCGGGAGTCTCCGTCGGAGCCGGGGTAATCGTCGGAAAGGGAGAAAGAGTCGGGAGGATGGTTTGCGTGGCGGTAGCAGCAGGAGAGCAGGCTGCCAGCCCACCCAGCATTCCAATGGCGCCCAGCTTGAGGGCATCCCTGCGGGAGAGTCTTGGGGTCATATCTGTACCTCTACATTTTAAGCCGTGGAAAGACAGCAAAGTGCCTGATGCTTTTATATCAACAGGACATTAATCCGCTGTGAAAAGAATAAGGAGAATTGACGATATGACAGACGCAGCAGTCACTCGAAATCTGACGGAAGAAATAGAGTTAGACGCTTAGAATCGGGTAGAATCGGGACGATATGCTCATCGACTCGCCAATGATTTGATAAGCATAAACCTGGGCATCTAGTATTGAAAAATACTAGAATTATGGCTCATAGATTTCATGAGACGTACCTTTCGTGGAGAGGAGATTTATGAATACCAGAAGCTTATGGATCCTGCTGATTCTGATGATGAGTATATTGGTCGGCGGCTGTCAGCCATCTGCGCCAGCCGATCCCACTGTGACGACAACGGCCATTCCGAGCGTTACGTCAACGGCCACGGCTACGGCTACCCTCACGACTGCGCCAACAGCCACAATGACAATTGTACCGACAGTTACCATGGGGCCGACGAAACCGGCGATCGACCCTGCGTCCAACTTTCCCACCGGAAAATTCGTACAGCCGGAGAATGAAGCAAACAACTATTTCATTTTTAATGAGGATGGGAGATGGAGCCATTATTTTTTCGGAGAACGTACGGCTTCGGGCACCTTTGCTGTGGAAGGGGATACCTATATCCAGCTAACCAGTAGTGGGGCAGCAGGAGCAAACTGCCCCGTTCCCATGAGTTTTACCTACTCATTTGACGGTACGAGCCTTACATTTCAACTGACCGACCAGAGCCAAAACGATCCGTGCGTCACCAGAAAGGGATTACACGATAATACAACATACAAACTTTCAGAATAGCACGGGAAAAGAGTTGTTGATTAAGAATCTAACTTCTAACTCAAGGCAAACTCAATTGCCTGCTCCAGCGTCATTGCATGACCTGCATGCCAGACCGCTGCGAAGCGCTCCTCGCCTAATTCCTTCCGGAGTGTCGAGCGGCGGTTTTGATACTCCTCCTGATCAACCGGATCGATAACCGAACCGATGGCTATACGTAACTTGGCCGCGGCGCTGAGCAAGCGCAAAGCCTTCTCGGGATTTTGCTGCGCCATAGCGATCTCTGCCAGGCGCTCGAGACACCAGGCGCAGCCGCCTTTATCGCCGATCTCCTGCCGCACCTCCAGGCTTTCCGCTAGCCAATCCATGGCCTGCTTCCAGTTCCCCTCGCGGATCGCGACCCAGCCCAGCGTGCCCGCCGAGACGCCGATGCCCCATTTGTTGCCCAGTTGTTGGCGCAGGCCAAGGCTTTCCTCAAGGAGCTGTTTCGCACGCGCGTATTCGCCTTGCCGCAACGCGATCTCTCCTAGCCCGGAGAGCTCGAAGCCCATACTTCGGGTATCTTTCAATTCACGCGATAAAGTGAGAGCCTCCTCAAGACGAGCACGCGCCAGTTGATGATCTCCCGGCTTGAGAGCAGCCCACCCGAGACTGATCAGGGCGCGGGCAGTACCGCGCCTGTCACCGCGTTCCCGCCAGATCGTCAGCGCCTCATTTAGATATTCTGTTGCCGCGGCGTAGTCGCCTGCTTCCGTGGCTGCGTTTCCGAGCTTAATGAGCATGGAGGCGGTGCCTTGCCAGTCATTGATTTCTCGGTAAATTCCTAAACTCTCTTCGGCATATTCCACCGTGGCAGCATAATCGCTCTGACGATAGGCAAGCTCAGCGGCGCGCGCAAGCAACCTGGCACGCGCGGATGTGCGTAGCTGCGCCGTTTCCATCGCAAGGATGGCTGAGAGTCGCTCGCGCCCTTCGCTGAAGTAACCGCGTGTTTCCCAGAAGAGTCCAAGGGCGCCTGCCAGACGCAAACAGTGTTCGCTCATATCCTCGGCTGTGCGGGTCCACTCAAGGGCGGCGCGCAAGTTGTCGTGCTCCTGCTCCATGGAATGGATCCAGTGCGCCTGCTCGCCACTCTCCAGTCGTGCTTCGGCTTCTTCGGCGAGTGCCAGATAGAAGTTCGTATGGCGACGCCGGATGGCTTGCTCTTCGCCGCTGGCCTGCAATTGCTCCAGGCCGAATTCGCGCAGCAGCTCCAGCATCATAAAACGCGCTTCGCCGGTTGGTCCCTCGACCTCCCGGATCAGACTCTTGTCGAGCAGAGAGCCGATCTGATCCAGGACGAATACACCGCCCACTTCCTCTCCAAAGATCGCCTCAATGGCACCGATCGTGCAGCCACCGACGAACACCGACAACCGCCGGAACGCCTTCTGCTCGTCCTCCGCCAGCAGATCATAGCTCCAGGTAATCGCGTGCCGCAACGTCTGTTGGCGCGCAGGCAGATCACGCGCGCCGCCTGTCAAAAATTCCAGACGGCGTTCCAGGCGAGACAGCATAGTCCGCGGCGGTAATAGCCGGATGCGCGCCGCGGCTAATTCGATCGCCAGCGGCAGGCCATCGAGACGGTGACAGATTTCCGCCACCGACGAGGCATTCTCATCTGTGATCTGAAAATCGGGCTTGACTGCCTGAGCGCGCTGTAGAAACAGGCGAATGGAGGTATATTGTGAGAGAGAGTCCAGCGGCGGCAGCTTTTTAAGATCGGGAAGCCCCAGGGGCGGCACCGGATAGACCTTCTCGCCGTACACTCGCAAGATTTCGCGGCTGGTGACCAGGATCTTCAATTTGCTGCACGCTGCCAGGAGATCCGAAACAACGGGAGCCGCGGAAGTTACCTGCTCGAAATTGTCCAACACGAGCAATAAGGATTTGTTCTGCAGATGGCTCTTAAGCACGTCGACAACGGATTGGCCCGCAACCTCGGCGACGTCTAAGGTCTGCGCAATCGTCGAGGGGACCAGCCTGGGATCGGTCACAGGCGCCAGAGGGACAAAGACAACACCCTCCTGAAATTGCTGCAATACATCGTTCCCAATCTGAAGGGCTAGCCGTGTTTTGCCACTGCCGCCCGGACCGGTCAGCGTAACCAGGCGATGCGAGTTAAGAATCTGCTTGATCTCTGCCAGCTCCGTTTCACGCCCTATGAAACTGGTCAGTTGAGTCGGCAGATTATTCGAGGGAACGTTTAGTGACTTAAGAGGAGGAAAATCCGCGGGTAAGCCCGTGATCACGAGCTGGTAAAGATGCTTCGGCTGGCGCAAGTCTTTGAGGCGGTGCTCACCGAGATCCCGAAGCGTTACACCTTCGGGCATCTCACTTTTGACCAGATCGTAGGTTGTCTGCGAGATGAGCACCTGGCCGCCATGTCCCGCGGCGGCGATGCGCGCGGCGCGATGAACGTCCATACCCATATATCCGGACGAGCTCATCTGCGGCTCACCCGTGTGCAGACCCATGCGGACGCGAACACTGACCCCGTCTATCCACTGATGAGCGGCAAGCTCGCGCTGGGCATGCGCGACAGCCCGGACCGCATCCAGCGCGCCGGGAAAGACAACGAAGAATGCATCACCGTGGATGTCCAGCACAGTCCCCCGATGAGCTTCACATGCCTGTCGCAGGATCCGCTCGTGATCCGCATCCAGGATGGCGAATTTCTCCTCCAGCTGCTGCAGAAGCCGGGTCGAGCCTTCGATATCGGTAAATAAGAATGTAACAGTTCCTGAGGGCAACTCTCTCATCATGATCCAGCGTATTATAGTATTGCTCACGAAACGAATCTTTCCCAAATTCGCAGGTGAATGGTAATATCCAACCAGCCATCATTCGTTTAAACTTCTACACCAGCAGGCTTTTCCTCTCCCTGACCATGGTACCGGGGTAAGGAGTGAAAGAGGAACAACAGATAGCGACCTGTCGTCTACACTGTATATGTTCGAGACAGCATGCAGAGACTTTTCATCAGTTACTCCCGCAAGGATATTGACTTTGTCCGCCGCCTGGCAGGTGATCTCGAAAAGGCAGGCTACGATGTCTGGTGGGACATTTCCGATCTGCGCGGCGGCGACGACTGGGTGCGCGAGATCCCCACGGCAATCGAAGCCAGCGACTTTTTCATCGTGGTGCTCACGCCAAACGCAGCTGTCTCGGAATGGGTAAGCAAGGAGTACACCCAGGCGCTCACACTTCGGAAGAAGATCATCCCGATTATGCTGAGGCGAACGAGTGTTCCCTTTGCACTCAACACCATTAATTATGTCGATTTCACTACGGACGAATATGGGGTCAGTCTCAGGCAGCTGCTGGATGCCCTGGAATATGGCGGGGACCCTCCCGTCGCGCCGGCACCTTTATTCCCTGTTCTCGTGCGCAAGTATTTTGTGCCTGTGATTGTGGGGATCGGTTTTGTGCTGGCGGTCATCTCCACGTATCTCCTTATGCCTTCCGTGATCTCCACCGCGACCCCCTCCCCAACGGAGGCCCCGGCGACCACTCCTCCTCTGCCTACCCCGACGTCCACCGAGACGCTGACTCCCACATTGAGCCCCACCGCCTCTCCAAGCCCGTCTGCCACGCTGACGCCCACGCCGACTCGGACAGCAACGCTGAGCCCGAGCGTCACCCCCTCGCCGACCAATCGACCGTTCGCCCGTCTGGGGCTTTGTGTCGTATCCGATTTTGCAAATTCCATCAATGTGCGCTCGGGGCCCGGAACGATTTACGCCCCACTGGGGGGACCTCTCCCGGTAGATACCTGTCTCTTTTTCAGCGCGCGTAACGAAGAGTCCACCTGGCTCCAGATCGCGCCCAACCAGCAGGACGCATCGCTGCAACAATATGAGGCCGGCTGGATCTATCGTGAGCTGCTGGGACTAGGAACGCTGACGCCGATAGACCTGCCCGCCGTTACGCTCACGCCGACCCCACCGCCATCCGATACGCCCACGCGCACACCCACGGTTACCGCTACGGAAACAGAAACCCCCACTGAGACACCTACCCCCTGATGGCACAACGGCTATCAGATAGGCAGGTGAGCAACCGATTTCCTTTTTATAGCCGCGCAACCAGCCCGAAGTCCGTGGGCAGCAGCGAGAACATGTGCGCATCGCAAATGGAATGTCCAATCACCATTCTATTCAGCAGGATTCCCTCATAATGCGCGCCAATCTTTTCTGCCACGCGCAGGCTGGCCCGATTCTCCACACCGATGACAATCTCCACGCGGATCAATCCCAGATGCTCGAAGGCAAAGCGCGCCGCAAGTTTTGCGGCGCGCCCGGCAATGCCCTGTCCACAACACGAAGTGCGGACCCAGTAGCCTAAATTGCAGAAGTGGTAAATGGGATGAATGCTGCTCAGGGTGCAGGCGCCCACGATCTTCTCATCCCGCGTAATCGCAAAGGCATAAAAAGTATGCTCCTCCCAGCGCGCCCGCGCGATGGTGATGTATTCCCGGGCGGTGCGCTCGCTATAGCCATCGGTTGCCCACGACATCCACGGCTTGAGCTGCGCAAGAGACTCGTGGACAGCACGATATAGTTGAGGAGCATCCGGCAAGTGGAACGGGCGGAGCAGGATATCCTCATCGATCAACTGGATGGAAGCAGGCATGATGCTCCTCCTGGCTTAAACAAAAACACGGAGGCAAGCCTCCGTGAGCTGTATTCAAGACGTCAGGATGATATGTATTCTCGCAGGCTGTGCTCCACGGCGTAGGCTGCCGCTTCTGCCCGGTTATTGACGCCCAGTTTGGATAGGATACTTGAGACGTAATTCCGGACCGTGCCCTCGCCCAGGAACAACTGCTTGGCAATCTCCCGGTTGGTCTTGCCCTCCGAAACCAGCAGCAGCACGTGCTTCTCCTGCTGGCTTAAGTGCTGAAAAGCAGATGCCTCCTCTTCCCTGACTGCCCGGCGAACCTCCTGGAAGACTCGCTGGGTCACGGCAGGGTCGAGCAAGGCTTCCCCGCGCGAGACCGCTTCGAGCGCCTTTACCAGGTCATCGCTGCCGATCTGCTTGAGGATGTATCCTGATGCGCCTGCCCGGATGGCGGAAAAGAGCATTTCATCCTCGGCGTAAGAGGTCAGCATGATGACCTTGACGTTGGGGTGTTTGGTCACGATCTGCTCGCAGGCTTCGATCCCCGAGGTGCCGGGCAGGCGGATATCCATCACCACGACATCCGGCTTCATCTGGTCCGTCTTTTCGATTGCCTCGCGCGCCGAGCTGGCTTCGGCAATCACATCGAATTGAGGATGACGCTCGAGCAGGGATTTCAATCCTAATCGCACGACCTCATGGTCGTCCACCAGAATAATTCGTTGCTTGGCAGGCTGTTTTGGCATAGTTCAGATTTTACCCCAAATTTTGTCCGATTATGAAGAAGAGGCTGCCCGCAACAGAAAATGCGGGGCGATGATCGCCCCGCCCTTTCGACTGTTTGCTGTTTATTTGGCTTTGACAGTGATCGCCTTGGGTTTGACTTCGTCCGCTTTCGGCAGAGTGATGGTCAGCACGCCGTTCTCGAAATCGGCAACAGCCCGGTCTGCCGTGACCTCGGTCGGAAGTGCGATCGAGCGCTCAAAGGTGCCCCAGCGATGCTCACGGATGTGCCAGGCGCGCTCTTGCTTTTCCTCTTCCTGCTTGCGCTCGCCGCGCAGGGTGAGCACATCTCCGGTGACGTTGATCTGGACCTCGTCGGCTTTGAATCCCGGAAGAGCGGCGCGAACGACAACCTCATCGTCGGTCTGGTACATGTCGATCGCAGGCGCAGACCAGCCGCCGTCCCTGAGGTTGAGCGGGCGTGTGAACGCATCGTCGAAAAGACGATCCATGGCTTCGCGCAAGGTCATCATCTCACGCATGGGTTCCCAACGGGTTAGATTAGACATAGCAACCTCCTTAGACTGATTGATATTGGTTGATGCCCTTAATATAAAAAGCCTGCGTTAAAAAAACGCAAGCTCCATATAAAAAAATCGTCAGAATCCTTTAAGCAGTTATTAAAAAAACCTTGTGAAATGCCTTGCAAGAGGCCTTCGAAGGGCCCAAGAATTACTTGGATTCTGCTTTTTGTCGCTTGTAATCTACAAACCGGTAACCGACGCCGCGCTCGGTGAGGATGTATTTCGGGTTGGCGGGGTCCTTCTCCAGCTTCTGGCGCAGGTAATTGATGTAAAGACGCACGTAATGCGGCTCATCCCGGTATTCGTACCCCCAGACTTTCACCAGCAGCTGGTCATGGGTCACCACCCAGCCCGCATTCTGGACCAGGTGATAGAGCAGGCGATACTCGGTGGGACGCAGCTTGACCAGCTTGCCTTCCAGCCAGACCTCACGGCGGTCGAAATCGATCTTGAGACGGTCGTCCACCTCGATGATATCGTGCATCGATCCGCTGGCGCCCTCTGTCCGGCGGATGACAGCCTTGACGCGACTGACCAGCTCGCGCGGGCTGAACGGCTTGGTAATGTAATCGTCCGCGCCCAGCTCGAGACCGCGGACACGGTCGTCCTCCTCCCCTTTGGCAGTGAGCATAATAACCGGCACGTTGCTGCCTTCGCGGATCGTCTCGAGCACCTCGAACCCATCCAGGTCAGGCATCATCACATCCAGGAGAATCAGATCCGGGGTGACATCCCGCAGTTTCTGGATGGCTTGTTTTCCATTAAATGCCTCCGCCACCTGGAAACCATCGTGTTCCAGGTTCATACGGATGAAACGGACCATGCGCTCTTCGTCGTCCACCACAAGGATGCGGCGGCGGTCAAACTCTTCCGGCATCTGTTATTCCCTCACAAAACCAATCAGGTGTTCCTCGTCTTCACTTTCCAGAATTTCGATCAGAGTCAATTTTTCGACCGGCCAGATAACCTTGACCACGTTGTGCTCG
Source organism: Anaerolineales bacterium (assembly GCA_035463495.1). Lineage (GTDB taxonomy): Bacteria > Chloroflexota > Anaerolineae > Anaerolineales > Villigracilaceae > Defluviilinea. Next base: position 19,535 of record DATHTH010000393.1, on the reverse strand, counting down.
AGATAATGAATATCCTTCCCATCCCGCAAGCGGGGATTCGAGACAATGATCAACGTGTCTGACGGTTTCGGCAGTTCTTCGATTTCCCCCAGAACAGATGGTTCGCCGGGAATGTGCAAAATGACGGAATAAGCCATTTCTTACCTTTCCACACAAATTTGGCTAAATATTGCGCAGCAGCACCTGGATCTTAAGCTTGCCGAGGGCTACGATGTCGCCATGATTTAGCGCTTCTTCCATATGTGGGTTGATCCGGCGCCCGTTGACATAGGTGCCATTCGAGGAACCCAGGTCCATGACGAGCACCCGGCTGGCATCCCGTTTCACAACAGCATGCAAACGCGAGACCCCCGAGGCGTATGCCTGGTAAGGCGTCAGGTCGATATCCGGCATGATCGGCTGCCCCTCGCTGAGGCGCCCGAGGGTGAACTCGTTCCTCGACGCCAGAGGCAGAATTTTACCGCTGTCCATAAGATGCAAAGAAATCCAGCTGTTGGATGGGCTGGTTGTCGGTTGGGGCTGTTCTGCTTTCTTCTTGAGCTCCTGCTGGATCTGCTCATCTGTGATCGCCTGGGTAATCAGCGTATCGATGCCATCGAGCTGGGCTCCACATTCTGCACAGAACATAGCCCCAGCCACATTTTTATACTGGCAATTTGTGCAAATGATCATGTGATCTTCTCCTTGTTAGACGGCGCATGAAATAATGACCGAGTACCATACTTCATCTTCTTGCTTCCTTCAATTGTAAGTGCATTTCGTTTCTGTAAGTGTTCCACCTCTAAAAGGATGGTTTGTGCGAGGCTGCGTTCACCCTGGGTCAATAAATTGGAGGCAAGCGTTTGAAGCTGGCGTGTGGCGCTGTCTATGTTGCCATTTTGGACTTCCTTGCGGGCACGTTCCTGCATGCGGTATAGCATCAGCCGGGACAACGCCTGGACGATCTGGGGCGGCGGGGGATCTACTTCGGGGGAGTCTGAAATAGGTCGCCGGAGGCGCATCCGCAGGGACGGGACAGGCATTACCTCGGAGGCAATCGCAACCTTGAGGAGGCCGTCCAGTATTGTCAGCGTGTCTGATTTTACCGCTTTTGGATGAATAATGTATTCGAAAATCACCTGGGTGGATACATCTTGCAATATAGGACCCAGGTGCAGTGTATTCTCCCCGAGGGCAATCGGGGAAGGCTCAGGCTGCAGGCGAAATGCGTAGGTAAGCTCGACGCCATCCAGAAAGGCAGTATCGAGGGTTACATCTTCGGCATATGTTTGCGCCAGGGCATTGAATTTTTCGAGCAAAAGGCGCTTGATATCCCCCGGCTGGGCAATATAGGCGCTGCTCCCGCCTGTCCGTGTGGAAAGCACGTCCAGGAAGATATCATTCCATTCCTGCCCGATCCCCATGGCGCTGATCCCGATCCCCAGCTCCGCCAGTTTCGACGCCAGAGCCAGGCACTGCTGCTCGTCGCCGTAGGTCTGGCCATCCGTCAGAAGGATAATGTGATTGATGCGTTTGGAGTCCAGGCTGCGCATTACTTCTTTGACGCCGGCTTCCAAACCCTGATAGATCTCCGTTGCACCGGACGCATGGATCATCTGGACTTTCGCCTCGAGCCGCGCCCGTTCCTGATGATAGGATGCGGGGATGATCACCTCCGCCCGGTCGCTGAACGTGACCACGCTCAAAATATCCTGGGCTCTCAAATTCCGCAGGACCTGGATGGCTGTCGCCTTGACAATATCCATCTTTTCGCCCTGCATGGAGGTGGATCGATCCAGGACGAGGCAGACATTCAGCGGCGGTGAGGGCGACTGGCGGGCTTCTGCCGGCGCGTCCAGCTCCAGAATGAAATAGAGCATTTGCGGCTCATCCAGGTGCACCAGGTTGGGCCGACTGTAAAGGACACGATGAACATAAGGAAGGGAGAGTTTTTCCTCAGGCGGTAGGGTTGCATCATATTGCGCCCGGCGCTTCGGGTTGGAAAGGGCTTCGTACGCCTGCTGGACGTCCAGAAACAATTCGGTTTCGCCAGCGGCTGTATTTTTATCGGGGTGTAGTTTTTGCGCAGCCTGATAATAGGCGCGCTTGATCTCCTCCTCCGAGGCATCCCGAGCTATACCGAGAAGGGCATAGTAATCCTGCCTGGGCGACATACCTATCCGATCAACTGAACAAGGATCACGCTGATGTTATCCGGTCCGCCGGCGGCATTGGCTGCGTTGACAAGAGCCTGGCAGGCGCGCTGCAGGCTGGGCGCCTCGTTAATGGAGCGCACGAGCTCCTCTTCCGTCAGGACGCCCCACAGTCCATCGCTGCAGATCATTAAGGAGCCGGGCTGGGGAAAACCGATGGTGAAGATATCCGGGTCGAGAATCTCCCCCTGGCCCAGGGCGCGATAGAGCACGTTCCGGTGTGGATAATTGACCGCCTCGTCCGGCGTGATGTGACCCAGTTCCTCCAGCCGTTTCACGAGGGAGTGATCGCGGGTCAGCGATTCGATCCGCCCGTCGGGATAAATGAAGTAGGCGCGGCTATCTCCCACGTGCGCCACCGTGATCTGCTGGCCGACTACAAGGGCAGCAGTCAGGGTGGTACCACTGCCGGGCGCCTCGCGCTGGATGGCGCGCTGCGCTTCACTTACAGCTGCCTGCATGATCTCCTGAAAGGATTCATCCATGGCGTCCGCCTTGATCTGGAAGAGATAGGGATGGAACTTGCGCAGGATGTAGCCTGCCACTGTACGGATGGCAGCATTGCTCGCCACCTCTCCAAACTGGTGGCCTCCCATGCCATCTGCAACGATATACAGACCAAACGGTAAATTGCCGGTATTGCCCGCCATGGTGGCTGTGATCGCCAGCAGGCTGTCTTCGTTCAGCTCGCGCTGCTTCCCCACAGATTGACCACAGCTCGAAATCAACTGCTGGAGATCGAAGCGCGGGTTCTGATTATTGACAATTGCCTGGATCTGCTGCTCAGAAAGAGGCGCAGTATTGGCAACATCCTGCGCAGCAACGGGCGCCTTCTTATTGCCGAATAACCAGCTAAAGAACTTTTCCACAAGAACTCCTTCTCAGGCGAGCAGGGCATAAATTTGATGATCGGTCGAGCCAATGTAGACGACATCGTCATACGCCAGAGGTGTGCCTGTGATGGCGCCCCCTGTCATGAACTTCCAACGCAGCCGGCCGGTACGATATTCGAGACAGTACAGGTTGCCATCTACCGAGCCGCAATAGAGCGAGTCCTTGTACACAATCGGAGAGCCGTTGACCTGGTGCTCGGTGCGAAAGCGCCAGACCTCCTTGGCGCTTCTCATTTCCACGGCGTAGATAAATCCATCCGCAGCACCCACGAAGAGCAGATCGTCCAGGATACAGGGCGTACTGATGGAGGGCTTACCAAGGCGGAACCGCCAGAGCACCCAGCCATTGCGCGGGTCCAGGGCGTAAAGCGTGCTGTCCATGGAGGTGAAGTAAAGAGCCTGTTCTGTCCCCACCGTCGAGGAGGTGATCGCACGTTTGGCGTGGAACCGCCATTTGAGGTTACCGCGAAAATCTACCGCATAATAATCGCCGCTCTCACATCCCGAATAGACCAGCTCGCGCATCACGAACGGCGTCGAACGGACGGCGTCGGCAGTCTCGAACTTCCACGCCATCCGGCCCGTGTTGAGGTTCACCGCGTGGATGTAGCTGTCATCCGAACCGAAGAAGATGTGTCCCTCGGCGATCCGCGGCGAAGAGCGCACGGGGCCGCCCGTATAATAGGTCCACACCACTTTGCCGGCGCGGGCGCTGATCACATGCAGCCGCTTATCCTCCGAGCCAAAGTACACATTGCCATCGAAAAAAACTGGCCGAGTCACAATGCCGCCATCGGTTGGATATTTCCACTGGAATTTCCCATCGGCGGCGTTCAGCGCATACAGATTGTTGTCGTAAGAACCGATATAGAGCAAGCCCTGAGAAATCATAGGCGTGCCCCGGATTTCATCTTCGCACTTGAAAGACCACAGGGGCTTGATCCCGCCTGTATTCATCGGACCGGTCTGCGGGCTGGCGGAGACCAGCGCACCCGTTTTCCGGGCGACGACCATCAAAGCTTGTTTCATGTCTGCCGCGCTGCGGAAGCGGCTTTCGGGGTTATATTCCAGCGCGGTGTTGACCACCGCTTCCATCTCGGCGGACACGTTCGGGTTGATCCGGCGCAGGGGCCGCTCGGAAAAGGAGAAAGGCGGCTCGAGCCGCGGGTCACGGCGGGTGAGTGCGTGATGGATGGTGGCCCCCAGGGCATAAAGATCAGCTGGCGGAGTCGCTTCCCCCCGATACTGCTCCGGCGGAGAATAGCCCTCAGTACCGATCATCGTGCCTTTGATGCCGGATTGGAACGTTTTGGCGATCCCAAAGTCCACCAGCATTATGTCGCCACTGTGATTGATCATCACATTGGAGGGCTTCATGTCGCGGAAAATGATGGGGTCAGGCTTGTGCTTGTGCAGAAAGTCGAGCACATCGCACAGCGCGATCGCCCAGCTCAGCACCTGGTGCTCGGGCAGGAAGCTCGTTGACTCATTGATGATCGTTTCCAGGTCCTTGCCGTGGATAAACTCCAGAACCAGGTACGACCGGCTTTCCACCGTAAAATAATCGTAGATTCGGGGAATGGATGGGTGATGAAGAGTAGCAAGCAGGTTTGCTTCCCGCTCGAAGTTTTGAACGATAGTCTCACGGACAAGCGGGTCCGGCGCGGTGTTGATCATCTCCTTGACCGCCACCAGCTTGGTCACGTTCGGAAAATGCATGTCACGCGCCCGGTAGACCGAGCCCATGCCGCCAATCCCGATGACTTCCTGAATCGAATAACGACGGGCAAGTGTGACACCTGCCTGGAGCTGCCGGGGCGGTGGAGAGCCCTGGTCGTCTGATAAATCAGGAAAAATCCTTGTTTCCAGTGAACTACTCCTAATTTTGTCGATTATAGTTTGCCCCGCATGGTTTGACAACCGCCCAAAGGTAGATAACATTTCAATATACGTACATTAAGCTTCTACTTATGTTGCATAAGGCGCTAGCCCAGGGGAGGCATAAGCGTGCTTACGGGGAGCCACACATACCATCCCTTGCAGGGAATACTGTTCTGCGGCACAATACGCATTGTGAAGATACTAGCAGTCAGCGATGAAGTCGTCGAACGTCTTTACACGCTCTGTGGAAGTGGGCACTTCCATGAGGTTGTGCTCATTCTTGGCTGTGGAGACCTGCCTTACCCGTATCTCGAGAACCTGCTCACTTTCCTGAACCTTCCATTGTTTTATGTGCCCGGCAACCATGACCCGATCTACAACCCCGGGAATCCGCTTGCGCATGCGGAAGGCGGCTTGAACCTGGACCTGAAAGTCACCTGGTTCAAAGATTTCCTGATCGGCGGTTTCGGCGGCTCGATTCAGTACCGGCCGAATGGGACGAACCAGCATACGCAGACCGAAGCCTATCTCCGAGCCCTGCGCATGCTGCCCCGGCTGCTACTGAACCGGATCCGTTATGGACGTTCTCTCGATATTCTCATTACACACTCGCCGCCCTATGGCATCCACGATGAAGATAGCCAGTCCCACCGCGGCTTGAAAGCGATCAACTGGTTACTTCAGGTAGGGCAGCCTCGCTACCACTTTCATGGACACACTCACTTCCACCGCCAGAACCTGTCCCCGTCTGAGACGGTTCACGGCAGAACGAACATCATGAATGTATTCCCTTACAAGGTCATCGAGGTCGAGAAACCTGGCGTACGGTGAGGGTACTGTCTCACCTGTATGAGGAAAGAACCTATCCTGGAGTCTTATGTTAGAACCATTTTCAGAACAGGCGCGCGCCGACTTCCAACGGGCGCGCTTCAAAGCCTTTATTAACCGCGTTCTGGGGGCGCTTTCCGGACAACCCACCACCCTGCTTTCCTATGATGAGGTCAAGGAGAAGCTGCGGATTGGCGGTCCTATTTACCGGGGCGTGCAGACCGTGCGCGTGGATCAGATCGCAGGCAGCCTGAACCGCTACCATGAGTTCGACCGCGTCTTCCTGCCTGCCAGCGAGAAGCTTGCCCAGCGCTGGCAAAGCGTCAACCGCGCCTTTTACGCAGAAATCAGCCTGCCGCCGGTAGTCCTGTACAAGGTTGGGGGGGTGTACTTCGTGGTGGATGGACACCACCGGGTCTCGGTCGCGCGCGAGCAGGGCCAGCTCTTTATCGAAGCGGAGGTGCGCGAATGTGCCACCCGGGTGGACATTACGCCAGACCTCCGGCTCGAAGATCTGGTAATCCTTGGCAGCAAAGTGAACTTCCTTGAGCGCACCGGGTTGGATGATCTGAGGCCGGAGGCGAGCATACGGCTCACGATCCCGGATGGATACGAGCGGATGCTGGAACACATCGCCGTTCATCGCTACTTCATGGGCCTGGACTGGCAGCGGGATATTTCGGTGGAAGAAGCTGTAACCCACTGGTATGACAACGTCTACATGCCGATTGTCAACGTGATCCGCTTCACAGAGATCCTGAAGGAATTTCCCGGCCGGACGGAAGGCGATTTATACTTGTGGGTGCTCGATCACCAGCACTATCTCGAGGCAGAGCAGGGTCTGCCGCTTCAGCCGCCCGAAGACGCGGCGCGCACCTTTGTGGACGATGAGGTTAAGAAACCCGCCCGCAAGATACGGTCCGATAAAGGCCGGAAGAGAAAGAAGTAGTGAGAACACCAGGAGAATCCATGCTGTCCCGACATCCACTTGCCGGAGTCTATGCTGCGGCGGTCACGCCGCTCAAATCGGACGGGGCACTTGATCTCGATTCTCTCCCTGCGCTGTTCGAATTCCTGGCTGCGCGCGGCTGTCATGGCGCAGTGTTGTTCGGCACTACGGGTGAGGGTCCATCCTTCTCGCCGGCTGAGCGCGAGGCGTTGATGCGCCGCGCCCGTGAAGTCTGCGACTCGATGCCGGGATTTCGCTTGATTGCCGGCACCGGGACCCCCAGCCTCTCAGAAACGACGGACCTGACGAAGCTGGCGTTCGATCTTGGCTTCGACGGTGTGCTGGTGGTGCCTCCTTATTACTTCCGCAAAGCGACGGACAACGGCTTGTTTGCCTGGTTCAGCGAAGTGATCCGTCAGGCCGTTCCTGCGCGCGGCTACCTGCTTGGCTATCACTTCCCCAGGGTGGCAGGCATCGGCTTTTCGATGGACCTGCTTGGTCGTCTGAAGGATGCCTTTCCGGCACAGTTCGCCGGCATTAAAGATTCGTCGCACGACTCCGATCTGGCGCGCAGCCTGGGGGAACGATTCGGCTCAGACCTGGTGGTGCTAACCGGAACGGATTCCTATCTGCAGCTTGCCATGCAAAACCAGGCGGCTGGCTGCATCACGGCGCCCGCAAATATCATTTCGCCCGACTTGCGCGAGCTATGGGAGCTAATGATTGCGGAAAGGGAAACTGTGGAAACGCTGGCGCGCATCCAGAGGCAGCGCGACGTCCTGGATAAGTTCCCGCCCTTCCCGCCAACCCTAAAAGCCCTGCTGCATCGCCTGCACGGGTTCCCGCGCTGGTCGGTGAGGCCGCCGCTCGAGCCGATCTCAGAAGAGCTGGAAGAACAGGCTGTTCAGGAATTCAAAGGCTTGAGAGTGTAAGGAATCTTTCCCCATGCATGGCCGAGCGCCGCGAACGGCTGGTCGCGGCGCTACGATTCTTTCGATCCAAGTTTCCGGAACGCCAGATGCTGTTCTCGCCAAGTCCCTTGGTAAGCTGCTGGCTGAGGTAGCGCTTCCCACCGTGAATTGCCCGGATTGCCGTCACCAGCTCGGCGCCGGCTGAGTCCTTCAACAGGTACCCCACGGCTCCTGCCTCCACAGCGCGCTGCATATACTCAGCCGTGTGGTGCATGGACAGGATCGCCACCTTTGTATCTGAGCAGATCTGGCAGATCCGTTTTGTGGCATCGATGCCGTTCATTACCGGCATGGAGATGTCCATCAGGATCACATCCGGGCAAGCCTGGGACGCCAGCTCCAACGCTTCCTGTCCATTGGCTGCCATTCCAACGACCTGGATGTCTCCCTGGGCTTCGAGCAAGTACCGCAGTCCGTCTCGAAGAACGGTATGGTCATCGGCCACGAGCACTCGAATCATTAGCTCTTCTCCTGTTGGGCAGGGCTCTGGCCCTTGATGGGGATCGTCGCCTCGACCGTGGTGCCCTGGCCGGGGACGGACCGAACTTGCAAACTGCCACCGAATGCTTCGGCGCGCTCACGCATAATGGTCAGTCCATGGCTGCCTGGGCGGTTGGCTTCCTGCCAGGATTGAATCCCGATCCCGTTATCCTGAATTTTCAGACAGATTTCATGCTCATCCCGGCGCAGCAACAGATCGACCTGCTTCGCCCGGGCATGCCGGGCAATATTCATCAGCGCCTCCTGGGCGATACGCAGGAAGGTCATTTCGACGCTCGAACCCAGGCGCGGCAATGGTTGTTCAGGCTTTTCGAATTTGACGTCTATATCATATCTCGAAATATATTGGGATACGTGCGCCTCCAGCGCAGCCTCGAGCCCGTAGTCATCCAGCACGGCAGGACGCAGATCTGTCATGACATCGCGCACCAGCGCAATGGTCTCGGCGACGAGCTTCATGGAATCGTTCAGACGCGTGCCGATCTGCTCGTTAACTTCCGGGGAAAGCTGGCTGTTGATGATGATCAAATTGATGTTCAGCGCTGCCAGCGTCTGACCCACGCGGTCATGCAATTCACGCGCCAGGGCGCGCCGTTCATCCTCCTGTACCTCCACCAGGCGCTGTGAGAGCACCCGCAGGCGCCCATGGCTTTCCTGCAATGCGCGCTCGGCGCGTTTATTCTCGGTGATATCTACGGTGACGACCACGACACCTACGTCGGCCACCTCAACCGGAGCGGCGCTCACGCTGGTCCATACGACCTCGCCGTTTTCGAGGACGATACCGGTCTCCACATTAAAGACCGTTCGGTTCTGGGCAATGGCGCGTGCACTGGCGAATTCGGAGGCCGGCATGGGTGTGCCGTCGGCGCGGACATATTTCCTCGATCTGTACTGATCACGCTCAAACTGTTCCTTCGTAACCTTCAAAATGCTCAGGAGAGCAGAATTCGTTTGCACGACCCGCCCCTCGGGGCCTAGGAAAGAAATGCCCACCGGAAGGAGGTCGAACAACGAAAGCAGCTTGGCTTCATTTTCGTGGGCAATCGCCTCACTCTGGCGCAACGCCTCTTCCACCCGTTTGCGCTCGGCAATCTCATCGCGCAGTGTCTGGTTGACCGTTCGCAATTTCGCGGTACGGCTGAGCACACGCTCCTCCAGCTGCAAGTTCAGCTGGTGAAGAGCCTCTTCCGCCCGCTTACGCCCGGTAATATCCACTTCGACTGCCACAGCCGATTGCGGCCTGCCCTCCGAATCCATGATCGGCGAGACGCTGGCATCCACCCAGATCAGCGAGCCGTCTTCACGGATCAACCGTCTTTCGAGATTAAAGGGGATGCCTTCCATCATGAGGCGGTTGTAAGATTGCTGGTTTTCCGCGATATCGTCCTCATGCATGAAATCCCACATGGTTTTGCCGAGCAGATCCGCCTCGGTGTAACCCAGCATATTGCAAAATGCCTGGTTGACAAAGATCAGCCTGCCCTCGGCATCTTTGCGGACGATGCCGGCTGTTGCCTGGCGCAGAATCGCGCGGAAACGCTCCTCCGATTCTCGTAATGCTTCTTCTGCTCGCAAGCGCTCCGTGATGTCGAGTGCCGTCCCGCCGATGAGCGCGGGGTTGCCGTCGGGGCCGGGAATAGGGAATTTGCTCACCAGGGAGTAATGGAGTACTCCATCCGCGTGCTGTAACGTCTCGACCACCTGGACCCCTTTGCCCTCCACTAAGGCGCGGTCGTCGTTCTTCTTGAATTGAGCCGCGATTTCCGCAGGAAAGATATCCCAATCGGTCTTGCCATAGAGCTTTTCGTAAGACGTGCTAAATGCGTTCTCGGCAGCGGCGTTGGCATACACGTACTTGCCTTCGATGTCCTTGATCCAGGCGAGACCGGGAAGATACTGCATAAACAACGCAAAGCGTTCCTCGCTCTGGCGCAGGGCTTCCTCAGCCTGCTTGCGCTCGGTGATGTCAAGGGTCAGGATAATTACCTGCCCAATGGAGTCGCTGAGGGGCGCCATGCGCGTCCAAAACGTGCGTCCGTCAAACTGTGTTTCAAAGCTAATGGTTTCACCGGCAAAATTCCGTCGCAGGCGTTCCATCATGCGCTCACCCCGTTCATCGGGGAAAGCCTCCAAGACCGTACGCCCTTCCAGGATCTCGCGCGAAAGCTGAAATGCCTCGGTGACCGGTCCTTCCGCAATCAAATAGCGGAAATCCTTATCCACCACATAGACACCCCCGCCCGGGATATTGCTGGCGATTGCGCGATAGAGCGCTTCACTGGCGCGGACCGTTGCTTCCATCTTCTTTTGCTCGGAGAGGTCATAGAAATAACAGACCACCCCGTAGGAACCGTCGGGCATGGTGATGCGATGAATCTGCCAATCGTACGATTGGATTTCGTCGATGTTCGCCCGCGGTTCGATGGTCGGCGGAGAGATAAAGGACTCGCCGGTGCGCAGTGTATGTCGGAAGCGCTCGATCGCTTCCGTGGCAAATGGTTCCTTCCAGACAAGCCGAAGGATTTCAGCGAAATCGCGCCCGATGAGTGGGTAAATGCCAGCGAACACTGCTTCCGAACCCTTGTTCACGGCCCGTAAACGAAACTCAGAGTCGATGAAGTACACACCAAACGGCGCTGCTTCCACCAGGGTTGAGAACAATTCTTCATTGCGGCGCAGCGTTTCCTCGGCACGCTTCCGCTCCGTGATATCGAGCACGAAAGCGGCGATCTCTTCCCCGGGACCCGGGAGCATGGCATCGGCAATGTACACTGGCACACGTGTCCCATCGGCGCGTACGTATTCCTTCTCATAAGGCTCACTAATGCCGTGCTCTCGCAGCTCGCGAATAGCCTTTTCATCCGCGGGCAGCCATTCGCGCGGTGTGAACTTTTGCCAGTCCACCTTTTGATTGGAAAACTCCTCCCGGCTGACGCCGAGCAGATTCAAGTAATAGTCATTCGCAACGATGACCTTCCCGCTGGCATTCCCGATCAGGATGCCGACAATATTGGAGTCAACGAACCGCATGAAGCGCTCGTTCTCGAGCCGCAGCGCCTCTTCGATGCGTTTGCGCTCCGTGATGTCCGTAAGGGTGACGACGACGCGGCTGTAATCGCCCAGCTGCGGGTTGAAGTGGATTGTGAAGATGACAGAGATCCGGCGACCGTCGAGGGTTTGCTCTGTGGTTTCCGCACGCATCATTTCCCGTCCCTCTGCCAATGCGATAAGCTCGTCTCTGAAAGCCCGTTCGGTCTCGGGCAGGAAAATCCGATCTAGGGATTCCAGTAATTGCGACTTATCTCTCGCGCCAAAGAGCTCGAGCGTTTCATTGTTCACGTCAACGATGCGAACCAGACCGATCGCGTGCCGGACAAAGTCTGGATTCTCCTCAAGATAAGCATGGAGGTCATGAACGCCCTGCGCACGGAGCTCATCAAGAACTGCTTTGACCTGGCGGAAATCCTGCACCCACACAGAGACACCCGCCGTTTCAAAGATCTCACGGAAGCGCTGCTCACTGGCACGCAAGGCTTGTTCAGCTTGCTGGCGCTGGATGGCGTCGCTCAGAATATTCGCCATGACAACGAGAAAGTTGACATCGTCAACTGTAAAGTCCACCGGACGAGTCGTATGTGCGCCCAGCACTCCCCAGGCATTTCCGTCTGCGCGGTGAATAATACAGCTCATGCCGCTGACCACACCGTGGTCAAACAGCAGCGGCGGACCGTGAAAGCGCTGCTCAGTGTGCAAATCACTGACAACCACCGGCTCCTCGGATGCCAGTGTATAGCCTGCCTGGGAATGGAGTCCGGTGCTGACTGTTGCACGACCAAGCAACCCATCTTTCCACCCGACACCGGCGCGTAACAGAAGGGCATCCCCGCCATCCAGCAGTTCCAGTACTTTACAGTACTCAACTCCCAGAGTATCGGCGACCATGGCTGTAGCCTGATCGAATACCTCTTGTAGATCCCGTTCGCGCACCGCCAGTTCCCCAAGCCTGGCAACTGCCTGTTGCTGCCTTGCCCGAACCCGTAAGACTTCTTCCGTTCGTTTACGTGCCGTCACATCAATGACAACCGCGACGGCGGATTGCGGCTTGCCATCTGCACCCGCGATCGCAGACACAGAGTTATGTACCCAGACAAACGAACCATCGGGACAGATGTAGCGCTTTTCAACCTCAAATGGAATTCCATCCGCCGACAGACGTCCGAACATCTCCATATTTTGTTGCACATCATCCGGGTGCGTGAGATCCTGCATCCTCATGCCGCTCAAGAGCTCAGTACGTGAATAGCCTGTTATCTCGCAATAGCGATCGTTGACCATTCTGTATTTTCCGGTCAAATCTGTTTCCGCGATGCCCGCGATGCTCTGATTGACGATGCCGCGATAACGTTCTTCGGATTCGCGCAAGGCATCCTCGGCGCGCTTGCGTTCCGTGATATTGCGATTGGTGCCCCACTCTCCCAGGAGCTTTCCATCTTCGACAACACCAACCATGTTGTTGAGAAAAACAAGCTCGCGACCTTCCGCATCCCGCTCGTAGGACTCTGCATCCACCAGGCGATAATTGGAGCGGATAAAATCCCGCAGCATTTCCGTATTCAGCGGATGTTCGTGGGGCATGACCTCGCGGAGCGGCAATCCCACCAGCTCTTTGGCGGAGGCAAAACCATACATGCGGGCAAGCTCGAGATTGGACTGGCGAATGACGGCGTGGCGATAATACCACTCAACCTGCTCCTCTTCCGGCAGGTGAACCGGCATGGGCTCTGTCAACTCGATCGACCAGATGCCCTCTGAAGTATTTTCGACAATAAAGCGGTAACGCTCCTCGCTCTCACGTAGAGCTTCCTCGGCTCGCTTGCGATCGGTGATATCGATGCCTGAGGACTGCGCCTCCAGTACATGTCCATTTGCATCGAATTTCAAGGCACGGTTTGTCCAGAGTGTCCAACGTTCACCCGCTGTTGTCTGAAAGCGGTTCTCAATATGCACTTCTGACGCCTCAGGAGTTAAGCGATCTAGCATCTCTTTCACAGACGTGCGGTCCGCCTCGGGGATGAAATCCCAAAAATTATGCTTGCTCAGCGCTTCAGGTGTCATGCCGCGTGCCCGCGCATAGGCGTTGTTGACGAAGAGGATGGTTCCATCTGGCCGGAAGCGACAGAGCATTTCAGACTGGCTTTCCACAACTGCCCGATAGCGTTCTTCGCTTTCGCGCAGTTTTTCCTCGGCGCGCTTCCTGTCCACGCCAAAAGCAAGCTGGCGGGCAATGGTCAGGCTGAGATCCAGCTGATCTTCGGTGAACATATGCGGCGTATCGAAATAGATCATGAACTTGCCGATCAGCCTGTTATTGGAAACCAGTGGAATAAAGGCAAGGGAACGTATGCCCTCACCTTGAATGATTGCACGGAGAGAATCGCTTAGGTCGGCGGTCGCCAGATCGTTCATGGCGATTGGCTCGGGGTCGACAGCCTCGGGCGTCCACGGTGAGTGTCCCTCGGTAGCGTTCCGATATTCATCGGATAGCCCGCGCCAGGCGACAAAACGCATCAAATCGCTCTCGTCGAAAAGCAGGATTGAAGCGCGGTCGCACTGCAATCCGCTTAAGATTGCATCCAGGCCTGCATTGAAGATATCTTCCAACGAAGCCGTCCGGTGCAACTGATCCACAAACGTATATAAGGCTGCCTGTTCCCGGGCGAATTCCGTTAGTACCTGCTCGGCTTCTTTGCGGCTGTTGATATCGAGGATAACGCCCACGCCCCCTTTCGGCTTCCCCGACAGGTCATAGATTGTCGAAACGCTGACGCTGGTCCAGAGAGTCGATCCATCTCCACGAACGAAGCGTTTTTCCAGCTGGTACGACTCTCCGTGCAGAAGCATCCGTTCGAATAAACGCCTGTTTTCCTCCACATCCGGTGAATACGTCAGTTCCCAGATCGTTTTCCCGAGCAGTTCCGCCTCCGAATAGCCGAGCATTTCGCAAAGCCTGGGGTTGACAAACGTCAGCACACCGTTCGTGTCACTCTCGGTGATGCCGGCAGTTGCCTGGCTCACTAAAGCCCGGAAACGCTCTTCTGATTCACGCAGGGCATCCCCGGCGCGTGCTCTCTCAAGCGCCTGCGCACCTTGCCTCGCCAGCGTCAGAACGTACTCCCGGTCTTCCAGGTTATAGGGCAGGACCCGGTCAAAGCTCATAGTGAGCGCACCCAGTGTTCGATCCTCGTAAACCATGGGAACGGCTATGCCAGCCTGCTGTCCCCACAGGTGAATCTGCTCTGCCAGATGTGGATACCGCTCGAGATAATCTCGCCGCGACTCGATCCAGACGATCTCGCCGGAGCGAACAGCATCCGCAGCCGGGACGTGAAGCGATACGGGGAAGCGCTGATACGGGCGAACAAGCACCTCAGATGTTGTGGTATGCATGAGCTCGAGCGTTTGCCGGTCCTCGCTCAGGAGCATCATGGAGCTGCTCACCGCGCCAAAGGCTGGCGCGCCCTGACTCGCCAGGACCTCAGCTACCTGCGGTGGTGTGAGCGCTCCCGAGAGCGCCGCCGTGACCTTTTGGAGCCGGGCGGTGCGGTCGGCGGATTGTTCCGCCTGCATGCGCGCCAGTTGCAGCGACTCTTCAGCCTTCTTGTTCTCCGTGATGTTTTGCGCCACGCCGAACATGCGAACCGCGTTACCTTCTTCATTGAAGACAACTTTGCCGTTCGCCTCCAGCCAGACAACCTGTCCATTCTCGGGATGAATAATCCGGTACTGCAGGGAATGCAGATCACTGCGGCGTTCGATGGCGGTCTGCACTGCTTCGGTAATGGCTTGCCTATCTTCCGCAGGGCTCAGCTCGAACACCGTCTCTGCCTGGTTTTGGGGCAACAAGCCCGCCGAAAAGCCGATCACCTTTTCGAAGTTGTCGTCCATCCGGTAGAGCTGCTTCTGGAAATCCCACTCCCAGGTAAACATGCGCGCCGATTCAGTGGCAAGCCGCAGGCGTTCCACCGACTCGCGCAGGACGCGCTCCACATCCTTACGATCCGAGATATCGAGCACAACTCCTACGGTATAGAGCGGCTTGCCTTTCGCGTCACGCACGAGCGAGCGCGTCAGCTCCACCCAGACTTCGTCGCCCTGTTTCCGAACATAGCGTTTTTCCAGCCTGTAAAAGGGGATCTGCCCGGCGACAAGCTGCTCATGCAGCCTGACATCCAGCGCATAATCGTCTTCATGAGTGAAATCCTTGATCCCCTGCCGGAGCAGCTCTTTTTTTTCATAGCCCAGGAGCCGGCAAAATTCCTCGTTGACGTTAATGTAGCGGCCCTCAAGCGAGCTTTCTACGATCCCGATGGGCGCGTGCTCATACGTCACGGGTGGTTGTTTTCCATTGAAGCCAGTGCTCTTGGTCGTCGCCTTGCGGGTACTTTTCGTTGTTTTTGACGAACTGAGTTCCGTCTTGGTCTTGCGAGCCGTTTTCATGCGTTTGCCTTTTATACTCATAATAACGCTACACTGATCCTTCCCCATTTCTCCGTCGATCGCTTCAATAATTATTATAATCTTTTTGTAAATAATCCAAACAAACGTCGGTCCTGCACGCAAAATATGCCGCACTCATCTTTGAACGCAGCATTGGAATCTGGAAAGACAACGGTGAAGGGCTGGAAGGAGGAGCCGGTGAAGCTTCAGCCTGGCTCGAGAAGAGCCTGACTAACCGGCGAAAGATATTATACAGCCTTATTTGTTCTATCTTCGCATGATTGTGTTTCTGCTTGGTTACAAATTCGTACTCACTGAAGGGCTGAAGAGGAATAGGGTTGGCGGCTTGCAATTGAGTACAATAAGGGTGATATGGATACCTGGAGACTTTTAGTTCATCCCGCCAGGCGCGGGGCCTGGAACATGGCTGTCGATGAGGCGCTGCTGGAACGCATCGGAGCGGGAGAGTCTTTGCCGACCATCCGGCTATATGCCTGGGACCCGGCTTGTCTTTCCCTGGGGCATGCCCAGCCCTTTGCCGATGTGGAGGTGGTCCGCCTGCAGGAGCGCAGCTGGGAGGTGGTCCGCCGCCTGACGGGCGGGCGCGCGATTCTTCACACGGACGAGCTGACCTACTCTGTCACCGGGCGCGCGGAGGAACCGGTCCTGGCAGGGGGTGTACTCGAGAGCTACAACCGTCTGTCGCAAGCACTGCTGTTAGCGCTCAAAAAGCTGGGCGTACCTGTGGAAATCCAGGAACGCAAAACCGCGGAGCAAGCTGCCCCTAACCCCATCTGCTTTGAAGTTCCCTCGTCGTATGAAATCACGGTGGGCGGTAAAAAATTGATCGGATCGGCGCAGGCGCGCAAGCAGGAGGCGGTGCTCCAGCATGGGTCTTTGCCGCTGACGGGTGATCTGACGCGCATTTGCCATGCGCTTGTCTTCAAAAATGAGGCACTGCGCGAGCACGCCTCGAGCCGCTTGTTGGAGCGCGCCACAACCGTGGAATCCGCACTGGGAAAGGTGATCACCTGGGAAACCGCCGCCCGGGTGTTCGCCGAGGCGTTCGAAGCGCAGCTGGGAATATGTCTCGAACCAGGGGAGTTATCGGAATCGGAATCAAGAAGAGCGGAGGAATTGGTCAGGGAAAAGTACGGGCATCCGTCCTGGACGGAACGCATATAAACAAAAAACCTGCAGGGACAGACGTTTGTCCATCCCTACAAGTTTTCACTCAGGATTAGCCCTGATCGGTGATGAAGATGGTATTGGGATAACCGAGCGCGGCAAAGAATTTGAAGAGATACGCCTCGGCATTGAGCTGCGCCTGTTCCAAAATCCCATCCTCGAGGGCGGCTTTCAGGATCTCCTGCTCGGCGCTTTGCCGCACCAGCGTTTCCAGATTGACATCCGGCTTGGCAAGGATGCCCGTATCGCGGTCATACACATAAGACTTCTCATTGTCGAGCGTGGCAATAAAGACCTCGGCCGGAGGCAGCCTGACGGTCAGCACACCATTCTCGAAGCGCATGTCTTCGGGCTGCAGTTTCTGAAGATCGATGCCGGCAATAACCGTGCCATGACCCACGAAGAGGATCTTATCTCCAAACAGGGATTGGAAGGTACCGCCGCCGGTCTCACCGGTGATCACTTTTTCCACGCTGTACTGGATCGTTTCAAGACGCGACAGCGCGCGGACCTCGTTAATATAGGTGACCGGGTCCGGGATGATGGTTGGTGTCGGATTCAACAGATTGGAGACCTGGGTTTGTAACGCCTGGTTCGCCTGGTTGACCTGCTGGAAAGGCGCGGTAGCAGCCTGCGCTGATTCTCGTATTGTTTGCACAATAAAATAGGCGGCTACGATCACCACACCGATAATTAGAATCGAGAGCAGACTGTTGTTTCTCATGCAGGTATTATAATCTTAATAGGACACACGTGAACCATACGCAATTGTTATTAACAATACTCATATCCACTGCATTGTGCGGAGCGGGCTGTAGTTTGCCACGAGTGGTGCTCACCGAACCGACAGCCACTCCAACACAGGCTCCGACGCCTGTAGAAAGCACTCCCACAGATACACCATTGCCTGCCTTCCCTACCGTGGAATTGGGTCTCGCCGAAAACCCGCTGATCCTGGCGCTGCCTCCCCTGGCAGGCTCGCAGGAACAAATTGATGCCGCAAGAGAAATTGCCTCCCAGTTTACGCAACGAACGGGATACACAGTTGTTACGATTGTCCCTGAGTCCTACACTACACTCGTAGATGCGCTGGCACGCGGCAATGCACACATCGCAGTTCTCGACCCCTATGCCTATGAGCTTGCCTACCGGCAGGGATTGGTGCGCGCCTCGTATGCCGTGCTGAGAAACGGAGAAGGAAAGTATGGCGCGCAGTTTCTTGCGACGCGCAGGGGTGGGTTCACATCCTACTTCGATGAGACCCTCGACGAAAACGTGGAAGCAGATCCGGCTGTTGCGCTGGCGCAATTTCAAGATAAGAAGCCGTGCTGGAGCGATGCCACCTCACCATCGGGATACGTGGTCCCGCTCGGATATCTTCAGCGACATCAGATCGTGACGAAACCGGCTGCCTTTGTGGAGGGGCATCCCACCGTGGTGCGCTCTCTATATGCGGGCGGCATCTGCGACTTCGGCGCGACCTATATCGACGCGCGCAAGTTCCCCTCACTGGAGGATGCCTTTCCCGATCTTGTCGAACAAGTGATCGCGGTCTGGCAGATCCCGGCGATCATCCCCTATGATGTGCTGGCATTCTCCACCAGCATGCCGGAGGACATGCGCAATCAGCTCGTGGGCTGGGTCCCTGCCATCCTGCAGACCGAGGCCGGCCGGGCAGCGTTCCAGACAGCCTATAAGATCGAAGAGCTCGCAGCCGTGAACGACGGCTACTATGCAGAGTTTCGCACGTATGTGAATGCATCGGGCGTGGACCTCACAATGCTGGTAAGATGAGCCAGGCAGGACTCCTCGTTTTCTAATCAAAAGTCACTTGTCTAATTTTTCATTACACTGTATTATCCATTAAGAAAGGGAAACAATTCCCAAATCCAAATCTTTTTAAGAGGAGAAGATTATGAAGAAGTCACTGCATCTGACCGTTGCTTTGATGGCAATCCTCGTGCTGGTGGTCTCTGCCTGCGCGCCCGCCACCGAAGCACCCACCCAACCACCGGCGACCGAAGCGCCAACCGAGGTGATGACCGATGAGCCCACGGAGGCGCCGACCGAGGCCATGACGGAAGCTCCCACCGAGGCCCCAACAACAGATATTGGAACGCCGGAACACCCGATCAAAGTGTTGTTCGTCCCCTCCGTGGATGCCAACCAGATTGTGACCGGTGGCGAGGTGATGGCGAACGCGCTCAACGAAGCAACCGGACTGACCTTCGAGGTGGTTGTTCCAACCTCCTACGCCGCCACCGTCGAAGAGATGTGTGCCTCTCCGGAAGACACCATGGCATTCATCCCGGGTCTCGGCTACGCAATCGCCAGCCAGCTATGTGGCGTGGACGTTGCCTTCAAGGCTGTTCGCTTTGGCTACCCGGTCTACTGGACTCAATACATCGTCGCCCGCGACAGTGAGTTCCAGACGCTGGAAGATCTCGAAGGCGCAACCTGGGGCTATGGCGACCAGGGCTCGACCTCCGGCTACATGGTTCCGGCTGTGGAGCTTGCCGAAGCCGGCATCACCCCCGGTGAGCAGGTCCAGACCGGCGGCCACAACCAGACCGTGACCGCTGTCTACAATGGCGAGGTCGATTTCGGCACCACCTTCTATAGCGTGCCGCTC
>DATHTH010000392.1:0-7920 GCA_035463495.1 Anaerolineales bacterium | reverse complement strand
CGGCGCCGGCACCTTATTCATCTGACTCGCCGTTTGCTTCGAATTTTTGGTACGGCTCAAATTCTCTCTGGACAGACCTTCCGAAAGACGGAGTCTGGTATGCACTTCCGCGCAATCCCGAGGGCTATACACAGAAGATTTTCTGGTGGCGGGAAGGCTATATCTGGAAGGAGGAGCCGGAGCCAGACCTGACCGTCACCGGCGAGCGGCTGGATGCACCTGCTCCGCCTTTGATCGCCTCGCGAGCAACAAATGCGTATGCCAGTGATATCGGCTCCGCCATGCTGGTGGGTGTTGACTTCCCCACCCTCGGCTGCTGGAAGATCACGGGGAAATATGCGGATACCGAACTGAGTTTTGTGGTGTGGATTGGACCGTAGATAATAGTGTAGAGAGAAGCCTCTGTCTACACTATTGCCTCACGTAAGGTACGTGCCAGTTTTCCAAACTCGGGGGTATATCGAATGTCGTCCTGCCGTGGCCGGGGCAGACCTACTTTCAGATCCAGCTTTACTTTGCCGGGGCGCTGGGTCAGCACCAGCACCCGGTCCGCCAGGAACAGTGACTCGTTGATCGAGTGCGTAACCATGATAACCGTCTTCTGGCGCATCTGCCAGATGCGCGAGAGCTCGTTCCACATCCGCTCGCGGGTGATGGCATCCAGCGAGCCGAACGGCTCGTCGAGCAGGAGCAGGTCCGGGTCATGGATGAGCGCCCGCGCGATCGCGACCCGTTGCGCCATTCCCCCGGAAAGGTCGCGCGGCAGCGAGTCCTCAAATCCCTGTAATCCCACCAGCTCGATCATTTCCTGCGCCTTTGCTCGAGCGGAAGCTTCATCCACATGCTTCACTTCGAGTGGAAGCTTGATATTTTCGATCACCGTCCGCCAGGGCATGAGGTTTGCCTGCTGAAAGACCATTCCCGTGCTCGGTTGCTCGCCATGACCGAACAGGAATGAGCCGGAAGTAGGAGCGATCAATCCGGCAAGGATGCGCAGCAGGGTCGTTTTTCCCGAACCAGACGGACCCAGCACGCAGACAAACTCGCGCGGGTGTACGTCGAACGAGATATCCTCCAGCGCGCGCAATCCACCGTTGTTATCCGGGAATACAACGCTCAGGTAGCGGATGGTGAGAATGGGAGGTTGAGTCATAGCTGCACGTCATTGCGAGCCGCAGGCGTGGCAATCTCCTGTTTCATGCAACCAGGGGATTGCTTCGGTTGAAACGCTCCGCGTTTCGTCTCGCAACGACACCTATGGAACGAACTCGTTCGTAAATGCCTGACCCACATCCAGCTCTTCATCGATCAGCGCCATCTCAAGCAGAACAGTGCGCATGTTGTCCCAGGCTTGCGGATCAGAGTAACCCGGGCGCTCGGCTTTCCATTGCTCAATGGATGTCGCCAGCACCTGCCTCTGCACATCCTGGTCCAGCTCGGCAAAGTTCGGAATGTGCGCTTTACTCAGCTCAAAAGCTTCCTCAGGATCGGCGATCGTATCTGCCAGGCCCTTCAGGAACGCCTCGACGAATCCATGCACCAGTTCCGGCTCTTCTGCAATGACCTTCTCGCTTGCTAGGATACCGTTCGAGGCAAGCTGCACGTAATCCGCCACCCGGATCTCCGTCACCGGGATGCCGCGCGCCCGCAGCTGGATCGGCTCGTTGGCGGTATACCCGACCACAACATCCTGCTGGCCGGCTGCTAGCAGCTCCACCTGGTTGAATCCGATGGAATCCAGAGTCACATCACTCTCGCTCATCTCCGCCTCGAACAGCAAGGCGCGCAGCCCCACGTAATTAGCGCCGAACAGCCCCGGCAGGCCGATCTTCCTGCCCGCGAGGTCCTGCGGGATCAGTACACCGAGCTCACTTCGTGCCACCACCGAGACGGGATATTCCTGATACCAGGCGGCAACATACACCACAGGCAAGCCCTGGGCACGCGCCAGCAGCACCTGTTCACCCGACACAATAGCAAACGGGATCTCGCCGGCGCCCACCAGGGCAACGCCATCGGTCTCGAATTTGTAATCCAGCTCGACATTCAATCCAGCCTCGCGAAAATATCCTTTTTCGATCGCCACATATGCGGGAGCGAACTGGATGTTGGGGACATAGCCCATCGGCAGGCGGATCGTCCTCAGAGCATCTGCCTGAGGTGCAGGACCGCTGCAAGCTGAAATAGCGAGCCCCATCAACAATATCACTAAAATCAAGGTGCGAAACATACCTACTCTCCTTGGCGCGCCGTTCAGCGCGCAGTCGTTTGCCATTTCAAAAATCGTTTTTCGAGCAATATCACAACGCCATACAACATCAGCGCCAGCCCGATCAGGGTGAACACAGCCACAAAGACCATCGGCGTATCATATTGAAAGTCTCCGAGCTGCAGGAGGAATCCCAATCCCTCCTCGGCGTCCACCAGCTCCCCGACGATCGCGCCGATCACCGACAGCGTCGCGCCGATGCGCAGCCCGCCGAGAAAGACAGGTAGGGACGCGGGCACTTCCACTTTCCACAGGATTTGAGAACGCGAGGCATGCAGGGAATTCATCAGGTCGTATAAAGCAATCGGCACGGCACGCACGCCGACAATCGTATTCACCAGCACCGGGAAGAAAACGATCAACGCGCAGATCACAACTTTCGACAGGATCCCATCCCCCAGCCAGATGACCAGCAGCGGCGCGATCGCCACGATCGGGATCGCCTGGCTCGCCACCACATACGGGGAGAGGATCCGCTCCAGCGCCGGCGACTTGGCAAGCAGATACCCGATCACTGTCGCCAACACCGCTCCAGCCAGGAGGCCCAGCACGATTTCGATCAACGTGATGCCGGTGTGATACAGCAAACTCCCATCCTGAAGAGCACGAAGAAAGCGCGCCCATACACTGAGAGGCGATGGCAGGATGAAATTCGGGATCCCACCGTGGCGAGTGAAGAGATGCCATGCCAGAATACCGAGCAGCACCGATAGCGCGACGAGCCAGGTCGGTGAGCCATTTCGAGAAAGAGAACGAATCAGGTTGGGGTTCATATCCTGTACAATAAAAAGCGCCTCACAGAAGATTTGCGGGGCGCGGACGCGAAGCAAGCCTGAGCTACAGTGATCCAAAAAGGAAATCCCCGAAAACAACTTACGTTTTCGGGGATCTTTCCTTAAGTCGAAACAGACTCGTGCGAGCCTCTATCCTTCTTCCATCCAGACTATAACTGTCGGCCCCGGAATTCCGCCGGGTCATGCATACCTTGTCATCCTGAGCGAATGCGAAGGATCTGCTCGTGGGCTTTACCACCGATCGGGAATTCACCTGCACTTCGTGCGGCGCAAGTGTCACCCTGCCCCGAAGGTTTCTATTGAATTTTCAGGATTATATCTCAGTTCGCCTTGACGATGCAATCCACCGGGCAGACACTGACGCACTTGGGCGAATCGTGATGGCCCTCGCACTCGACGCAGGTCGCCTGGTCGACGACATAGGTGATGCCGTCGCCTTCGCTGATAGATTCGGTCGGGCAATCGGGTACACACGCGCCACAGGCGATGCAATCTTCGGTAATTTTCATGGACATGGTTCGTTACTCCTTCAAAGGTTTCCCAGAGCTTTGCTCGTGCGGAGATAAATGTAACCCATGCCCCGGACCACGCCAATTGACAAATATCTTTTAATTGGTGAATTTTGTCACAGTTCACGCGCGGCTCCCCATGAAGCGACAGAACGTCTCATGTGTGCTCATGAGACGTTCTGTCGGCAAAGGCGAAGTTGGATGCTGGCTCGAAGTCTTTGCTTAGAGTGTATAAAGCGCACCGTATTTGGACGTCAGATAATTGATATAGGGCTCGATCGTCAGCGGGGAGCCGCTTGCGCGCTCGATAATCTCGGGGGCGGTGTATTTGCTGCCGTGACGATAGATGTTCTCGCGCAGCCAGCCATGCAGCGTGCCGAACTGGCCCTGATTCATCTCGTCTGGGATGGAGGGATGCGCGCGGAGAGCCGCCTCGTAGAATTGAGCCGAAAGGATGTTGCCCAGCGTATACCCCTGGAACGCGCCGCCGATGATGCCTGCGTACCAGTGAACATCCTGCAGCGCCCCGTCCTTGTCATCGGGCGGGACAATTCCAAAGTCATGCTCGAACCTCTCATGCCACGTTTCGGGCAGATCCCGGATGGAGAGCGAGCCTTCAAGCATCTGGAGCTCGAAATCGAAGCGCATCATGACATGCAGGTTATACGTAACCTCATCCGCATCGGTGCGGATCAGCGACTTCTCCACTTTGTTGATAGCGCGATAGAACGCATCCAAGGAGACATCTTTGAGCTGGTCAGGAAACTGCGCCTGGAGCTTGGGATACATGTATTCCCAGAAGCCACGGCTCCTGCCAACGATATTTTCCCATAGCCGTGACTGCGATTCGTGAACCCCCGCGCTGGTGCCGCCTGCCAGAGGCGTTCCCTCATATGACATATCAATACCCTGCTCGTACATGGCGTGTCCCGCCTCATGCATGTTGCTGAAGAGGCAATCGCCCAGGTCATCCTCCTTGACCCGCGTCGTGATGCGCACGTCGCCGAGGGAGAATTTGGTCATGAAGGGATGATGGGTCTTGTCAATGCGTCCGCGTGAGAAATCGTACCCGAGCTGCCTGACCACTTCTTCGCCAAACGCCAGCTGGGCCGCTTCGGGGTAATGCTTCCGCAGCACGGCGTTGTCCGTCGGGGCCTGCGAAGTGATCGCGCGTACGACCGGCACAAGCTGTTCGCGCAGATCGGCAAA
Source organism: Anaerolineales bacterium (assembly GCA_035463495.1). GTDB lineage: Bacteria > Chloroflexota > Anaerolineae > Anaerolineales > Villigracilaceae > Defluviilinea. The sequence goes on along the minus strand of DATHTH010000392.1, from coordinate 3,139 downwards.
CAGCTCACGGACGCTCGAAGCCTTCATCCCGTAGTCAGCGAAGTCGATCAGTGGGTCGGCGATGTGATCGTAACCGGGGAAGAAGTCCGCCAGCTTGCGGCTGAGGTCCAGGGTCTTTTCGAGGTTGTCGCGCACTTTGCCGAAGTCGTTCGCAGGACGCGCGTCCGTCCAGGTCTGGTAGCCGCGGGTAGCATGCTCGTTCAGCTCGCCGATGAATTTGGGTGGGACTTTGATGGAGCGCTCATACTCGCGGCGCGTGACTCGGATCAGGCTGGCGTCATCGGAGTCGTAGGGCAGGCTCTCTTCGTACGGGCGCAGGTCATCGAGCAGTCTGCCGATTTCCTTATCCACGAACTTTTCCTGGGACATCTGTGCCAGCATTGCCGACTGGCGGCCGCGCGCCTCTGCCCCACCGGGAGGCATGTAGGTCGACTGATCCCAGCCAAGCAGTGCGTTGACATTATTCAAGTCAACGATCTCCAGCAGCCGGGTCTTAAGGTCCTGAAGTTTTTGTTCAGCGGTTGTCATGGAATTTCCTTTTATGGGAAAGAATACTTCGATTGTATCAAGCTCTGTTCCAGGTGCGCGGCGCTACAGCTGAGCTCTGATCTTCTCGGCTGTTTCCTTATACGCCGTCAGCTTCTCACGTTCCTTTTGCACCAGGGCCGCCGGCGCCTTGCTCGCAAATTCGCCTGCCAGCAGCTTTTCGATGCGCTCGATGTGCGACTGCGTTTCCTTCAACTCTTTTTCCAGGCGAGCGCTTTCTGCTGCGAGATCGACCATGCCTGCCAGGGGGAGGTAAATTTCTACAGAGCCAACCACGAGGGCAGCGGAGTCTCCGGGTTTCTCCGTCAGCGAGGGAAGGATTGTTATTTCGTTTTCACTCAAGCCAGCCAGGGATACCAGCGTTTTGGATTGTTCCTGCAGCAGCTCAGCCCTGTTCTTTGTCACGAACGTCGCGGCGATGCGCCGGCTGGGAGCCACGCCCTTTTCGGCGCGCAGGTTGCGGATCGAGCGGACGATCTCCTGCACGAGCTGGAAGTCTTCCACTTTTGTCTCTTCCCAACTCTCTGGCTCACGCGGCTCGGGCCACTTCGCCACGATCAAGGCATTGGGCCAATCGCCAGTCAGCGAGAAAAGCGGTGAGTTGCGCGTTGCGGTTCGCAGGTGTCCCCAGAGCTCTTCCGTCAGGAAAGGAGTAAACGGATGCAGCAGGCGCAATGCACTGTCGAGCACCTTGATTAACATCTCCACCGTGCGCGTCCGGGTCTGCTCGTCTTGCAGCTGCCCCTTGGCGATCTCCACATACCAGTCCGCAAAATCGGACCACAGGAACTCGTAGATCTGGCGTCCGGCTTCCCCGTACTGGAAGCTCCCGAAGAGACGCTCCACATCGCGGAGAAGCTGCTGGAGCCGCGCCCAGATCCAGGAGTCGGCGAGGGTCCAGGTTTCCTCCTCGGGCGCCGCCTTCCGCGCAGTGCTATCTGAAGCAGGAAGCGAATCAATGGCATTGATCACAAACCGTCCCACGTTCCAGATCTTGTTGGCGAAATTGCGGTTGGCTTCCACCTTCTTGACCGAAAGGTTCATATCGTTGCCCGGCGCAGAGCCAACCAGAAGCGTGAAGCGCAGGGCGTCCGTTCCAAAATCGTCCATGACCGTAAGCGGATCGATCACGTTGCCGTAGGTCTTGGACATTTTACGACCCTGCTCATCGCGGATCAGCCCGTGCAAATACACAGTATGGAAGGGTGGCTCTCCCGTGAAATCCAGTCCCATCATGATCATGCGCGCCACCCAGAAGAACAGGATGTCGTAGCCGGTCTCCATATAGGAGGTGGGATAGAAGTATTTCAGGTCCGGCGTTTCCTCGGGCCACCCCAGCGTAGAGAAAGGCCACAGGCCGGAAGAGAACCACGTATCCAGCACATCCTCATCCTGGCGGATTTCCGTCGAGCCGCACGTGCCGCATCGGGTTGGGTCTTCGCGTCCCGTGGTCATGTGACCATCCGGGCAATACCAGACCGGGATACGATGACCCCACCACAGCTGGCGGCTGATGCACCAGTCCCTTATGTTTTCGAGCCAGTTGAAATACACCTTCTCGAAGCGCTCCGGCACGATGCGGATGCGGCCATCGCGCACCGCTTCGCGCGCCGCCCGGGCGAGCGGCTCGATGGTCACAAACCACTGGGTGGAGATCATCGGCTCGACGATCTCGCCGCCGCGCTGCGAACGCGGGATGGTCGTGCGATACGGCTCGGTCTTGATCACAAGCCCGGCTTTCTTCATATCTGACCACAGGTTCTTGCGTGCATTGAAGCGATCCTGTCCCTGATAGGGACCACCGTTTTCGTTGATCGCCGCCGACTCGTCCAGCACGGATAGGACAGGCAGGTTGTGACGCTGTGCAATGGCATAGTCGTTCGGATCGTGACCGGGCGTGATCTTCAGGGCGCCCGTGCCGAACTCCATGCTCACGTACTCGTCCGCGATCACGGGGATCTCTCGCCCCAGGACGGGCACGATGGCTTTTCTGCCGATAAACTTTTTATAGCGCTCATCATCCGGGTGGACTGCCACGGCTGTGTCGCCCAGGATGGTCTCCGGGCGGATCGTGGCAACCGGAATGAACTCGTCCGAGTCTGCCAGCCTGTACTTGAAGTAGTACAGCGTCGCCTCCTCCTCGCTGTATTCCACCTCCAGATCGGAGACCGCGGTCTTGAGCCCGGGTGACCAGTTGATCAGGCGCGGACCGCGGTAGATCAGACCCTTTTCATAGAGGCGCACAAACGCCTCTCGCACCGCCCGGCTGAGACCCGGATCCAGGGTGAAGCGCTCGCGCGTCCAGTCACAGGAAGCGCCCAGCCGCCGGAGCTGGTTGGTGATGATGCCGCCGTACTTGTGCTTCCAATCCCAGGTGCGCTTGATAAACTCTTCCCGCCCGAGCTCCTCGCGGGTCACTTCTTCGGTCTGGAGCAGATGCCGCTCCACCATAAGCTGCGTGGCGATCCCGGCGTGGTCGGTGCCCGGCACCCACAGCGTGGGAATCCCTTTCATGCGGTGATAGCGGACCATCAGGTCTTCCATGCTAACGAACATCGCATGTCCGAGATGCAGCTCACCCGTTACGTTCGGC
>DATHTH010000391.1:0-7450 GCA_035463495.1 Anaerolineales bacterium | reverse complement strand
ATAGCACCATTTCCCATCCGGCGCGCCAGACAAGCCACATTGCACCCTTGATCCGCACAGTATAATTATTGGCTAAGAGTCAGTCGTTGACGGAATACAATCTCAGATGATATCGCAAAGGACACCTCTCGATATTTTCATCCCAGAAGACAGGCGCCAGGTTTTATCGAGAGGCAAAGCTCTGCCCACCCGGGCTCACGGAGCGGTATTGTTTGCCGATATTTCCGGCTTCACGGCGCTGACAAGCATCTTATCCACGCGGCTAGGTGCCAAGCGAGGCGCGGAAGAGCTGATTCGGCAACTCGATCCGATCTACACGAGCCTGGTGCAAGCCATTCACAGCTACAGGGGGAGTGTCATCGTCATCAGCGGCGATGGAATCACCTGCTGGTTTGATGAAGATAACGGTCGACGCGCTGCAACCTGCGCCTTCAGGATGCAGGAAATCATGGCTCGCCATACAACCATCCAGCTGCCCACGGGACAACAGATCAGTCTTGGGATGAAGATCACGCTGTCTGTCGGTCCAGTGCAGCGATTCCTGGTTGGCGATCCCGATATCCAGCTCATCGAAGCCATTGGGGGGCGCCAGGTCGATGAAGTCGCAGCTGCCCAGGAAGTGCTTCAAAAGGGTGAGATTGCAGTCAGGGACAAGCTTCTGCAGGCGATCGCCGGGGAGGTGGTCGTGCGTTCCAGACCCTGCATGACACCTGCGGAAAAATCCATCAGGGTGCCTGCCAGGTCTTCCTGGTTGATCGGCAGCCCCCAGGCTGGGTCCCATTTTGCACTCCACCCGGGTTTATTCGCATTGTAGTAGCGGATGGAAGCGTGCAGCAGGCGTACTTTCTGCGCACTGCGAATGCCGCGGCCGTTCGGTCCGAGCCCGCCTGGCTGCATCACATCCATGATGAACTGCGCGGTTCGGAATATCCGGCGGTGGACATGCCGCGTCAGCTCCGCCGAAATCGCCAGCACATTGGAGCCCTTCTTTGTCGCATACGCGTAGGGCAGCGCGGCAAAGAACAGCATCATGATCATCTCGGGGCCATGCAGGTTAAAAACGTTTTCTCCCTGAACGATCTTCTCCGTGTCTGCCCACGCCGGGAGGACGCTGGTCTGTTCGAAGTAATCGTGAACCGGCTTCGGCAAGGAGGCAGGAATCTCGTCCCGGTTATTGACCAGGACCCTCATTGTTTCGTCGAAGGCGTGCAAGCCGCCTGAACTGACAATCCCCGCCACAACTTCGTCAGCCAGGGGATCCCCACATTCCCGTATTTCGTCGAGCAGTTGATTTGTCTATTTACGGGGCATCCACACTTCCTGGATTCGACAACACTCAGCATCCTGAATTGTTACGGTTCCCCTAAACCGCGTTCAAAGCTCTTCGATGCGGATTTGAGGAAGGAGAGCCTGATAATCCTCGACCCGAAGATCGGCTGTGGGCAAGGTCATCAACACAGCCGCTGCGAGAGCGAAGCCATGCCTTAAGCCCCATTCATACGATTCGCGACGGAACAATGCCAGCGCCATGCCAGCCAGGACTCCATCTCCTGCCCCCGCGGAGCTGGCGAGCGGCACGGACACAGGATGGATGAAGTAGGACACTCGCTCAAAAATCGCGATGGCTCCCTCGCCCCCGAGGGTGACAATTACCCCTGAGCCAATCTCGTCGTGCACTTTGCGCGCCGCTGCCTTTATTTCTTCAACAGACCCGGGAGTATAACCAAGCAGATCACTGAGCTCTGTAAGGTTGGGCTTGATGAGATCCGGCGCGCTTTTGACTCCGGCAACGAAAGAGGCTCCGCTCGAATCGAAGATCACCGGGACATGCTGCCGCTGCGCCCGCGCAATTGCGGTTGTATAAAAATCCACAGGCACGCCCGCCGGGAGACTTCCACCCATTACCACACACGAGGCCCCCTGGTCGAGTGCAGTTTCAAGGCGAGTCAACAGGTCGGCCAGTTGATCCGCTGCGACCTCCAGGCTGGAGGTCGTAATCGTGGACTGTCCCTCCCCCGGCACAACGATCACCGTGTTAAGACGCGTTTCTCCGGCGACCTGGACGAAATCTGTTTCGACGCCCCGCTCGCGCAACATGTTTTCCATGCGTGCCCCGTTGGCCCCGGCTGCGAAACCGAGCGCTCGCGTGGGAACCCCAAGCTTGCCAAGAATCCAGGAGACATCGGTTGCCTTGCCACCCATCCCCCAGGCAGAAGTGCTTGCCCGGATCGTATGATTTAATTGAAACTGCGAGATTTGGACCGTGTGGTCAATGCCCGTGTTAGGAGTGAGCGTGATGATCATTAAATGTTCGGATCGCCTCACTTAATCTCAGCCGCATGCCTTCCGGGTCCATGGGCCCGCCTTCCGGCAGCAAGCGACTCATCAAGATGCAGTACGCATTCGTATCGATCCGCTCGGTCAGGTCAAAGGCGGCATCCAGGTCCTTGCCGATGACGAACAGCCCATGCCAGGGCGCCATGACCGCGGTGGCATACTTCTTGATATATTCCTCCTTGCCACGGAATGCCTCAGCAATCGCGTCCGCCAGTTTCTCGGAATGCGCGGGAGCAAACCGGGTGACGGGTATCGTATCGAACTTGAGCGTGGCTTCCAGGACCGGCTCGATGGGCTGACCCGAGGCGACAAAGACCATCACATTGCGCGGATGTGAGTGGAGCACGGCGGTGCCATCGGGGAATTCCTGATACAGCCGGTAATGGACTTTTGACTCACGGGAAATATCTCCATCTCCCGCCAGTTTGTTGCCGTCCAGGTCACTGACGAGGACCTGCTCCGGCCGCAGCTGCCAGTGTCGGCGGCTTCCGCTGTAGCGCGGCGTGATGCAAATCTTGTCCCCTACCCGAACGCTGATGTTGCCGCCCGCCGCATCGGTGAGATGACGTGCGAAGACCAGCCTGCCTGTGTCCGCGATTTTGGCGCGCGCTTGCGAAACCAAATCGGCAGAAGAGTCCTGCCACGGCGAGACCGCCGTTCGCTCCTCTTCGATTTGCGAAATGATATCCAGGCGGGCGGCATGCCGGCCGCCCTCATACTCTGCCTCCAGCCAGGCTTTGACAATCATTCTGGCAAGCTCGGGACCCACCACGCGTGATCCCATCGCCAGGATGTTCGTGTTATTGTGTTGGCGGGAGAGCTGCGCCGAATAGGGCTCACTGCAAACCACGGCCCGAATGCCTTTGACCTTGTTCGCGGTGATCGCCATACCCACGCCGGTCCCGCAGATCAAGATCCCCGCATCTGCTTGATTGGAGGTGACCGCGCCAGTCACTTCCCTGGCAAACAGGGGATAGTCTGTTCGCTCCCCGGAGTGGGTGCCGAAATCTTGAACCGTATACCCTGACTCGTGGAGGAGATTCTTGATCTCCTCCTTCAGAGCCACCCCGACATGATCGTTCCCGATCGCTATTCGCTTTCCCTGATTGTTCACAAGTCCTGATCTCCTATTATTATTCATGTGTTCAAGTCCCTTCACATCTGCGTTTTGCCCAGAGTGCGGCACCCACCAGCCCGCCATTCATCCCCAGCTCGGTCAAGACGAACTCCACTTTGTGGACGGGAATCACATGGACACGCTCATTCACCGTCTGGATAATGGGAGTCAACAACAGATCGCCTGCGCTACTCACACCGCCGCCAAAGATAACCCGCTGCGGGCTGATCACGCCCAGGATGTTCCCCACAGCAATCCCAAGATAACGTCCCACACGCTGCAGAATACTCTGCGCAACGAGGTCTCCTTCTATAGCAGCCTGGACGATGATTTCCGCATCGATACGGTTCAAGTCATGATGAACCAGCTCGCCGATCCGGGTGGTGTGGCCGTGCATGACTTCCTTCACACCCATGGCAGCCATAGCGGGTCCGGAAGCATAAAGCTCCAGACAGCCTCTTCCACCGCAGCCACACGGCAAGCCGTCGAGTTCCACCACGTGATGACCGAATTCACCGGCTGTGCCGCCGATCCCCAGATGGAACTCACCATTGACCACGACACCCCCGCCGATGCCGGTCCCGATTGCGAGGCAGATCACCGTCTCTGCGCCGCGGCCCGCGCCAAACATCCACTCACCGAGCGTGATAGCACGTACATCGTTGATCAGTGCGACCGGCAGCTGCACCTGATCTTCGATAATCGTTCGTAGGGGAACGTTCTGCCACTTACCGGGGAGGTTGGGCAGAATCTGGATCACTCCGGTGTCGATGTCAGGCGTCCCGGGGACCCCGATCCCAACCCCCTTGATCGCGTCTGCGGTAGACCCGTTTGCCTGCGTCAGCTCCCGGATCAGCTTGACAATGCGCTGAATGACGGCGTCCTGTCCCTCTGCAGCCAGAGTCGGACACTTGCGCTGGTGGAATACCGCACCCGTATCGGTATCTGCGATCGCGGCGCGCAAGTTCGTTCCACCAAGGTCAATGCCGATGTATTGATTCATAACAGAACTACCTTCCGCTGAACAGCTTGCACGGTTCCAAGATTATTTTCGCGGGCGTGTCCATGACCGGTCTTTATGATCGAGCACTTCAAAAAGCTCCAGCGCCAGCTGGACGGCTTCCCCCAACTTTTCCGTACTGATCCACTCAATCGTATCGCATAAAGTATGAAAAATATCCCGAATGCCCTTGCTGGTGAGAGCAACACTTGGCACCCCATTCGAATAAAAAATGTAGTGATCGCTGGCGGGCCAGGGCTCGACCCTGATCATGCCGGGATGGGCGCGGATCCTATCATCGATCAACGCGTCGAATTCGTCCGAGGCAGCAAACAGGGCAACCGTGGTGGTCCCCGTGTATGGTCCAACGCCGTCGATATTGACTGCCGCGGTGACGTGCTCGAACCCCGCGCCGGTCCTGCGTGTTCGCCGGGCGTATTCCATGTCTCCTAAGCCCGCGCCTTCTTCTCCGGTGAAAGCAACCCACTCAAGTGTGTGACGGTGCTTTGTGCGCGACAGGATTTCAGCCAGAGTCAGCAACACGCCTACCCCAGCCGCGTTGTCATAAGCGCCAGGCGTGTCCACTTTTGAATCGTAATGAGCGCAAAAGACAATCCGTTCTGTAAGTTCACCGGGGAGCCCGGCGATCACGTTATCTGTGTGGCTGGTGAGGCGGCTGGAAACGATCTTCATCTGCACGATGGCGCCAGGATTCTGAAGGAGCTTGAGTCCCGAACGCGCCGAAACAGTCACCGAGGGAACGTCAAGATCAAAATCTTCAATGAGACGCCAGCGCGCGTGAAGGGTCGGATTGACAGTGATGATGCCTGCCGGTCGTCTCTCTTCGAGAAGCTGTAGAATCCGTCGATCACGGTCGGAGACATAGATGCCGCCCTTGGTCGCCAGTTCACCCTGGGCCATATCCCCGTAGAAAACCAGGATCTTGCCGGTCATTGGTGCCAGTTCCAGCTCGGCCGGGGTGCAAACGGAGATAGTCTCCGCAGAGATGCTACAGGATGGGGAAAAAGTGTTTGGGGAAGCATCCAGTTGCTCCCCATCCAGCGTCAGAGAGGAAAGCCCCGCAGACCACGCCGGGCAGGGAATCGACTGCCGCTCCACGGAGAGACCGCATTTTGCGAACACGCCGCCGATGTAATCGGCTGCCGCCAGGTTGGCGGGCGATCCAATAGGCCGGCTCCCGATCTCGACCGCAAGCTTACTTACGTGTTCGAACGTGCCGTGGGCATCGGTCATCGTTTTCAAGTCTCACTCCGAGCATTCGGCAACTGTCTGGAATGCCTTGTTTAAGTGGGGGTTGACTCTCGGTAAACGTTTGACTATAATGATAAAAACGTTTGCGTAAACGTTTACCTAGTTCAGTATACCCGATTTTTCCAAGGAAATCCATAGATGGCGACAATCCGGGAAGTGGCCGAAAGCGCGGGGGTCTCGTATGCCACGGTTTCGCATGTCATAAACAATACACGAGTGGTCTCCCAGGAAACGCGTGAGCGTGTCCTGGCGGCGATGAGCGCGCTGAACTATCGTCCGAACGCGCTGGCAAGATCGCTGCGCCAGGGAAAGACGAACACTATGGGTCTGGTGCTTCCCGACAGCGCCAACCCTTTCTTCGCGGAGATCAGCCGCAGCATCGAGGACGAAGCCTTCAAAAAAGGCTATAGTGTCTTCCTCTGCAATACAGAGCTGGATTTAGAGCGCGAGCTGTTTTATGTAGACGTATTGAGCAAGAAGCAGGTGGATGGGATCATATTTGTGGCAGCCGGCGACCAGGCTGACTCGCTCGATTACCTGGTGCACCGAAACCTTCCCGTGGTCATGATCGACCGTGACGTCCCCAACGTCGATGTGGACGCAGTGCTCACAGACCACCAGCTCGGAGGATTTCTTGCCACTCGTCATCTGCTGGAGCTGGGTCACACACGGATCGCCTGTATCGCGGGACCCTCGAGCATTACCCCCAGCGCTGAGCGCATTATCGGGTATCGGAATGCCCTGGAGCAAGCCGGGCTGGCGTACGACGAAAACCTTGTTCTGCGCGGTGACTATCATGCACAGTCCGGGCTCGAGATCACGCATGCCATCCTGCAAATGAAGCCGCGCCCCACGGCGATCTTTGCCCTGAATGACCTGATGGCTCTCGGCGCGCTGCGAGCTGCCGCCGAGGCTGGTTGTTCTGTTCCCGGCGACCTGGCGATCGTCGGTTACGATGATCTTGAGCTCGCCCACTTTACCAATCCCCCTCTTACCACGATTGCTCAACCCAAAAAGGAGATCGGCGCGCAGGCTGTTCGCCTGCTGATCGATCGTATGTCGCAAAAAAGCAGTCCGCCCAGACGGCTCGTCCTTCCGCCGGAACTCATCATCCGGCGCAGCACCCAATAAGCCGTGTACGTTTACATAGCTTCAGATGCCTTTTATTTACCCATCCACACGGAACTTATCCCCGCTATGGACTCAACAGCGCCTGGATTAAACCCGGCAGTCCGGGTCGCTGGTGGATCGCTCGATCAAGCAGAAAACCTACCGTAATGCCGGGCATCTCATTCTATCCTGAGGAGGAAGAAATGCGAAAGAGAAAGTCTTTGGTCTGGTCCGGCCTGGGGCTGCTGGTGGTGGCATCGCTGGTGCTGGCAGCCTGTGCGCCTGCCGCTCCCGCCACAGAAGCAGCTCCGGAGTCGACGGAGGAGGCTATCGATCGGAACTACAGCCCCGAGATCCCTGATCCAACGGAAACCGTGACGATCACATTTGCCAGCTTCAATGATCTCGAGACCCCATTCTGGCAGGGCATGAGGGAGGAGTTTGAAGCGGTCCACCCAAACATCAATGTTGAGTTTCAGGTGGTTCCGGGCGACGGACTATATGAGAAACTGCTGACTGAGGTGGCTGCCGGTAACCCACCGGATACCGCGTACCTATCTGACTGGATGACCGGGGATTTCGTGCAGCAGGGCGCCCTCGTGTCGCTGGATGAT
>DATHTH010000390.1:0-13025 GCA_035463495.1 Anaerolineales bacterium | reverse complement strand
GTCAACGGCATGATGTCTCTAATGGAAGCCGGACCGGGTGTCTTCGCCCCCCTCCTGGCGGGTGCTCTGCTGCCAGTAATGGGACTCACGGGAATCCTGACATTCGACGTCATCACATTTCTCCTGGCAATTGGGGCGTTGCTGATCGTTCACGTTCCGCCGCCGGTACGCACGCAGGAGGGCGCACAGGCACGCGGCAGCATGCTGAAGGAAGCTGCCTATGGATTCAAATATATCTTTGCCCGCCCAAGCCTGTTGGGATTACAGCTGATCTTCTTCGCAGGCAATCTTTTTACCGGCATCGCCTTTGTTTTGCTGGCACCGATGATCCTGTCCCGGACAGGCAACAATAGCCTGATGCTCGGGTCCGCCCAGACCGCCGGAGCCATTGGCGGCTTGATAGGAGGAGTCCTCATGAGCGCCTGGGGAGGCTTCAAGCGTCGTGTGCATGGCGTGCTATTCGGATGGATATTCAGCGGGCTCAGCATCGCCATCATTGGCTTCGCAGGCGGGCTTCCCGTCTGGATCATTGGCCTGGCGTTATCTGCTCTGGTAGTGCCCCTGGTCAACGGCTCGAATCAGGCGATCTGGCAATCGAAGGTCGCGCCAGATTTGCAGGGCCGCGTCTTTAGCGCCCGGAGGCTGATTGCATGGTTCACCAACCCGATCTCCCCGATCATCGCCGGTACCCTGGCAGACTTCGTTCTCGAGCCCGCGGCGCGCGCGGGGAGAGGATTGCCGGCTGCCTTTTCATGGCTGGTCGGCACAGGACCCGGATCAGGTATGGGCTTGCTGATCGTTCTCTGTGGATTTGTCGCTGCGCTCGTGGGCTTGGTGGGATATTTCATTCCGGCTGTTTATCACGCCGAGACCTTACTGCCTGACCACGATACGCTTCCCGAAGCAGAGCCTGCTTGAGAGTAAGCTCCTCGATTTGATAGAGCATCATGCCTCGCGACTACACCAACGCATCAGCTACAGCTTTTCAGCGTCTGCCCGAATACCAACGGGATGAATCATGGATCCGGGCATTCTTGCATGAAGCCAGGGTAGGACACATCGCTTCCGCACGCGATGGACAGCCGTTCGTGAACCCAACCACTTTCTGGTTTGATGAAGCAAACCACCAGATTATCTTTCACTCCAACCTCAGCGGGCGGATCCGCTCAAATATTGAGGCGAATCCGCAGGTGTGCTTCGAAGCCAGCGAGCTGGGGAAGATGTTGCCCTCGAATGTGGCGCTGGAGTTTTCCGTCCAATTCCGCAGCGTGACCGTTTTTGGCACGGCACGGCTGGTCAGCGATTCGGACGAAGCGCGCCAGGCCCTCTACGGACTGATCCACAAATATTTCCCGGCGATGGCAGCCGGTCAGGAGTTCCGTCCCATCACCGACAAAGAATTGAAGCGCACTTCCATCTATGCCATCCAGATTGTGGAGTGGAGCGGCAAGGAGAACTGGAAAGACCGCGCCGATCAATCAGACGAGTGGCAGGCGCTCGATGAGAAGTGGTTTGAGTGACTGACATTTGCCCCGCAACTACACTGCCGGAGCAACTTCCCGAAGTGTTAAGCGTATACTCCTTTGGAGGACACTATGCCTGAACAAACATTTCGTACTGAAGAATTCCGCGTCGAAGGCGAGAAGTTGATTGCCAAGATCAAAGAGTTATTTCATGAGGGTAACATCCGCCGCGTCATTATCAAGGACAAAGATGGAAAAACTGTGATGGAAATTCCTGTCACCCTCGGCGTTGTGGGCGTGCTGCTTGCGCCGCAGCTCGCTGCCATTGGAGCGATTGCCGCTCTGATCACCGAAGCGACCGTGGTCGTCGAAAAAACTGACAATTAAGCGTCTCAACCCGCCACTCTGAGAAGTTATCTATGGACATCTTCACCGCAATCTACTTCGTTGCCATCCTCATCGAGATGATCATCCGCGCACCGCTCAACAAAAGACGTAAGCAAGAGAAGATGAGTGAGCGCCGTGTCACTACACAGGAAAAGATACTGCTAGGACTGTTGTTTTTGGGGATGTTCATCGTCCCAATTATCTATGCAGCTACCGGCTGGCTGGATTTTGCGAATTACCCTCTACCCTCCTGGGCGGGCTGGTTGGGCGTCCTGCTGCTCGCCGGCGCAATCTTTGTGTTCTGGCGCGCACATGCCGACCTGGGACTCAACTGGTCGCCGACGCTGGAAATTCGCGAGAAGCATGAATTGATCAGGCGGGGAATTTATGGTGTTATCCGGCACCCGATGTATGCCTCGCAGTGGCTCTGGGTGATTGCGCAGCCGTTGTTACTACAGAACTGGATCGCCGGCTTCATCAATCTGCTGGTCTTCGTTCCCTTCTACCTGCTGCGCGTCAAAGCCGAGGAACGAATGATGCTCGACTCGTTCGGCGCTGAATATAAGCAATATATGCAAACCACAGGTGGGGTTTTGCCGAAGATGTAAGGATGAAGTCCACAGTCTCCCAACTCTAGGAGTCTGCGATTGGAGTCGTTGACTCCTATTTCCTTACCAGCCCCAGCCCCGGTCCTTCGGGCAAAGTAAATTTCGCGCCAACGTATCTCAATCCAACGTAGGGATCATTTTTGATAAGCAGGGGTCCATCCAGGTCGGCGTAATCGCAGAGTGGGGCAAGATGCGCCGCGGCTGTGACTCCCACAGAAGATTCGACCATGCAGCTCAGCATGATCTGCATATCGTGGGCGCGCGCCGTATGGATCATGCGCAGCGCCTCACGAATCCCTTCACTCTTCATGGTTTTTACTACCACCCCATCGATGGCGCCTGCAAGCTTTGGGACATCCTGAGAGGTCTTTGCGGTTTCGTCCGCAAAAATAGGGACGTCTATCTTTTGCCTGCGTAACTGCTCTTTGAGCCAGAAAAAGCCATCGACATCATCCACTGCCAGGGGTTGTTCGACAAGCTCCAGCCCATACTCTGCCAGCCGCGGAATGATCTGGAGAGCACGCTCGCGCGTCCAGCCGGCGTTGGCATCCACCCGCAATGTGGCATCCGTCGCCTTGCGGATCGCGGCGATAATCTCCTCATCGTTTTCACTTCCCAGTTTGATTTTAAGGATTGGATAGTTGGATTCTTTTGCCTGCTCCGCCATGACTGCCGGGTCGTCCATAGCAATCGTGAAAGAAGTGAGCGGCAACAAGTTCGGGTTCAGCCCGAACAGCCTGTAGAGAGGCTGCCCCAGCTTCTTGCCCCAGAGATCGTGCAGCGCCTGATCGATTGCCGAACGTGCTGCCCGAGAACCCGGCGGGCATTTGGATAATACCCTATCTAGGTCGAGAGGATCATCGCCGAGATCGGTAACAGATTTGAGATACTCGATAATGCCTTGTTGTGTCTCCCCGTAATAAGGAACAGCTGCCGCTTCCCCTACCCCATCGTCGAGATATACAAGAACGTTGTTGCGCTGATTACTGGAACCGTGTGCAACACGGAACGTAGTTTTCAGTTCGAGCGGGATGGGTTCCCAACCTAATTTCATCTGGCTCTCACAAGATAGAGAAGATTAGCCGCGCCTCTCCAGGAAATCCAACACCGTTGCAACCCATTCTTCGGGCCGTTCGAAGTGGACGTTGTGGCCTGTCGTTTCCGGGATCCAGAGCTCGGCGTTTTCAATATTGTGGGCAATATATTGGGCGTGCTCATCAGAGGCGTTAACCACATCCTCGGCGCCCATGATCACAAGCACCGGTTTGTCGACGCGCCTTAACTCGAACGGCGTGTAATTCGGCTCGGAGATGATCTCCTTCATGGTCAGCCAAAGCAGGTCTTGCCAGTATTCCGTTCCGTGTACTTCGTTGTGTAGCGATTTAATGTCCGCCAACCATTCGGGAGCTTCACGCGCCAGGTAATCGGGATCGAAGACTTTCGGCTCGCGTTCGACGAGATAACGCGTCACGTATGCATTTGCAGCCTGGAGCACGCAGGTCTGAATTACCTCCGGGTGCTCCATCAGTGTCACCAGGGCAACATTGCCACCGTTGCTGTGACCGATGATATGTGCCCGCTCATATCCCAATGCATGCACGAATACTGCAACATCATCTGCGAGTTCCTTGAAGGAATAACTCATATTCGGATTGTTCGACTTGCCATGTCCGCGGCAGTCGAGGGCAAAGACTCGATAACGGCGAGCCAGCTCCGGCGCGATCACATCCCAATCGGTGTGACTGTCATTCGTCGCACCGTGAATCAGCACGATGGGCGCGGAACCCGGGTGATCTTCCCCCCAAGCCTGATAATAGACTTTTGCGCGGTTAATTTCAATGTAGGGCATTACTGTTTCCCGCGCAGGCGAGGTTCGAGAGCGTCTCGTAGTCCATCCCCGAGGAAGTTAAAAGCAAACATCGTCAGGGCGAGCGCAAGCGCCGGGAAAAGCGCCTGGTTGGGATAGGCGCGCAGGGCACGCGAGCCATCTGCGATCATCGAACCCCAGGATGGCGTGGGAGGATTGACGCCCAGACCGATAAAGGAGAGAAAGGCTTCCGTATAAATATAGCCGGGAATTGCGAGCGTTTCGAGGACAATCAGAGGGCCCAGGATGTTTGGCAA
This sequence comes from Anaerolineales bacterium, assembly GCA_035463495.1. Lineage (GTDB taxonomy): Bacteria > Chloroflexota > Anaerolineae > Anaerolineales > Villigracilaceae > Defluviilinea. The sequence continues at coordinate 8,443 of DATHTH010000390.1, read as the reverse complement.
GACATGCCGGAACATGATTCGCCAGCTAGTAGCGCCGAGCGCACGCGACGCCTCAATGTATTCCTTCTCGCGCACAGAGAGAACCTGCCCGCGCGTCAGGCGAGCCTGTGTCTCCCAGCCGGTCAATCCGATTCCGATCATAATGAAAAGCAATCCACCCAACTTCGAGTCGAGTTGGCCCATGTAATAAGCGAAGGTTCCCTCTTCTGGCTGCGCAAGCGTTGTGCGAAAAAATGCCATTAGCAAAATGATGAAGAGCAGCCCCGGAAATGCATAGAGCACGTCCACGACGCGCATCATGATATTGTCCACACGTCCGCCGAAGAAGCCGGAGATGCTTCCGTAAACCACACCAATGATCAGGCTGATGACCGGCCCGATAAATGCCACTGCCAGCGAAACACGCGTCCCAAAAACGATTCGGCTGAATAGGTCACGACCCAGGTCATCCGCTCCGATGAGATAATCCTCATTGATCACAGCGTACGGCTTTAACGAAGGGAACAGGTTGGTCACCCAGGTAGGAACGGCATTCGCGTTCAACAGGGATTGCTTCTCAAATGCATAGGGTGCGATCAGGTCGGCAAAAAGGGCGGTGAAGAGGAGCAATAAGATGATGATGCCGCCCGTCACCGCGGCGCGGTTGCGTAGCAGTCGCTGGAACGCTTCCTGCCATAAGCTTCGGCCCTTCTCGACGACACGTGGGTCGGCGGTGGAGGCGGGGAGTTCGGTTACTACCGTCATTTTGTTTCCCTATTAGCTATAGCGGATGCGCGGGTCAAGCAGCGCATAAAGGATATCTACCACTAAGTTTGAGATAACGAGAAAAACGGCATAGAGAAGAATTGTGCCCATGATGACCGGGTAATCACGATTGCTGATGCTCGTGACAAAATACCTCCCCAGTCCGGGAATGCCGAACACCAGCTCGGTGACGAACGTGCCGGTCACCAGCGCCGCGGACAGAGGTCCGAGGACAGTCACGACCGGGATCAACGCATTCCGGAGGGCATGTCGTAAGACCACCAGCCGCTCATTGAGTCCCTTTGCGCGAGCGGTGCGAATGTAATCTTCATGGATTACCTGCAGCATGCTGGCGCGAGTCAGGCGAGCGATCACCGCGGAGCTGCCGAAGCCGAGCACAAACGCCGGCAAAACGGCGTATTTGAAATATTCCCAACCCCAGGTGCTGGGGAACAATCCGATCACGAACGGAGGCTTCGCTCCCCAACCCGTGGGCGGCAGCCATTGCAGAAGCACGCCAAAGATCCATACGAGAAGCGGCCCTAAGACGATAGTGGGCACCGACACCCCGAAGATCGCCACTCCCATACTGGCATAATCAGGCCAGCGGTTGTGGTTAAGCGCAGAGATAATCCCCAAGGGCATCCCAATCGTCACGGCAATCATCAAAGCGAGCACGCCGAGCTGGAACGAAACAGGCAATTGCTCCCGAAATATGTCATTGACCGTTCGGTTGCGGGAAGCATACGAGGGTCCAAAGTTCATCCACTTGAGCCAGTAGTCTCCTATTGGCAATGTGATAAGAAAATCATCGTCGGTCTGCAGGGTTGGCGGCGTAGTTGTGATGCGGGGAATTGTCACCCGGGAAAGATAGGAAAAGAACTGGATGTGCAGAGGGTCGTCCAGGTGATAATACTTTTCCTTATTCGCCTGGATCTCGGGAGGCAGCTTCTTCTCTTTATCGAAGGGACCACCAGGGACGGAATGCATCAGAATAAACGTGATCCCCGCCACCACAAACAGGACAACGAACATATACACCACGCGACGAATGATGTAATCGGTCATTGTTGCTCTCTAAATGCCAAGTACTCTCTTACGCGCGTTTTCCAGCGTGCTCCGAATGGCGGTGACCCCAGCCTCTTCATCGCGGTTGCGCAATGCCCTGATGATTCCCTCGTGACCGTGGCCCCAACGGAATTCCTTGCTATGGTTCGAAATATCCATATAGAAGAGGCGCTGGGCTTCGTCCATCAGCGCTTCGTAATACCACAGCAGACGGCGATTCCCGGCGCAGGAGGCCAGCGCCATATGGAATTTTCGGTTCGATTCCAGAAACGTCTCCGCAAATTCGGCGTTGCGCGCGTCACCCTCCACCCAGCTGTGCTTTTCCAAGTCATCGATGTCCTCATCCGATATCTTTCGCACAGCCAGCCGGAACAGCTCCGCTTCAAAAAAGATGCGTGCCTCAAAGATATCCTGAATATCGGCAACGGAAATGGGGGTCACCCGGAAGCCGCGGTTAGGCGTGTATTCCACCAAACCATCCTGCACGAGAGAGGTGAGTGCTTCTCGAATGGGCGTCTTACTCACGTTGAACCGATCGACAAACTGATGTTCGCTCACAGGCTCTCCGGGCAATAATTTGCAGGTAATAATATCATGCTTGATTTGTTCATACACATGCTGCCGTAAGACTGTTTGCCGTGCCATTTTGTCCACTCCATGGTCTTATTGACGTTGCCTAGTCAATATTATATAATAAAAAATACTTTGTGTGTATTGAAAATATATTTTGTATATATTTTCACGATAACAGAAGGAGGCAGCATCTTACAGATATTTTCCCGCTTTACCGTTAGTTTATAAATCTCAAGTGCTAGAGGAGAAAACCACCATGTCTAAACGATATTTGGTACTCAGCCTGATCACCGTTTTTGTGCTGATCCTGGCTGCCTGTGCCCCGCAGGCGCCTGCCACCTCCGAGCCTGCGACGTCTGAGCCGGCAACTGAGGAACCCGGCGAACCCACCGAAGCAGCTACGGATGTTGCTACGGACCCCCCTGCGGCGACCGAGCCCAAGATTCTGCGCCTCGCCCCCCTCGCCACTGACTTCGGAACAATTGACCCGGCTCTGGCGACCCAGAGTGCAGAGATCCAGATCGTCGAATCCACGTCTTTGGGCGTTGTCCGCCAGAATGAAACCACCGCCGAGATCGAGATGGCTATGGCAACCGGCTACGAGGTCTCCGATGACGGACTGACCTACACCGTGGACATCATGGAAGGCGTGCCCTGGGTTCAATTCAACGAGGAGAGCGGTCAGGTGGAGGTCGTCCAGGACTGCCAGGGTAATGATCGGACAGTCACCGCCGAGGACTTTGTCTATGGGATTACCCGCACCCTGAACCCCGCGACGGCTTCCGACTACGCCTACGCCTTGCTGCCCTATCTACAAGGGGCCGCCGAATTCAATGATGGTACCAACACAGACCCGGCCTCGGTCGGTGTCCGCGCCGTCGATGAGAATACCATCGAGTACACGTTCACCGCGCCGGCTGTTTACAACCTGAACCTGCTGGGCTTATGGATTGCTCACGCGACGCCGCGGTGGGCGATCGAAGGCGATGAGTGCACCGAAGCTGCCAGCGATCGCTGGACAGAGCAGGAATTCTATCAAAGCTACGGGCCTTTCACTTTGAAAGAGTGGATTCATGATTCCAATTTGACCCTCATTAAGAATCCGTTCTGGCCTGGAAATGAAACGGTTCCTCAAGCCCGGATCGATGAAATCGAGCATCGCTTCCTCGATACATCTCCGGCCCTGGCTGAGTTCGAAGCCGGCAACCTGGATATTGCTGCTATTCCCGCTGAGGAATGGGACCGCATCCATGCCGACCCGGCATATGCCGATATGATCCGCCCGGTCTTCACCCTTGGCACCGAATGGTATGGCTTCAACACCCAGCTCGCCCCCACCGACGACCAGCGTGTCCGCCTGGCATTGTCCCTTGCTATCGACCGTGAGCTTTTGGTGCAGCAAGTGGTCAAGGGCGGTGAACCTGCCCGGTTCTTCACCCATCCGGGTGCCGCAGGCGCCCCCAAAGCGGAAGACTACCCGGAGGGTGGCGTGCAATACGATCCGGAACGGGCTCAGGAACTGCTAAATGAATACCTCACCGAGAATAACCTCGCTGCCGAGGATCTTGAATTGACCCTGATGGCCAATTCCTCCGAAGGCAATCAGAGGACTGGTGAAGCTATCGTAGGGATGTGGAACGAGGTACTGGGCATCAATGTCAACTTCGTCACACAGGAACGCGCTGTCTACCTCGATACACGCACAGAGGGCAACGAGAACATCTACCGCAACTCCTGGGTGCAGGACTACCCGGACGCCAACAACTTCCTTTTCGACGTGTTCGGACTGAATGCCGCCTTCACCGATGTGGTGGACTGGCCGATGAATGTAAGCCTGACCACCGCGGAGGAATACGAGACCGGCTCCAACCCCAACTTTGACCGGTTTATGGAGTTGTTGCAGCAGGCTGCCAACGAGCAGGATCCCCAGGCACGCACAGATCTCTACGCCGAGGCGGAACAGATCCTTCTCGTGGAGGAAGCTGTCGTCGCCCCGCTCTACTGGTATTCGGACGATATCCTGGTCCGTCCGGAGATCATCGATACCGATTCGGTCACGGGCTACGATCACTATGAAAAGTGGGACATCCAGCGCTAATTGCTGAGATGCCGAAATGGAGAGGGTAATTTGGACTTGTTTCCAAATTACCCTCTTTCGGATTCTTATGAAGGATACCCAAGCAACTCTCGATCGACTGGCTGCCCAATTTGACCCTCGGACCTCCGTCTTCGACATCACTGTGGAGAGGGTCGAAGATTCCACCCTGGCCGTGCGCGGTCGTGTGCTGGAAGAGTCCCAGCTCGAGATGCTGACGAGACAGTTTTCCGATTGGAAGCTGGACGCCAGCTCTGTACAAATCTTGCACAGAGAAAACATGCCGCGCAGGCACGTTGCCACCAACCTTACCGGTTTATATGAGAAGCCTACATTTGGCATGCCGCTCTCCAGTGAGCTGTACTACGGGACCGCGTTAGAAATCCTCGATGAGCACGAAGCCTGGGTTTTTACCAGACAAAGGGACGGATATCTAGGCTGGGCGTTCAACGGCTATCTGGCGGAAGGCTCACCAGAAAAAGCGACCCACCTTGTCCTTGCGCCATCGTATGAGCTGCGTGCGCAGGCTGATCCGGTGAGCAACGTTGTGACGCGGCTTGTCAGCGGAACCGGCGTCCGCGTGGAAGAGGTACAGGATAATTGGGCAAGAGTCGTCGCGAACAAAATTGGTTGGTTACCTGTATCGTTGTTGCGCCCATTAAGCGATGTGCCTGCATCTCTGGAGGAGAAACGAAAAGCACTGGCAGCAGATTCAGCCCGGATGATAGGCATTCCCTATCTCTGGGGCGGTATGAGCGGCAACGGGATCGATTGTTCGGGGTTTATGCGGTTGCTGCATCGATGGATTGGAATCGACATCCCACGTGATGCAGACATGCAGCACGCCGCGGCGCAACCGGTCGAGCCCCCGTTCGAAACAGGAGATGTACTCTTCTTTGCGGAGAGCGGCAACGAACGAAAAATTACACATGTCGGGATGAGCCTGAGTGGATGGATGATGATCCATGCCTCGCGCAAGCACAACGGCGTGTACGTGGAAGATGTGCGCGAAGATCCCTGGCGGAAACAAGCATTTGTAAGTGCGGGATCTTTCCTGCGTTAAATCAATCGGGGAAATCTATCACAGCATTAACTGTTGCGCGTTAACTCGCAGCCATTTTCTGCGCTCTCGATAGTCTGGCATGATCGCTTCTACTCTGTTCCAAAATTGTCTGGAGTGATTGTGCACCACCGTATGAACGAGCTCGTGAAGAACCACATAATCGATCGATTCCATCGGCGCCATGATCAAACGCCAAGAGAAATTCAGCGCTCCATTTGCGCTGCACGACCCCCAGCGTGTTCGAGCCGACGTGATGCCGACACGCCCGTATTGAAAGTTGTACTCTCTCGCATATAGATCCACGCGCTCGCTGATGATCCTTTTCGCCTGGGCGCGGTACCACCGTTCAAATATCAAGCTCGCCCTGCTATGTGCCGCATCCGCGAGTTTAAAGCTCTCGTCGAAGAGCAGCGGTGGCTTCTGTCCCTGAGCAATAAACAAGGGGTACGAATTTCCCAGATACAGGAACAGTTCACCTGCGACATATTGCCTGGGCGCCGGCGGGAGAGCAGCCAGAACTTCGGCTTGTTTCCTTGTCACCCAGCCCGTATTTCTTTGAATGAATTCCTGAATGGTTCCATCCGGGGTCCGGAGCGGAGCGCGGACGATAAGAGAACCATCCGGCCTTACGATCAGGGCAATAGTTTTGCGCTTGCTTCGAACGATCTGACTGGCTTCAATTGGCATATTGTGCCGTATTATATCCAGCATTCGTCTCACGGACAGATTGATCTCAGATGAGGGCCTCACAACATGGCAATCCGGACTTGCCAAATTCGATTAGCGTGAGTATACTGCCGTCCTATATGAACCCCAGGTTTGTACACACCCATCACCATGCTCATCATCCGCCCCCCTTGGACCGGGAGATCGGTGCGCGCATACCTGGATAAGAATCAAGCCTAGGATTGCAGCTCTTGATGTATCAACCCCCGGTCCCTGACCGGGGGTTTTGTTTCTCGGTCACAGCTCGGTCTGCATATAAGTACTAGGAAGAAAAGATAGGAAAGGATTTTATGCCGTCAATACAAGCGATTCGACTCTCCCTCCCCTCCAAGGGGCGCCTCGAAAGCGGCGCTCTGGAGTTTCTCTCGGCAGCGGGGCTTCGCGTGCTCAAACCGAACCCGCGACAGTACCAGGCTACGGTCCCGGCTCTGCCTGACCTGACCATTATATTTCAGCGCCCCGGCGATATTGTCGTTAGTGTACGCCAGGGCAGTGTGGATTTCGGGATTACCGGTCTGGATGTCATCGAGGAAAGACGTGGTGACAATGGAGATATTTTGATGCTCCATGATGCGCTGGGGTTCGGTCATTGTGCGCTGAGCCTGGCTGTCCCGGAAACATGGAACACGGTGCAGGATTTGCTCTCGCTGAAGGACTTTGCGACCAGACTTGATCGTCCGCTGCGCGTCGCCACAAAATTTCCCGTACTCACCGAACGATTCCTTGATAGATATGCGATTCCTCACACGCTGATTGCCGCCGAAGGGACGCTCGAGACCGCTCCCACCATTGGCTACGCGGACCTGATCTCCGATCTTGTGTCCTCAGGTCAAACCCTGCAGGATAACCGGCTGCGCGCCTTGCCTGATGGCGTGATCCAGCCTTCACAGGCAGCGCTGATCGCCAATCGTAAAGCGCTTCAGGCAAATCCCGAGGTGCTCGAGATGGCGCGGCGATTGCTCGAATATATCGAAGCCCATCTGCGCGCCAAAGAGAATCTGCTGGTGATTGCCAATATGCGCGGCGATAGTCCAGAGTCCATCGCCCAGAGATTGTTCACGCAGACAAGCGTTGGCGGCCTTCAAGGGCCCACCATCAGTCCGGTCATCGTGCGGAACGGTGGAAGCTGGCATTCGGTCTCGGTGGTCGTACGCCGCGACTGCTTGCCGCGCGCGATCACTGAGCTGCGGTTGGTCGGCGGGAGTGGGATCATCGTATCTCCGGTCACCTACATCTTCGAGGAAGAGCCGCCTCGCTATAAAGCAATGCTCGAGGCGCTTTCGATCAGAGCAACACAGGATCTGTCATGTTAAAACAATACGACCCTGAAACAGCAAGAAAGACCATTCTCAAACGCACCTCGCTGGATGATTTCCCTGTCAGCGAGCGTGTGATGGAAGGGATCGCCGAGCTCTTCGGCGAGCAGCTGACACCGGAAAAGGCAGTCGCGCGCATTTTGAAGGATGTTCGGACCACCGGAGACGCTGCACTTCAAAAGTGGACGCGGACATTGGACGGGTTGGACCTGCGACCTGCTCCCGTTCCGAAGGCATGCATCCAGTCCGCGCTGGATTCTGTTCCCGCGGCACAGCGTGAGGCGTTGGAGCTGGCAGCCACGCGCATAGAAGCCTTCCACCGCCGTCAGCCTCTGAGTTCATGGTTTTCCAACGAGCTGGGAGGCACGCTCGGGCAGGTTATCCGCCCGATCCGGCGCGTCGGACTGTACGTGCCCGGGGGGACGGCCCCCCTCCCGTCCAGCGTTCTGATGAGCGCGATCCCCGCACAAGTGGCTGGAGTGAGGGAGATTGTGGTACTCACACCTCCGAATAGCTCTTTTGCTCATTCAGAGGTACCGGTTGACCCCATCATCCTGGCGGCGTGTGCGATCGCGGATGTACATGAGATCTACTTGCTTGGAGGCGCGCAGGCAGTTGCGGCGCTGGCTTTCGGAACGGAAACGATCCGGCCGGTGGACAAGATCTTTGGTCCCGGTAACCTGTTCGTCACTCTGGCAAAACGACAACTTTATGGACTGGTCGGTATCGACGGCCTGGCAGGACCGACAGAGACTGTCGTGATCGCAGATGAGACGGCAAATCCTGCCTGGGTCGCGGCAGACCTGCTGGCACAGGCGGAGCACGATGTCTTAGCCTCGGCGATTTTGCTCACGCCTT
>DATHTH010000389.1:0-18506 GCA_035463495.1 Anaerolineales bacterium | reverse complement strand
CTGTCCATTCTGGACATGCTGTCGCATGATCTTTTGTACTACCTGCGCATTGACTTTGCCGTACATCACTCTCGGCTGGTCACCAAGCATCACTTGCAGGATGGGCTCCTGCTCGCACAGGCCGATGCAGCCGGTCTGGGTTACCGTGACACCGCTGACCTTCTCAGTTTCGATGAAAGTCAATACACTCTTCATCGTGTCGCGTGCCCCTGCGGCGATCCCGCAGGTGCCCATCGCGACGATTACCTGAATGTTGCCGTCGGCCGCTTTCAATTGTTTCTTTTGCAGCGCTTCCTCGCGAACGCGCTTGAGTTCTTCCAGAGACTTAATGGCGGGCATAATTACTCCTTATGATGCGGGTGCGGATTGCAGCGCAGCGGCCCCGATGCCTTCTTCGAAGAGGCTGCGCACAAAGGTCAATACTTCGGGTTCCGTAAAGGAAATCTCTCCAAGCTGGCTTTTCAATTCAGCGCTCTCCAGCAGGAAATCACGACTCTGTTTGTCTTGATCGGTTACTCGATAGAGGAACGTCCAATTGATCTGTGGATGAGAGACCAGCAGGGTCAAAAAGGTGGCGGATAGATCCCCGAGCGGCATCCGGTCAATGTGACTGTGGCGAAACTCTGCTTCCACCCAGGCGCCCATGCCGGGCTCCGATTGCAGGCTGAAGGTTCCTTCCGACATTTCGGCTGCCAGCTTGAGGAGGGGAATCCCCAGCCCAACGTTGCGAGTCGTCCGAGTGGTGTAAAACGGATCTTGCACTCGTTGCGCGGTGGCCGCATCCATGCCGCGCCCGTCGTCGATGACACAGGCCGACAGACGGTCGTGATACAGATCTTCATGGACATGCAGGCTGATATTTTTACTCGCAGCCGCAACGCTGTTCTCGGCGATATCGAGCAGGTGCAGGGCGATCTCTCTCATGGCTGGCTCTGCACTTTCTTCAGGATCTGAGGAAACTTATTCGGGCGGAGCTTTCCCTGCACCTCTTCATTGACCACGATCACAGGCGCCTGGCTGCACGCGCCCACACAGCGGCATTCCTCAAGCGTGATCTGACCATCGGGTGTGGTCTGGCCAAGCTCAATATTTAGCATCTGCTTGGCTTTTTCCACTAATTGTGGCACGCCAGCTACGTAGCAGGCGGTTCCTAAACAAAACTTGATGGTATGCTTGCCGCGCGGCTGTGTTTTGAAAAAGGAATAGAACGTCACCACTCCATGGACCTGACCAGGTGGGACATTCAGGCTTTTTGCGATATAAGCTTGCATGAAGGGGGAGACGTGACCGATCTTTCCCTGGACTTCATTGAGAACCAGCATCACAGCCCCGGGTCGTGCTTTGTTTTCTGCAATGGCCTGGTCAATAATGGTCTTCTGTTCGGCGCTTTTCAGCGGATCGTTTTGGGGAACTTCGTTCAGACAAATCATATTCGGAGACCTTTGACAATAATTGTGATATTTTTCACAATCAGTTTAATCGGTCACCCATGAATTGTCAATCGCCAAATGTCATATAAAGAGAGTAACATTTCGAAACTATGATCTGGCTTCTATGCAGACCTTGCGTCCGTCAATCTGTCGGAACGCCATACGGATTTCCGTCAGTGTAGGGGATGCAAGGGTGAAGATGGTGGAACCAAGAAATTCATCCAACCGGTGAACATCGCCACTCTGGATAAGCGGATAACTACGCAGTGCCGGGAATGCGGCGATGGCTTGCTTGGGATCCGTATGGCGGGACAGCTCGAGGGCGGAAAGATGCCAGCGGTCGGAAATCAGGCCGAGGCTGGGAAGGAGACCATATGATGCTCGCTCCACGTGAGCAGGAACAGCCACTCCGCCCAGTGCCCGGACACGCTCGAAGATCTCGTCGATGGAAAAGCTGGTGGCAGTCAGTCGCAGCCGGGAGTCGCTACGAATAAATTCTCCGGTTTCATCAACCACAAACTGCTCACCAAAATAGTCCGTCCGGTTATGCAGGTCAGGCAAGGCTCGGTCCACCGCAGCCTGCCAGGGTGTAAGTGCATCGAGAGTCTCGAAGAAGGTCAGAAGATGCACATCCTCGCGCGATTGCACTTCCATTCCCGGCAAGACCGTTAGCCCCGTGCCTCTTGCCGCTTTTTGAACCGCATCCACATTTGCGCTGGCGTTATGATCTGTAATCGCAATTAAATCGATCTTTCGTTCGAGCGCCGCCTGTACGATGAGCGGGGGGATCATCTCCACATCGGCGCACGGTGAGAGCACCGTGTGAACGTGCAGATCGGCTCGGAAATTTCTCATGAACACATCATCGGTTAGTGACCGATACCTAGCTCCCATAATTGACCGTTGATTTCAAACGTGGTCTGGGGCGTCGAAAGTAAGATGATCCCCTGTTGATTGGCTTTGGCGATGGTGGCTTCATCCGGCTGGGCATTTTCCGTAATGATGATCGCGGTAAGCTCATTGAGCGCGGCGACAGCCACGATGTTGAGGTGTGCCTGAAGCGTAACCCAGAGGTTCCCTTTTTTTGCGCCGGCCATCACGCACGAGAGCAGATCGGAGCTGTAGCCACCGCTGGCTGCTACGCTTGTAAAGTCACGAGGTTCGGTTAATACCTTCAGCTCGAAATGATTAATGATGCGTTGAAGATTCATTGTTTTCTCCATCACGGCGTCCGCCGATGATCTGATCGGGTATGAAAATGCGCATGACCAGTTTCGTGCCCACACCCATGGTCGAGGTCAAGTCGATCGTATCGACACAGCGCTTCATGTTGACCAGGCCCATGCCGGCGCCGAAGCCCATCTCGCGAATTGCTTCGCCGGCGGTAGAATAGCCAGGCTGAAAGACTTTCTCCGTATCGGGAATCCCTGGTCCATCGTCTACCGTGGACATGGTAATGCGGTGCGGTTCCACCTCAAGCTTGAGAATGCCGCCGCGCTCGGTGTGAATGATCAGGTTCATCTCCGCTTCATAAACAGCAATACAGCAGCGCCGTGTGAGCTGCGGGTCTGCACCCAGGCGGATCAGGGCGCGCTTGATGTGGCTGGAGGCAATTCCACCCTGTGTAAAATCACCGGCTTTGATGGTGTAGCGCAGGACCAGCGTTGTACGTTCCGAAACGATATCTTCAAACAAGTGGCTGGCGCGATAGCGCCGTACTTCCTCTTCCTTGTAATCCTTCTGGAGAGCCACCAGGATGCCGCGGGTGATATCTCCTTTTGTGATCATGCCGACAAGCTCCCGGTTTTCATCCAGCACGGGCAGCCGTCCGATGCCTCGTTCCGTGAAGACCCGAATGGCTTTCACCACCGAGTCATAACTCGCCACGGTGAAGACCTCGCGGGTCATATAATGGCTGGTGGCTGCCGAGAGGTCGTTTTTCTCCATCGCCCGTACCACATCCTCAAGACTGATGATACCCACCAGATGATCGTCCTCGACGACGGGAAGTCCGGAGATGCGGTAGTTGCGAAGGATATCGAGCACCTCAGAGAGCGGCATCTGTGGGGATGCGGTGCGCAGGGTCGTGACCATGACCTCGCGGATTTTCAGATCGTAGGAAAGCTCCTCGACGCGATTGATCTCGTTGGCGTCCTGGTCGGTGATCGGCCGGCCGCGCCGCCCACGCATCTCCTGTTCGGTCGGGGTTCTAGCTGGCGGACACATTGGATTCGAGGCTTGGGAGCCCGGCTTTGTGCAATCGCCCGCACAGCTCAAACATGCCAAGCGGGCTGCTGATTAGCGGCATCTTTTCCTGGGTGGCGATATCAATCGTTTCCACCTGCGGCTGTTTGCCGCGTACGAAAATAATGGCGCGGAATTCCGCGATCTGCGCCGTCCGAACGACCTGCGGATTGGTCAAGCCGGTGAGTAAAACAGCCTTGGGCTGACTGGACGCTAACACATCGCTCATCAGATCTGCACTATAGGCGCCCCGTATTTTTATATCCATACCTACCTCAGGGTTCAGGGGCGTACCTTCCACTAAATGAACAACTTCTTTTAAATTCATAAAATCACAATCCTTTCACCGTGCAACACAAGCACCAACAAAATCACTATCGTTTCTTCTGACATCATACGTCTGATCACTCTTATCTGTCAGAGACGTTCATCTGTATTTATAGTGATAATTTTCACAAGCGGATCCTAAAAGAATAGCCGCCTGTTAAGGGGCGGCTTGGACAATGACAGGCAATGTTGTAGTCGCTATGGTTGTCATCACCAGGTAGCGCGAGCCAGGATCATGTACTGCCTTGGGCTTCGTTGGAGACGTTGAGAGCGCAATGTTTTGCAATGAGCTACGGTGTATTCTGATGTTTCAGACTCGCCGCTACTGGAGCTTATTATACAGATGCCCTTTTTTACTGTAAGTTGCATTCTTCATCATTTTGGAGGATAGTTGTCATATTAAGATAGCCGTTATATTTCCAGCTTTACAGGCGTGCCGACACGCAATGTGTTGTGCACTTCGGCGATAGTGTCCGTATGCAGCATCAGCTCACGGATCTGCTCATCACTTGCCTCCGCAGTGACCCTGGCGCGGTAGACAATATTTGTACCGGGCAGCCGCGGCGCTTCAAAATCGCCCTCCACTTTAACTTCCACGCCTGTCACCTTGATGCCCCGCGCGGTGGCTTCGCGATAAATGTCATTGCAGTAACAGGTTGCAAGTGCGAGAAACAGCAGCTCGCCGCCTGTAAGGCTGGATCCGCCCGTTTCCCTGGGTGGGATGGGCAGGCTTTGTTCTTTGTCACCCACTTTCAAGGTGACTTGATGAACGCCGGGCCGATTCTCGAGAGAAGCGCTATATTTCATATGGACGGTTCCATTTCACGTTGAATTCTCTGGCTGTTCGAATACACATTGAACCGGTCTCGCCGGGCGTAGCCGATCAGGGTAATGCCGTAGCGCTCTGCCATCTCGATCGAGAGCGAGCTGGGCGATGTTCGGGAGATCAGGATCGGCGCCCCGATACGTGCCGCCTTTTGCAGCATCTCCGAGCTGATACGGCCGGTCGTCATTAGTATCCGTATGGCGGGCCATGTGTTCTTCATCAGGCATAACCCCGCAATCTTATCGAGCGTGTTGTGTCTGCCAATGTCTTCCGCCGCACAGACGATCTTTTCTCCGTCGCCCAGCGCCGAGGTGTGGACTCCGCCTGTCTCGCGGTACAAGGACTGCGACTCGAACAACATGTCTACCATCTGACCGACCGCTTCCGCCGGGACTCGGGGCTGGTCGCCGTCAAACGAGACATCGACGCGCGCCAGCGCATCCACGGCCGTGACGCCGCCCGTGCAGCCGGACGTCCGCCGCCAGGATTGGGGCTGTTCCACGCCGTGGCTCAGCCAGACGTCCACGTTGTCGCCGTGCTCGCAGACGCGCACATCCTCCACCTCCCCCATTAATTCGATAATGCCTTCGTTGTACAGAAATCCTACAGCCATCGCCTCCAGGTCGACGGGTGTGCACATAAACGTTAACCAGACTCTGCCGTTGACCGTCAGGGAAACCGGGCTCTCGACGATGGTCTCCGCATCCAACGGCTTCCACTTCCGGAACTCATATCGCTCATAATGTATCGCTTTTTGAGGGGTAATCATTCGTGCTCCAACTGTTAAGTAGCAACTTTTATAAAGTCGGACGGGTAGCTATCCGAAAATCCAGGAGCAAGCTCCTGGACTCCACAACCTTATTCCTTATATCTTATCCCAATTTTCAGGTAGCGTGGGCGGCCTCCAGCCTGGGTCAGGCATCCAGTCCAGCCAGGAGCCGTCAAATGGATAGGCGCGCCTTTCGAGCCTGGCAAGGATTTCTGATTTTCCTGCTTCGACGCCCCGGACCCATTCCGGAAAGATGACATCGTGCTCTATGGCGGACTGGTACTCGACTTCATCCTTCCAACCATAGCTAAATTCCGGGTGGATGACCAGGTCGAGCTCCAGATCGAGAGTATCGATCCCTTTTTTTTTTCGCCGGAAAGGCAACTGGAAGTTGATGTAATAACACAGGAACTGATGGCTTTCGTCGTCCCAGAACAGAATGGTCGAGTAGTATTTTCCGGGCTCAACCAAGAAAAGCAGGCGATTGGTGCGCCAGGGACGGTTTATTAAATTCCACGGCTTCTCCTTGAAATCCCAGCGGTGAGCGCCATTACCTGTTGCATAGCTTTCCTCTATCATGCACTCCGTCCCCGGCAGCAGCGCAAAAGCCGTTTCCTCGGGCGTATCCTTTACTACGATTACCGTCTGCGCTTGCCAGACCCGCCCCCGAAAAATACCCCGCCAGAGCACGAGTTGACCTGGTTGCCACATCTTCATTGCCTCATCAACAATAGGCGACACGCCCTATCCCTGCACCTCGGCAACGAAGACCTCGAATGGACTGATCGTCAGCCCGTGTGAGGGCTTGGTGGTCTTTAAGCGCTCGGCGCTGGAGAATAGAATCTGTAGCTCACGCCCTTTGATTTCCCTGACCCGCGAAAAGTCGACCTCCAGCTTGCTTGCTGAGAAGTTCAAGACGACCAGCACGGCCTGATCGGGGGAGGTACGGAGGAAAGCGAAATAATCTTTAGCCGTGTTGTGCAGTGGGATATATTCCCCGGCGATCAATGCCGGGGACTCGCGGCGCAGCTGCAAGAGGTGCTTATAGTAATTCAGCAGAGAGACCGGGTTGTTCTCCTGGTCTCTCACATTGATACCATTCTTGTAATTCGGGTTCACGGGTAGCCAGGTTTCCACGCTGACAGGGGAAAAGCCTCCGTTCGGCTGATTGGACCACTGCATGGGAGTACGGTTCTTGTCACGCGACATTTCGCCGGCGCGCAAGGCTGCTTCTGCCGGATCTACCCCCAGCTCATTCACCAGCCGGTCATAGTACCAGGTCGCCATCGTATCACGCAGCCGGTTGGGGTCAGTGATAATAAGATCGGTCATGCCGATCTCTTCGCCGTTGTAGAGGAACGGTGTGCCCCGGAGCGTCAACACCAATGCCGCGTGGAGCCGGGCAAGCGCGGCGTCATGCTGCCTGTCTCCATAACGGGTGTGGATGCGCGAGGAGTCATGGTTGCCGAGCGTATTACAGGGCCAACCGCGAGCAGCCGGCAGCGCATCCAGCTGCGCCAGGCGCTCCTTCTGATTGCGCCGGATGTGGCTGGGGGTAATGCGGTCCGTCCGCATCAGTGGAAAATTAAAGACGAGATGCAGCTCATCCTCGCCACTTCCCATGTAGGCGATATTGTCGTCTTCGGCGACCAGCACACGGTCGCCAGGGAACTCGTCAATGACGCCTCGCAATTCTGTCATGAGCTCGTGCATCCCGGGCTGCGCCCACTGGTTCTTGAACATCTCGTACCAGTATTTTTCGATCACCTTTTTCTCTGCGCTCGTTTTCGCCAGCTCCCCGGCGCGGCGAATCCCAGCGAGGTCAAAGGGCACGTTGTGCGGGGTCAGGTTGGGGTCCTCATAGATCGTGCCGATGGCGTCGAGGCGATAGCCATCCACACCCAGGTTCAGCCAAAAGCGCGCTGCATCCCACATGGCTTGCTTGACCTCAGGATTGTGCCAGTTCAGATCGGGCTGCTGCTTCATAAAGTAGTGATAGTAATACTGGTCGCGCTCGGGAACGTAGGTCCATGCTTCGCCGTCGAAGCAGGATTGCCAGTTGTTGGGAGGAAAGTCCGCCCATACATACCAATCGGCTTTCGGATTATTGCGGCTCGATCTTGACTCGAGGAACCATGGATGCTCATCAGAGGTGTGGTTCAAGACAAGGTCCAGGATCACTCGTATGTCCCTCGCATGTGCCTCGCGTAGGAACGTCTTGAAATCTTCCAGCGTCCCATATTCAGGGGCGACGTCTGTATAGTCGGAGACGTCATATCCGCAGTCCCAGTTGGGGGAGGGGAAGTGCGGAGAGAGCCAGAGAGCGTCTATGCCCAGGTTGGCAAGATAATCAAGCTTTTCGATAATGCCTTTGAAGTCACCGATCCCGTCGCCGTTGCCGTCCGCGAAGGAGCGCGGATAGATCTGATAGAAGACTGCTTTCTGCCACCACTTGAGTTCGGTCATTCTTTACCTCTGAATAGATTGAAGTTTACCGATTACTCTTACGCAGGGTCTGGAGAAGACATCTTCCCTGTGCGGGGCTTCTGGGAGCTCGCGGGTGAGGTCCTGCCCGGGGAAGTGGAGCTGCTCATGCAGGTCAGTCCGCCACTTGGGACAATCGGTCACATCGTAGACAACGCCCCGGTAAGCAATAAACTTTCTCGTGCCGCGCTCGCCTGTGTTGCGGCGCAGCTCCATCTCAGTGACGATGTAATCCGGGATGCTCATGCGCGGAATTATACAGGGTATCCATGTTTGAAGAGAAATCTCCGGTCAAAGACAGGAGATTTCGTCCACTCGTTATATCTTTTACTTTTTAGTGGCGGTCGTACTGCGTACCACGGAGGTTGACTTCAGTGCAGCATAAACAGCTGATCAAATCCGCCGATCACAAAGATTTCCCGAACGCGCTCGTTACAGTTCCAAATGCTCAAGGAGCGCTGGGCGAGGCGCGCATTCTCCCGAAGTTTCACAAGCGCGCGAATGAATGAAGAATCGACAAATGTTGTGTCGGTCATATCCACGCGGATTTCATTAACACCCGGGAGCAGAAGCGCTTCGTCGAACGCCTCAGCCAGGCGGGCCTGGCTGGAAAAATCGAAATCGCCGGACAAAACGATGCGTGCAATCCCGCCATCACTCTCCACTTTTGCAGCCATATCAGCTCCTTCCTGCCGCATTACCCTTATAAATTACCACAGGCTTGCATATTATAAAGAATAAATACTGATGGGGGACTAAAGGACTACTTCGGCGGCAACACCCATAAATTTCCTATAACGCCCCGCAGCCTGGATCACCGCCGTGGATTGCTTCTTGGTTAGCTCCGTGAGCAGCGTCAAATCGATAACAACTTCATTTTTCTTGATGTTCCGCTTCCAGCCACCGACGATCTGACCGTCGAGAATGATGACGTGGACGGGCAAGGTCGCGCCGCTTTCGTCGGGGCGCCACGGGGTGATGAGCCTCCCAATGGCGCTACGATCTTTGAAACCGATGAAATATTCATCGTAATTGGGAAGCAAATGGGCTGTGGGCGATGGCTCGCGCACCGGCGAGATAGAGTTGTCAAACCAGTATGAATTTCCATCCACCACTTCCTGCGTGAAGTTAGATTTCACCATCTCCATACCCTGCTTTGCGTCCGCCATGGTCAGACCGGACCACCAGGTGAAATCATGAAGGGTCGCCGGTCCGCGCGTGGCGAAGTAGCGTCGGGTCAGTTCGGCAAGCGCCTCCTCGTGGTTAAGTGGAGCCGTTTCTGGAACCCGCTCCTCGAGGAGCGCATAGGTGAACTGCTTCCCGCGCCGGGGTCCGCTGCACAGAATCCCGTCCAATTCGGCGGACATCACAAAGTATGCCAATCGCGGACCCTTCGCAACTAAGCCGGCTTTCTCAAACGCGGAACTGAGCTCATTTCGAGTCAAGTATTGGCCCCCGCCCAGAGCTTTTTCCAGGACCTTATAACTTTTCCGGCGGCTGGCGCGATCCACGTCCAGCTGCCGGTACATGAACGCATTGGCAGCATGGACGCGCGGGGCACTCAGTTGAAGCATCCAGCGCAGATCCTCCGGGGCGACGAAGTGCCAGGTGGGGCGCAGGATGTGGGTACGCAGGAACCTGCCTTCGTTGAACGCCTGATCCAGCGCCGCGTCGGTCGCGTGTTCCAGGCGCAGTCCCAGCGCCCACTTGGCTCCGCCATAATCCTGGGATTGTACCGCCCCGAGCCGCCGGACCACATCGCCAGGTTTAGCCAGATCCGTATGAGAAAGGAACTGGTTGTAGAGCCGATAACGTGGAATGTCTACCTTCATATAAAGTCTGTAAGCTACGTTTGTTTTAGTTTCCGCACTTCTTCTGTCACGAAATCATTCCATTGCCGGGGATTCATGTGCTCGCTCGAGACAAACCTGAACTTGAAATCCTGCCAGGCCGGGTTATCGGGAACGGGAATTTCCATATCTTGTACATATCCATTTTGCCCGTTGACCCAGATCGATCCGGCCTGATGCCGAATCCCGGGACCTCCGATGCTGTATCTGCGGCAGACATGTCCATCGCGTTCTTCCGGTCCGACGTACAGGAGATCAACTGTTCCCTCATAATTCAAAACGGACTGAGGATCCGGATCGAAATTCGGCTGCAACACGCCGATGGTTACTCTCCCTTCGGGCTCCTGCCAGTGCGGAAGGACATGGTGGAGGCTGATGAAGTCGAAGTTGTAGACATGCACAGGGTAGTGCTGCACCCGCACGATGTCATTGCGTCCTTTCCAGGTGATGGTAAATGTCTTCTTTTCGAAGGAAGAGGACATCGAAGCCTGTGACGTCCGCGTGCCATCCGGCAGCAGAATCCAGGACTCAAAGCGATCGGCCGAGAACGTCGTCCAATCCATGTGCGCTTTGACCAGTGCCGCGTCCATGCCGTGAGCTTCGAGCTTCAGGACTTCCAGATGCTCGTGGTCAGGGATATGTATAAAGATCCGCGCCGGATAACTTCCATCAATATTTGATTTTAAGTAATGAAAAACGGTACCGACGTGGACTCGATCCGGTCGGAAGCAGAATTCATCCAGTGAAGAAGTGATCTCGGGTGAAGCTTCGAGAGACGTTCCAAACAGCTTCAACTCAATATCATCCGTGGACAACCTGATCATCTTCTCGTAGCGGAGACCAATCTTTTCAAGGACGCGGATCGAGCTTTCGTTGGCAGGATCGACAATCGCCACCAGGCGCTTCAATCCGATCCGATTCCTCGCATACTCCCTTACCGCGCGCGCGGCTTCCAGCGCGTATCCTTTTGACCAGAACCGGGGTAGTAGCGCATAGCCAATATCGACATCTTGCAGCCCGTCCCGCCGGATGAGCCCGCACATGCCGATTGGCTCGCCCGTCTCTCTTAATTCAACCATGAACAAGCCAAAGCCATGTTTCTGATAGCTGGTGATTGGTGCATTAAGCAGGTAGTTGCGGGCGTCCTCCACCGTTCGTACGCCGCGGTCTGCAATATTCCGGATGAATGATGGTTCATTCAGAAGCTCCAGGATGAACTCCGCGTCCCGAAGCTCAAATTGACGCAGGGTTAGTCGCTCCGTTTCGAGAATGTTCAAGGTGACAGGCCTGCTATTTCCTGCGGTCCACGACAGCTTTGACCAGCTTCACGGCGATACTTCCACCCGGTACGATCATCCCCACGGCGTCGGCGGTCACGTCGAAGAACAGATCACGCGTCAGAATGCCTTTGATCTGGTCACTCCACTTTTTGCCGCCGCTGCGCATATCGCCCAGCAGTGCGTCAAACTCTACGATGACACGTTTCCCCTTGCTGGCCCACTCATACTCGAAAGCATAGACCGGCCGGAAGTTCAGCTCGATGGCTTCCACGTCCACGCGTTCCTCGTGGATGATCTGAGCCTTGGTCACCGGCTGGATCACCTCCCCCAGCACCTGACGAACGATGGCCGTAGCGCGCATCTGGGGCGGCACGACCAGCATCCCGCCCGGTGCGAAGCTTGTCAGGTCGGTGACCTCGGTTTTAGCAAACGACTGGTATCTGCTGAAATCGTTCTTCTGCCCGGACAGCCCATCGAAATAACGAGTGGCGCGGTTCTCCTCCACACAGTGCTCGACGGCGTTCAGCGTCAGGGCGGGGTTTCCCTTGGAGCCGATGACCAGCTTTTGTCCCAGCACCGTGACCTCCCGTACTTCCTCGCCCTTGATAGGAATGGAATAGATCTGTTGCCGGTCATACGTTGTGCGAGATGCGATTGCCACCATCCAGTATGGCTCGAGACGGTTCTCGACCGAGATCTCCTGGATGTCTGTGGCGCTTGGGCTCGAGATCAGAGTCCCGAACATCCCTGCGACCAGCGATGTCTTTTTCTTCTCGATGCGGTCACGGGCTATTTCCAGTGAGATCTGCGGGACGAAATAATAGGCACGTTCTTCGGCAAGACTGATTTCCATAAGTGCTCCTCTCTGAGGCATATAAAAGAAAAAGATGAAAGGCTCGTCTATCCTTGTCTGAAATAATTATAGGGCTTCTCCCTGGAACGGCAATTACAGTTTGCTCTCAGGCAAAGAATACTCAGCGGAAGCTGAACATTCGGTCGAATCCCCCGATCTCGAACACTTCGCGAGTGTTGCCGCTGCAGTTTGAAAGAATCAATGACTTTCCGGAGGCATCGGCTTCTTTTTGAAGAGTCAGCAATGCTCGAATCATGGATGAGTCCAGAAAAGTCACCTCAGAAAAATCAACCTGGATCTCTCTGACATTGCGGCCGGAAAGTGCCTGCTGGCTCGCATTTCGAATGATTTCCTGCAAGGAATAATCGACGCTGCCCGAAAGTATGATGCGGGCTACATTCCCCTGAAATTCGACAGTTACCGTCATGTTCGCCTCCTTGTCAACGTCTAAAACAGGCCGCACGGATCGTACACGAAGACCAATCTGTGAGCAGTATACCACCGGTGGTTTTTATGATTTCTCCCTTATAATTAATCCATTCAAATCTGCCTAGAATGTTTCTATCTCACATACTATGAATCAACTCATCGAATGTATTCCTAACTTCTCCGAAGCGCGGCGGCCCGAGGTGATCGACCAGATCGTGGCGTCCATCGAATCCGTGAGTGAGGTCAAGCTCCTCGACCGTTCCTCCGACCTCGATCACAACCGGACGGTGTTAACCTTCGCCGGTCCACCGTTCGCGGTGGAAGAGGCTGCTTTCCGCGCTATTAAGACAGCCTCTGAGCTGATTAACCTGGACAACCACACAGGTGAGCATCCGCGCATCGGTGCGACAGATGTTGTCCCCTTTGTCCCGCTCAACGGCGCGAGCATGGACGATTGCATCGTCATTGCCAAAAGGCTCGGGGAACGGGTGGGCAATGAGCTCAGTATTCCGGTCTACCTGTACGAAGCAGCGGCAATGCGGCCCGAGCGTGCCAACCTGGAAAACATACGCAAAGGCCAGTACGAGGGGCTCAAGGCTGAGATCGAATCTAATCCTGAGCGCCAGCCGGATTACGGTCCTGTCAGACTGGGCAAGGCTGGCGCCACGGTGATCGGAGCGCGCAATCCATTGATCGCCTTCAATGTCTACCTCACGACGGGCGACGTGGATGTTGCTAAAAAGATCGCCAGAGCCATCCGGCATTCATCGGGTGGATTGCGGCATGTTAAGGCACTGGGACTGCTCGTGGAAGGTCGCGCACAGGTTTCCATGAATCTTACGAATTTCCGCGAGACTCCCATCGCCCGTGTGGTGGAGACCATTCGCCGCGAAGCCCAGCGTTATGGTGTTGGCATCCATCACAGCGAGTTGGTCGGGTTGATTCCCCAGGAGGCGCTGGTGGACGCGGCTGTCTGGTACACCCAGCTGGATGCCTTCGACAAGGAACAGGTCCTCGAATCCCGTCTGATGGACTCATCCGCCTCCGCTCCGCCGCCGAAACCCGTCTCCTTTATCGAAGAATTAGCCGCCCCCACAGCGACCCCGGGCGGCGGCTCGGCAGGCGCTTACGCTGGCGCCATGGGCGCGGCGTTGGTTGCTATGGCGGCAGGCTTGACCATCGGGAAGAAGAAATATGCCACCGTCGAAGCGCAGATGCAAGCCATTCGCGTCATGGCGGAGGGCCTTCGCAAGAAATTAACTCAGGCAGTAGACGATGACTCAGCGGCCTTTGAAGCGGTGATGGGTGCCTTCAGACTTCCCAAGGAAACCGAAGAAGAGCAGAACAAGCGCAGCGCCGCCATCCAGGTGGCAACCCTCAACGCAGCTCATGTCCCATTGAACGTTGCCAAGGACGTCATCAAGGTCATGGAACTCGGCCTGAAATGTGCTAAAGAAGCCAACAGCAACGCCATCAGCGACGCCATGTCTGGGTTCGTCATGGCGCGCGCCGCGCTGACGGTTGCCGGCTACAATGTGAAGATCAACCTGCATTCCCTGTCTGAAAAATCGGTGGGGGAGAAGATGCTTGAGGAGTTGAGGGAAATCGAGGCGAAAGCGGACGCGCTTGAACAAGAGATCCGCCAGACGATGAAAACACGCGGAGGGATTTAGCCCTAAAGCGAATTTCGCGTTGAGCGGAATGACCCTGACTGGCGAAGCCGTGTCGAAGCCTGTTGCCAATCAAAGTTTTGAATCAATAGAAGATTGTCTTTTGCCACGGCTGCATAAGAATTGGGCGGCTTTATGAAGGCGTTTAAGAATCTTCTCCTGCTATTGGTTGTGACATCCTGCGCAACTGCAAACACCCGAGTAATCGAACCTGCCCCTGTTAGCACAAATACCCAGGCGGATATACCGGTTTTTCCGTCCCGCACCAGCCCACCTTCTACTCCTGTACCATCTACTTCCACTCCAACGCACATGCCGACTGTTGATCCTCCCTGCGATCCCTTGCTCGCGGATTTCTGCATCACGGACGGTCATTTGATCTTCCAGCGCCCGATCCATCCCCCCGGCAATGACCGTATTGATCCGTCGTATCGCTACGCCTCTACCGCGAGTGGGACGCGTGATCCCCATCACGGGGTGGAGTTTGCCAATGCCAGCGGCACACCCGTCTATGCTGCGGGGGATGGAACCATTGTGTTCGCGGGCCCCGATGAGGCAGCGACCTATGCGCCGTGGCCCAACTATTATGGGAATCTCGTCGTGATAAAACACGCGGACTCCTTATTCACTTTATATGCACATCTCTCTACGGTGGAAGTTCAGACAGGGCAGCAGGTTCTGCCAGGCGCTAAAATCGGTGAGGTTGGCCGGACGGGCACAGCAATTGGCAGCCATTTGCACTTCGAGGTCCGGCAGGGAAACGTTGAGGATTACTTTGCAACCAAAAACCCGGAGCTGTGGCTGATCCCACCCCTGGATGAAAATGGGACTGCCTTCGGAGTCCTGGAAATGTCCATCGTGGATCCCAATCAAGAATTGATCCAATTTGGAGAATTTACGATCCAATATTATCCTGATCCGACCGGAACCGTCGAGCGGTCGTTTTATGGGACCACATACTCAGCCGATATGCTGCACGGCAGTGAAAACGCTGTGCTCGGTGAATTGCCGGCCGGCCATTACCGTATCGTTGTGGATGTAAACGGACAGTTCTATGAGCGCCGCATTGAAGTAGAATCGGGCAGACGTACGCAGGTTGTGTTCGTTGTGAATTAAACTCAAACTGGAGAATTTATGGGCCTTAAACCTGATCACTGGATCCGCAAGATGGCGCACGAGCATCGTATGATCGAGCCGTTCGAAGAGAAGCAAGTCCGCAATGGCGTGGTCTCTTACGGTGTGTCGTCGTATGGGTACGACGTCCGCGTGGCGGATGAATTCAAGATCTTTACCAATGTGTTTTCCGCAACTGTTGATCCGAAGAACTTCGATACGAAATCCATGGTGGATTACACTGGCGATGTCTGCGTCATTCCGCCCAATTCGTTTGCACTCGCTCGTACGGTGGAATACTTCCGCATCCCGCGCAAAGTGTTGACAATCTGTCTCGGAAAATCTACATATGCACGTTGCGGGATCATAGTGAATGTGACTCCCTTTGAGCCTGAGTGGGAAGGCTTTGTCACGCTTGAGATCTCCAACACGACCCCGCTGCCTGCAAAGATCTACGCGAATGAGGGCTTAGCCCAGGTCCTTTTCTTTGAAGCGGACGAGGAATGTGAAGTCTCCTATGCAGATAAGAATGGGAAATATCAGAAACAGCAGTCGATTGTGCTGCCGAAGCTGTAGCCCCTCAGCAGGACGAACATGATCTTAAAGAGACCGAGACGCATGCGTCTCGGTCTCTTCTATTTACGAATGCTCTTTTACATCTTGCATCGCCTTCCGCACGTTCACAAATGGCAGCACGATCAATCCTGCGATGAAATAAAAGATCAGCGATAAGATCCCGTAGCGCAAGCTGCCGAAGACCTGGTTTGCCAGGCCGAAGATCAACGGACCTGTCCACGAAGTGCCGCGTTCGCTGACCTCGTAAAAGGCATAGAACTCCGCTTCTTTGCCTTCGGGGATCATCTGGGCGAACAGGCTCCGGCTGATGGCTTGCGATCCGCCCAGGACCAGGGCAATGAAGACGCCCAGGATGAAAAATTCGGTCACACGTGAGTCGCCCTGCATGCCGCTGTAGGCATAGATCACTACACCTGCCCAGATCACCAGGCTGACCATGATGGCCGGTTTGGCTCCGATCCAACCAGCCAGCCGGCCCCAGAATAGGGCCCCAAAGAATGCCACAAACTGGATCATGAGGATCACGGCGATCAGCGTGTCCTGCGAAAGCTCGATCCCGCCCCGGGCAATGGGTGCTGCGGCAAACGTAGAGGCGACCGCGATCACAGTTTGAATGCCATCGTTGTACAGAAAGTAGGCCAGGAGAAATTTGAGCGTTTCCGGAAAATTTCTCATCTCCCGAAAAGTCTTGCCCAGTTGCTTGAAGCCTACGCTTGCGTATGTCTCACCGGCCGGCAGAGGGCGCGCCGCGCGGCGCGACCGTAATCGTGACCAGGTGAGGAACGAAAACCCCAGCCACCATATTCCTGCTGAGGCAAGATTGATACGTACCGCCAGGTCGCCAGGCACGCCGATATCTTCACTAAAAATAAAGAATGCCAGATTCAATGCCAACAAGAGTCCCCCGCCCAGATATCCCATTGCCCAGCCATATGAGGAGACGCGGTCGCGCTGGTCTGGGCTGGCGATGTCCGGCAGGTAGGCGTTGTAGAACACAATGGCTGCCCCGAAAGCGAGATTGGCAATAATGAACAGGACACCGCCCAGCCACCACAGGTCTCCTGTCACCGCGAACATCAGCACGGTCGAAAGAGCCCCGATGAAGGCGAAGGTCTGCATCATGCGCTTGCGCAGGTGGGAGTAATCTGCGATCGCGCCAAGAATGGGCAGAAACAGCACCTGCAAGCCGACCGAAAACGAAATACAGTAGGGGAGAAATGAGTCCGGAGCAATCGGGATTCCCAGGAAGCGCGCCACACCATCTGCACCCGCCGCCTCCGCCGCGAGCGATGCGATATAGGGCCCCAGGAAAACAGTCCCGACCGTAGTGCTGAATGCCGAATTGGCCCAGTCGTACATGGCCCAGCCGAAGATTTCACGCCTGTCGTTAACTGTTGCCTGTGGTGTTGCCATGCCGCCTCCGGGACGTCTGAGTTTGAGAAATTCTACCAATCAAAACCCCACCAGCCTCCGCGAGGTTGCGAAAATTCAGGATTGTGTTAGAATCCGCCCATTCCCGGAGAGGGCAGGGGCGATAAAAAGAGAAAAAAGCCCTTGCGCATAAATAAACTATGGTATATAATCACGGTTTGCTATCCCGCCAATTGTCGCGGGATGGATTTGTGTGTCTATAGCCAGTTCATCGTCTCCAAATTTTAGCCTTGCCCAACATCTAAAGAGAGTCAATTTTTAGGGACTGACACTGTGCTGTTCGTACCCGTCTCACCAGCCGAAGGCCAGGAGTGAACCGAATGTCTTCTTTACCCCGCAAGAGTTACGCGCGTATCCCCATCAATATCAAACTCCCCAACCTCATTGAAGTCCAGCTAGATTCTTTCGAACGCCTCAAAAAAGAGGGACTTGGTGATCTCTTCCACGAGGTCTCTCCAATCGAATCCTATAACAAGGGAATGAAGTTATATTTCCCAAGCCGCAGCCCCGAAGCAAAGCAGTGGGGGCTTAAGTATTGGTTTGGTGAACCGAAACACACGATCGAAGAATGTGTCGAGCGCGATCTGACCTATGCTAGCCCGCTCTACGTCTCCGTGCTGCTGGCAGGTCCGGATGTTCCGGAGCCGATCAAGCAGGACATCTTCCTCGGCGATTTTCCCGAGATGACCGACAAGGGCACGTTCATTATTAATGGTACCGAGCGGGTCGTTGTCTCACAGCTCATCCGCTCCCCGGGTGTCTACTTCGAAGCCCCGACCGATCGCGCTACCGGACGTCCGCTTGCCATGTCCAAGCTGATCCCGGACCGCGGCGCCTGGATGGAGTTCGAGACCCGCAAGTCCGATTACATCATCCTGAAGTTTAACCGCAAGCGAACCGTGCCGATCACGGTCTTCCTGCGTGCCCTGGCTGCCGTGGACGATGGCACGAAAGATTCCCCGCTCGTCACCGGCAGCGATGAGGAGATCATCTCCCTGTTCCAGGATGTGGATAACAATCCGGAGCGGTTGTTCATTGCTTCCACCCTCAAGCAGGAGCCTGAGTGGGAAGTCACCAACAAGCAGACGATTGCCGAAGCCGCTCTGATCGAGTTCTTCAAGCGGATGCGTCCGGGCGATCCTGCGACGCTGGACAATGCCCGCCAGTTCCTGGAGGAGCAGCTGTTCGATCAGCGCCATTACGACCTTGAGCGCGTCGGCCGCT
>DATHTH010000388.1:0-5979 GCA_035463495.1 Anaerolineales bacterium | reverse complement strand
CGCAGTCGTCAAGCATGCGGCGGATCTCTCTGGCTTTCCCCTGGTCCAGGTTCTGGACGTCGATGTGGGAGACGCCGGCATAACGGCGGGTCGCTTTTTCGACGGGCCAGCAGGCGATCTCAATGGCCTCGAAGCCGCTCTGCGCGCCCCATCGGGCGGCCTCTTCCAGACTGTTGCCGGGCAATGCGGCGGTAAAGAATCCAAGCTTCATATTCTGCCTCCTTTTCTATTCACCATAGACCTGACAGGTTTCTCCGTGGACGAAGTCAAAATTGAAAGTCTCATAAACGGAGATGCAAGCAAGCCTTGCCTCCATGAAAACCTGTCAGGTCTTTTCAGAGTTCATTACACTTTCACCCAGACTTTTTCGCGTGCACTTCCTTCAATCGCCTCACACAACAGCATCTCGTAATGACCATCTTCGAAAGTCGGGAAGTCGGGCTTTTTGCTGAAATCGCCAGCCAGGATATAGCTGTATACCTTGGCATACAGCTGCTTGAAGGTATCCGGGAAGCCTTCATTGTGACCGCCGGGATAGGAAGTCACAGACTGCGCTTCCGGCGAGAGCAGCGACGGATCCTTCAACAGGACCTGATTGGGTGCGGACCTGTGCCCGATCCACAGCTCGTTCGGGCGTTCCGAGTCCCATGCCAGCGAGGACTTCGAGCCGTTGATCTCGTAGAAGAGCCGGTTCTTGCGCCCCGACGAAACCTGCGAGACGGTCAGCACGCCGCGCACATCGTTCTCAAAGTGCAGGATGATCGTGGCATAGTCCTCGGTGCTTATCGGCTGGTCCACGTAGTCTTCCGGCGTGAGCATCTTGCCGGTATAGGTCTCGAGAGGCTTCGACGGCTTCTTGCGGATGGGATGGAATGTTTTGAAATCGGCGTAGACCTCTTCCACGCGCAGGCCGGTGATGAAGGTCAGCAGGTCCAGCCAGTGCGAGCCGATATCGCCGACAGCGCGCAGGCTACCGCCCAGCCCGGGCTCCAGGCGCCAGTTCCAGTCCGTGGGCAGCAGCAGCCAGTCCTGAAGGTACGAGCCCTGCAGGATGAAGACCTCACCCAGCTCGCCGCTCTGCACCATGCTGCGCGCCTGCTGGGCGAGCGGATACATGCGGATGTTAAAGTTGACCGCGTTGACCAGCCCTTTCTCCTTCGCAAGCTGCACCAATTCTGCCGACTCGGCGGAGGTCATCGCCAGCGGCTTTTCACAGACAACATGTTTGCCAGCCAGCAATGCGGCTTTGGCATGCGGGTGGTGCAGGTGGTTCGGCGTGGCGAGGTGCACCACGTTCACATCAGGATCTGCGAGCATTCCCTCCAGCGAATCGTAGACGCGTGGAATGCCGAGATCGGCTGCCTTGCTTTCCGCTTTCTCCCTCGAGCTGCCAAGCAGCCCAAGCACCCGCATCCCGTTGCGGTGCAGGCCTTCCACATGCGCCGGGCCGATGAAGCCTGTCCCCGCCACCCCGACGCCGATGGTTTGTTTGGTCAGTTGTTCGGTCATGAAGATGGTTTTTCCTTTCGCACAGCGTCCAATCGTCGCGCGTTTCGACCACGGGACCAGCGTCCCTGCGCTCGGCGCGAAGACGACTAGTAACTTACTGAACCGTCATCAGCTTTTGAAGCTACCAGCGGCGCGCCGTCCTTCATCCGCCGAAAGTCGTCGAGGATGGTGGCGGTGGCGGTCGCGCCGCAGCGGGTGACACCGGCGTCGATCACATCCAGCAGTGCGGGCAGGGTTCGCACTCCGCCCGCCGCCTTGACCTGGATATGATCGCTCACGTTGGCACGCATCAGGCGCAGGTCTTCGAGTGTTGCGCCGCCCGAGGCAAAGCCGGTGGAGGTCTTCACCCAGTCCGCGCCCGCGGCTTCGCTGAGCTTGCAGGCTGTGATTTTCTCCTCGTCGGTGAGGTACGAGTTCTCGAAGATGACCTTGACCTTTACGCCGCGCGCGTGGGCAGCCTCACATATGGCTTCGATGTCCTGGCGGACATAGTCATTTTTCCCCGAGCGCAGCTTGCCGATGTTGATGACCATGTCGAGCTCCAGCGCGCCGTCGTCCATGGCTTGCTCTGCCTCAGCGACCTTAATGGATGTGACATTGCTCCCATGCGGAAAGCCCACTACCGTGCTGACGATGACATCCGAATCCTGGAGCGCTTCCTTTGCCAGTTTCACATCGGATGGTTTCACACAAACGGTTGCGACATGATAGCGCGCAGCCAGCTCGCAGCCAGCCAGCACGTCCGCCTCGGTCAGCTCGGGACGCAATAGCGAGTGATCGATCACTTTGGCGAGCTGTTCGTACGTAATTGTTTTACTGTTCAATCTCATACAGAGGACTCCAAATTTCTTAGATTCCAGAAATCAACGTCAGGAGACGTTGGATTCCCTATTGTCTCAACGATCTCTGGCGGCCGTAGATCGAGATCAAAACCAGCAACGTGCCGCCCAGCACCATCCGCCGAACCGACTCGGGCATCTGCATCGTCGTGAGCAGGCTGGTAATCAGGGTCAATACGATTGCGCCAGCCATGGTGCCCCAGTAACTGCCCTTGCCGCCGGAGAGCAGCGTGCCGCCCACCGCCACCGCGGCGATGGAGGGAAAAAGGAACGGCTGCCCCAGCTGGAGATGCACGACACCCGTGTTGCCGACCAGCAAGAATCCGCCAAAGCCAGCCAGGGCGCCTGCCAGGGCATAGGTTGCCAGGTTCATCCCGGTCACATTGACCCCCGAAAGGCGCGCCGTGACGCGGTTCACGCCGATGGCAAACAGGTTTCTGCCGAATGTCGTCCGCTCGAGCAGCAGCCACATCAGAATCCCGAACAGGATCCAGATGAGGATCGCATTCGGAATTTGCAGCTCCGGTGAGAACGGACGAGCGATCAGGCGGGTCATGATCGGGGCAATTCTGCCGGTGACGCTGCCCTGGGTGATGACGATGATCGCGCCGGACACAACGCCCGCCATACCCAGTGTCATGACAAACGGCGAGACCCTCAGGAACGTGATCCCTACGCCGTTGATGAAACCGACTACTGCGCCCACAGCCAGGGCAACGAGCAGCGCCGGCAGCACACGCGCGTCCGAGCCATTGACAATGATATACGTCAGGATCGCCGTCAGTGTAACGACCGCGGCGGCGGAGAGGTCGATCCCCTCATGCCCGCTGATGATGACAAGCGTCTGTCCCGCAGCGATCACCCCTAGGAACACCGCCAGGCGCAGGATGTTGAGTGCCTGCGCCCGCGCCACATCCAGGTCACTGCCGAAGCCATTTGGCAGCAATCCCGACAACAGGAACAAGGTTACGGCAAGTATGAGGGCGGCGACCGGTGGAGATATGGAGATCCTTCTCATGAGGCTCTCCTTCGGGACCGGATCAGACTGACCAGCCCTGGTGCGGCGAGCGCCACCACGATAATGACGGCTCGGACCAGAGTTTGCCACCAGGTATTGATATTTGCAAAGGAAATAATGTTTTGAATCACACCCAGGGTGATCGCACCCATCACGGGACCTGCCACGCCGCCTACGCCGCCGCTGAGGGCGTTCCCGCCGATCACGACAGCCGTGATCGAATTGAGAGTCATCGGCCCCCCGATATCGGCATTCCCGGATCCGCTCAGCATGGTGATGGCAATCCCGGCAAGTGCCGCCGTGAAGCCTGAGATCACATAGGTGCTGAACTGCACCGAGGTAACAGGGACCGCGGTTTCATATGCCGCCTCCGCCTTTCCACCCACGGCGTACAGAAAATTGCCATAGCGGGTAGACCTCAGGTAGGACCAGATTAAGAGCACAATGGCAATCACATAAAACGCGAGCGGCAGATTCAAGGGTGTCGAGCTTCGATAAAGACCGGCGATATCCCCGGGAATACCACCTCCCGGGTTCGGTAGAATGAATAGCGCCAGACCCGCAAACAAAAAGCTGGTGGCATAAGTGGTGATAATGGGTTGCAGCCGAAGGAACGAAACAAAAAATCCGTTGATTGCCCCCGCCAGAATGCCGATCAATAAAGAAACAAATACATATCTCCACATGTCTGCAGGCGAGCCATCCAGACCCACTCGGGTCGCCAGCACAGTGTTCACAATCGACACGATTCCACCCACCGAAATGTCAATGCCGCCGCCCAGGATCACAATAGCCTGCCCGACTGCCAGCAGGATCAGCGGTAAAAAAACCCGCATGTTGCTGTTCAATGTATCTCTGGCAAGCATGTTCGGCTGCACGATCAAATTGACGACCACTGCCAGAACAAAAAGAACCAGGGCAAACAGAGCTGGCTGCCGCGCGGTGAACGCCTGCCATTGCGAGCGGTTCATTGTGTACCTCCATGCAAACCTGGCTCTGTTGAGGAAGCGCCCAGGCTTGCCGCAATCAGGTTGGCCTTGGTCAGCGTCTCTCCCGATAACTCGGTACGGATCCTGCCATCGTACATCACCAGCACACGGTCACACAACCCGATCAATTCTTCATCTTCGCTGCTGTACAGGAGAACCGTTTTACCTTCTTCGTCGCTAAGCTTCGTGAGCAGCGTGTAAAACTCAGCCTTCGTGCCCACGTCGACGCCTTTGGTCGGATCGTCGAATAGCAGGATCTGCGGGTTGCGCATCAGCCATTTGCCGATCACGACTTTCTGAGCATTGCCGCCCGAAAGGCTGCTGACCGGCTCCGCCAGGCCTGCCATTTTCAAATTAAGACTTGACCCCACTCGTGTTGCCTCTTGCTTTGCCTCGTTGACCTTCAGCAGCAAGCCGAAACGCCGCCACGAAGGCAGGAGCAGATTATCGAGGATTGAGCGGATGTAAAGGAGTCCTTCCTTTGCCCGCTCGCCTGGGACCAAAGAGAGTCCTTTTCGCATGGCATCCCGCGGATGCTTGAAGTGGACCTCTTCCCCAAAGATACGAACCATGCCGGAATAAGGAATGTCACCGAATATTGAGTGGAGCAGGTGGCGCTGACCCTGACCGCGCAAGCCGCCAATGCCCACCAGTTCTCCACGGTGCACTTTAAAGCTCACACCCTGCAGGCCATCGTTGCTGAGGTTTTCTACTTCGAGTGAGATTTCCTTCGTATTATGCCCATCTGACCTGGCTTCACCGCGCAGAAAGCCCAGGACAGATTCTTTTTCAATCATCAATTTGATAAGCTGTTCTTCGTTGATGTCCTTGATATTCCCCAATCCAACCGTTCTGCCGTTTCGCAGCACCGTGTATTTGTCTGCAATCCGGAAGATCTCTTCCATGCGGTGCGAGACGAACACGACCGCCTTGCCCTGCTCTTTCCATGTCCCCACAAGCTCGAAGAGACGCCGCACCTGGCGGCTGTCCAGGCTGGCTGTGGCTTCGTCAAGAATGATCAGCCACGGGTCCGAGCTGAGCGCTTTCAGGATTTCTAGGATCTGCTTTTCGTCGGGGGGTAACGGGGCTACAGGCGAGTCGGGATGCAGGTTGCTTTTGAACGTCCCCTCGAACAACCCCAGCAGCTCTTCAGTCCGCCTCCGGATCTCCTTGCGATCCACCTGTCCCAGCGCGTTGAGCGGCTCTCGGGTCAGCCAGATGTTTTCAGCCACGGTCATCTGTGGGATGAGGCTGAGCTCCTGAAAGACGGTGGCGATGCCTGCCCGCTTGGCAGCCTGCGGGGAGGAGAAGGCAGTCGGCTGGCCATCAAGGAGTAGCTGCCCTCCGTCGAGGACAACTACTCCATTGATGATCTTGCTCAGCGTACTTTTGCCGCTTCCATTTGCCCCAATCAGCGCCAGGACTTCACCTGAATGGACATCCAGGTTGGCATCGGAGAGGGCGACCACGCCTCCATACCGCTTTACTACGTTTCGGGCTGAAAGCGACACAGTCATGATTTATTGGGTGAAGAACTGTTGGACTTCTTCGTCAGTCATAATGCCGTCCAGCAGGTAGGTGGCCGGTTGGTCCGCGCAGGTCTGGAAGACTTCCTCGAAGTTCT
>DATHTH010000387.1:0-17512 GCA_035463495.1 Anaerolineales bacterium | reverse complement strand
CCTGGTAGATGGGTGAAACTCCAACTTCGTTGATCCAGAGCTCGGGTGATGGTTTGTCGGGGTGCAAGTAGATGACCGCGCTGACGAATCCCACCACGAGGTCTTCATCCAACGCGACGATCAGGCGATGGCGCGGGTCAGCAAGAAACTCACGGACGGAGGATTCGAGGATCGGATCGTCAAAGACATCCCCGGCGACAGTGCTCAAAATACCGGCATCTGCCGGGCTAAGGAGTTTTATCAAAGGTTCTTCTGATCCGCTCATATTCCACCTTCTTGCGGCGTATCCTTTCTGTGCCTAACTGGTACCTGACAACGGCACCTTTACCTGAATCTGTGTCCCGTTGCCCGGGGCGGACGTTACGGTGATCTCGCCGCCGATGGCTTCGGCGCGCTCGATGGCGCCAACCAAACCCAGGTGTCCCTGGCGGGCAAAGTCGATCCAGTGCTCCGGCACGACAAATCCACGCCCATCGTCGCGCACCTCAAGAACCGCCTGATTCGTTTCCGCCCGGAAGCCGACAACGATCCGATCCGCCTGGGCATGGCGGACAATGTTGGCGAGCGCCTGCTGGTAAATGCGGAAGAGAGCCAGGCTGACTCGCTCAGGCAGGCGGCTATCTTTGTCTACAGTTACTTCAATATGGTAAGCCGGGTATTGCTGTTTAAATTGCTCCAGATGTGACTGGATGGCAGTTTCCAGGCCGTGAGATATCAAGGTCGACGGGCGTAGTTCTTCGCAGAGCCTGCGCAAGGTTCCGATGATCTCCATCACATCGTTCTGAACGGTCTGGAACTCCGGGATGGGTGCATTTTCCGGGGATGCAGTCAGCTTGTAAGACAGCGCGAATAAATCCTGGATGGGTCCATCATGCAGCTCTTGCGCCAGGAGGAGACGCTCTGCTTCCCGGCTCTCGGCGAGGCGTCCGCGCAGCTCGGCGATCTCAGCCTGGGCGCGCTTGCGACTGGCGATTTCGTCTTTCAGCGCCTCGATGGCCGCGGAGAGCTCTTTCGTCCGGAAGTGCACGCGCATTTCGGTTTCATCGTACGCCTTGCGCAGCACCTCCTCCATCTGCTTGCGCTCGGTAATGTCCCGCGTGAAGCAGCGGGTATGGATGAATTTTCCATTCTCCCGATAGACTGTGGAACTGATGAGAACATGTTTGATCGACCCGTCTTTGCAGCGCAGGCGCGCCTCATAGTTATGGACAGACTGGTCGCTCACCAGACGCTGCATAATGTTCTCGCCAATCACCGGGTCTGCGTGGACTTCGTCGAATTTACGGCCAATGTACTCGTCGCGGTCATAGCCCAGCATGTCTAGCTCTGCCTGGTTTGCCCACAGGATGACGCCGTCCGGTCCGACCCAGTGCATCCCCTCGCTTGCATTTTCAAAGAAATCGGTCAGTTCTGCTTGCTTGGACCGCAGCTGCTCTTCGACCTGTTTCTGGCGCAGAATGACCCCGGCCTGGTTGACTGCGATCTGCAGCACCAGGCGGCTTGGTTCATCCGGGAAGGAGGAATCACTGGACGTGGCAACCACATAGCCGTGCGAATGGTCCGCACCGATAGAGATCGCGATGCCATAGAGCGTCTCGGGCTGGAGAGGATTCTGGATCGCGATCGGGGCGTCCGACCACCCCGGATTGCGAAGGATCGGTTGAAAGATATGTCTGATCTCACCGGCTCTCTCACTCCCCAGGTTTCCACTCCTGGAGTAGGCAATTTCGATGTTCTCCTGATCGGATATGGCGGGAAAGCTGATGTAGACGATCTCCAGGTCAAGAGTGTTGAGCAGCACGCCAGCCAGGCCGGCGGCAATATCCGCGGGTGTCCGCTCTGCCCACAACCCCGGCAGGCGGGAGATCGCAACCAGGTCTCGTAAAAGTGTGCGGGAACCCTGTTCCGCTTGCATGACTGGCTCACGTTGTTGCATACGTGCCTCTGAATTAAAATCA
The DNA here is from genome assembly GCA_035463495.1 of Anaerolineales bacterium. Classification (GTDB taxonomy): domain Bacteria; phylum Chloroflexota; class Anaerolineae; order Anaerolineales; family Villigracilaceae; genus Defluviilinea. Next base: position 15,554 of record DATHTH010000387.1, on the reverse strand, counting down.
TTCAGGCTGAGGTGTCTTTGCAGCCACGGTTGAGCACTGCCTCGAATCGATGGCGGTTATACCTGGTGCTCCTTATCATAGCTGTTGAAAATACACAGACGTGCAGTCTGTATTCGATTGCCCGGCCGACAGCCGGACAGAAATCGTATCTCCGGTCACGGTTGACCTATTCAGTTTAGCGTGTGTGTAGTTCTCAGTCTGAGAATGAACCCGTCTGGCGTTTATGAAAGTGGAGTCAATGGCGGGGGATAAAGAATTGTAGACCAAATCACTCTGGTGTCAAGTCACTTTCCATTTTTTTGCGGCGCAGGCTTGTTTCAAGGAGCGGCTTCGACAAACGTGGCGATTTCAACAGGCAGTTCGACTCGCGCAGCCTGCGGAATACCCGGTCTGTTCTTAGGCTGTGAATTCTTGCTGTGCTCGTTTCAAGCCGCTCTCGGTCAGGACCAGGAGACCTTTTTTTTGTTGTACCAGGCCCAATCGCTCGGCGATGCCAACAATTTCCATCGCGAATTGCGGCGACCAGTTCAAGTGCTCGTTCAGCCGGAGGACCGCGTTTTCCTGTTCGGTTTCCCGGGTGGCTGTGTGATGCGCGATGTGCATAGTGAGCATGGTCAGCGCGAACTCGACGCGCTGGGTGCTCCGCCGGCGCGCCTGGGCGATCAGGCCGCGCTCCGGGGCGATCAGATAGGCGATAAGGAAGGAGACACCCGTCATGGTCGCCATCGAGCCGGCGATGGAGGCGTCCAGTCCATGAGCAAGCCAGTATCCGCTGACCGCTGAGAAGATCCCTATCAACGCAGAATAGATCAACATCCGTGAAAGGCTGTCCGTTAGGAGATAAGCCGCCGCCGGCGGAGCGATCATGAATGCCACCACCAGCACCGATCCCACCGCATCAAATGCTCCCACCGCCGTCAGCGAGACCAACGTCATGAGTCCGTAGTGGATGAATGCCGGGGCAAACCCAAGCGCCGCCGCCAGAGCAGCGTCAAACGTTGCCAGTTTGAGCTCCTTGTAGAGAAGAACGATAAAGAGGATATTGAGCAGTAAAATGCCGCCCGCGGAATACAGTGCCTGAGGACCGATATCCATGCCAGACAGCCGGAGGCGGTTGAAAGGGGCGAAGGCAAGCTCGCCCAGCAGGACGGCATCGGTATCAAGGTGCACATCGCCTGCGAATCGAGAGATCAGGATCACAGCCACGCTAAAGATGGCGGGGAAGACGAGTCCGATCGCGGCATCCTCATGGACGAGCCGAGTACGGTTGAGCAGCTCCACGAGGCTGACGGTGATGACACCCATCAGGGCCGCGCCGATCAACAGCAGAGGCGAGTTAATATTTTTCGTGATGAAGAAGGCGATCACAATCCCCAGCAGGACCGTGTGGCTGATAGCATCGCTCATCATCGCCATGCGCCGCAGCACGAGGAATACGCCTGGCAGCGCGCAGGCAACTGCCACCATGGAGGCAATCAATTGGATCTCAAGTTGTGCCTGTGACATGGCTCAGTTCCCTTCATCCTTAGAGTTCTGGTTGGCTTGAGCCAGGCCCTCATCCGTTAATGCCCAAACGTCGTGAGAAACTTCACGCGCATGTCCACGGTCCCGGAGTTGTTTCAGCGCATGTGAGACGCCGTCTGGATTGACGCTCATGGCGCGTAAGACCGCGATGGCGTGACCACGTTCCTGGTCAGGGTGCTGTAGTGCAAGGGTATTTAGATCCGCCAGAACAGCCCGGGCACGTAGTGTACGCCGATTGCGCTGGGAACGTATCCAGTTCCATAGCAGCCCACGATTGGTGGCAAACAACATAGAAAATAGGACGATAGCGCTCACACACAACACAATCACGGGCCCGGTCGGCAAGCGTTCCGCGGCGCTGCTGATTAACGTACCGCCGACTCCCGAGAGGGCGCCAAACAGCCCACCCAGAAGGATCATCAAGCTAAGTCGGTCTGTCCACTGGCGCGCTGCGGCCGCCGGCGCCACAATCATCGCGGACATCAGCACGACGCCCACCGTCTGCAAGCCGATCACGATGGCGATGACCAATAGCGTGGTGAGCATTACGTCCAGGGCGCGCACCGGAAATCCCAGGCTGGCAGCAAATTCGGGGTCGAAGGTAATCAGCTTGAATTCCTTCCAGAAGATAACCATCAGTCCGAGGGCAATCGCGCCAGTGATACCCATCGTGAGCACGTCACTTTGCAGCAGGGTGGCTGCCTGTCCAAAGAGGAATTTATCAAGTCCCGCCTGAGTAGCATCCGGCAGCCTCTGCGTGAAAGTCAGTAGCATCAAGCCCAGGCCGAAGAATACAGAGAGCACAAGTCCAAGTCCGGTATCGCTCTTTATGTGGGTGGTTCGGGTGACGGCGAGCATAAAAAGTGTTGCAAGCCAGCCCGCTGCCAGAGCTCCGAGCATGAGCACCGCGGGCTCGCGCTGGCGAGTCAGCAAGAACGCGAGCACGATCCCGGGCAACGCGGCATGCGAAATGGCATCTCCCAGCAGGCTCTGCTTTCGCAGCACGGCAAAGGAGCCCAACATACCGCTGACGACGCCAAGAATTGCTGCCCCAAGCGCCACGGTACGCAGGGTGTAATCGAAGAACAGGTCAGACAAGAGTTGAGCGATATCCATAGCCGCTACTGCTTCCCATTGGCGCCATTTGCGGCTGTGCTCAGGAACGCCACCTTGCCACCGTAGGTCTGACGCAGGTTCTGTTCGGTAAATACCTGGCTCACGGGTCCTGAAGCGATGCGCCGGACGTTCAGCATTGTCACCCAATCGAAATACTCGGGCACCGTCTGCAGGTCATGATGAACCACAATGACCGTCTTCCCGGCCGAGCGCAGCTCCTGCAGCAGCGTGACGATAGCGCGCTCGGTGGTCGCATCCACACCCTGGAAAGGCTCGTCCATGAAATACAACTGGGCATCCTGGACCAGAGCCCTTGCAAGGAAAACGCGCTGCTGTTGACCACCAGAGAGCTGGCTAATCTGTCGCTCCGCCAGATGCTTGATTCCCACCTTCTCCAGGGCGTCCAGCGCCGCGGCTCGCTCGGCGGCTCCCGGTCGTTTGAGCCAGCCCAGAGCCCCATAGCGCCCCATCATGACTACGTCCAGCACGTTGGTGGGGAAGTCCCAGTCCACGCTGCCGCGCTGGGGCACATATCCGACCAGATGGCGCTGCTCCTGGTATGGCTTGCCCAGCACGAGTACCTGACCGGCAGCAGGTTTGACGAGGCCGAGAATCGACTTGATCAGGGTCGTCTTGCCCGCGCCGTTGGGACCGACGATCGCCATGAGAGTGCCGGATGGCACGACCATATCAACATCCCAGAGAACAGGCTTGTCTTTATAGGCGATGGTTAGATCCGTCACTTCGATCGCTTTTTCGGTCATACTAATCTCCTGCCAGAGCATTGACGATGGTATCGATATTGTGCCTTACCATACCGACATAGGTGCCTTCGGGCGTGCCCTCTGTGCCCATGGCATCTGAGAACAAAGAGCCGCCGATCTTGACGTCAAAACCCTGTGCCTGGACGGCTGCCTGTACCGCCTCTACGTTGCGCTGCGGGACGGACGACTCGACAAAGACGGCAGGGATCTGCATCTCGACGATGAAATCTGCCAGCGCCTTCACGTCGGCGGTTCCTGCCTGCGCCTCGGTGCTGATACCCTGTAGGCCGCGCACCTCGAAACCATAGGCTCGCCCGAAATAGTTGAAGGCGTCGTGGGCAGTGATCAAAACGCGCTGCTCCGCCGGGATGCTGTTTGCCTGATCCAGCACGTACTGGTGCAACTCCTCCAGCTCGGCCAGATAAGCTTCTGCATTCGCCTCGTAGGTAGCCGCGTTGTCGGGATCGACTTCGGCAAGAGATTCTTTAACTTGCTCGGCAGCCTGTATCCAAAGCGTGACGTCGAACCAGATATGTGGATCATAGTTGCCTGCAAATTCGGGAGGTGATTGGAGCAGGGATGGGTCTACCTTATCGGCGACCGCTACCGTTCTGATTCCGAACTCGTTCAACCGCTCCAGCACCTCGCCCATCTGAGCCTCCAGGTGTAGGCCGTTGTAAAAAATAATATCGGCGCCTTGCAATAACTGCACGTCGCCCTCGCTGGCTTTATACAGGTGGGGGTCGACTCCCGGCCCCATGAGGGACGACACCTCCACGTGGTCGCCGCCGATGTTTCGCGCCAGATCGGCGATCATACCGGTGGTAGTTACGACGTTAAGTTTTCCGCTCAGATCTTCATTTGCCTGCGGAGCGCAAGCACTCAGCCAGAGTGTGAAAAGCAGTATCGCTAAAATGAACCTTCTCATGTCGTTCCTCCATTGAAAGTGTGAAATTTAAGTATTCCTATTTTGTGAGCTTCGGGAAGAAACGCCCGGTGTGTCTCATATACTCGCGGTACTCATCGCCAAATTTCGCAATGAGATTGGCTTCCTCTCTGGGTGTGCGGGCTGCCATGGCAGCAAATGCGAGCGCGCCGAGTGCCGCAATGAACCAGTTATCGGCCATCATGCCAAAAGCAATAAACATGGATGAGCCAACTGTGTACAATGGATGCCGCACCCAGCGATACGGTCCAGCGGTAACTAGTCGGTGTTCCTTGCGCGTCGCGCTGGTCGGTGTGATGCCGCTACCAATGCTGCTGAAGAGCCAGTAGATCCCGAGAACACACAGGACCCCTGTAACGACGCCCAGCCAGCGTACCCAATCCGGAAGCCCGATTTTTGCCCAAGCCATCCAGGCCGGGTTGATAAGGTAAATCAGTGGGCTCAGCCAGAGCACCAGCCCACCGATCCGTATGATGGTCATGAAGGCTGTGCCGTCCGCATTGCGGGAAATGGTTTCGCCGCTTTCACGGTCTGCCTTGCGCCGAAAGTACGATGAAATGCCAATCCCTGTAAAAAGGATGATGGCAGCTACGATTCGGAAGATGTTTTCGTTCATGGTTCGTTTCCTTTGTCTTTGATGTCATTGCGAGGAGCGTTCGCTGCGACGAAGCAATCTCAACATCGAACGAGAAACTGGTTATAAGCGCGCGATTATCGTTGACACAATGAGATGAAATAGCTAAACAATTCTTGGAAGTAATCGTCCAGTCCGTTCCATGTAGGCACGATATCGATCACCGAAATTTTCGAGCATAAGTTGTTCCTCGAAACCTATCCGTGAAGCGATTTCGATAACCGCCATGCTGATCCATGCCAGACCGATGAGCCAGTTCGAGGATACAAGAAGCAGAGAGCTGAGAATGAGCAGGAATGCCGTATAGATGGGGTGACGGATGAATTGGTAGGGGCCGCTTATAACCAGGGCTTGCTCCTTTATCATCCGTGGCGTATCACTCCAGTTCCTGCCGAGTGTATTTTGAGCCCATTGCAGCAAACCAAATCCCAGGAAGGCCACGCCGATGCCTGTCCAGCGCAGCCATAGAGGCACAGGTAGCGATGCCCAGGCGAGCCAGCCCGGATGGATGGCATAGATAAGGACGGCGATGAATCCGAGAAGACCGAGGATGCCCGCTATCCTGGATGTCCATCCTTCTTCGCGCTTTTTCAAGGTATCTTGCTCAGGGCCGTGCTTACGGACGTAGTAGCCGCGATGCATGGCAAAAGTAACCAGCAGCAACGGCAAAAGGATTCGCAAAATGGCCTCGTTGTTCATGGTCTATGTTTCCTCGACGAAAACTTTGCTGGTGATACTTAGGCCCAGCACCAGGGATTTGCGTCCAACCTTCACTGTGAGATTATGGTCAAATGGAGAGTATTCCTTTACCTCGACCTGCGCGCCGGGGACGAGCCCCCTATCATTCAGGTAACGCAGCAGATCAGGATCCGAGGCGGGGACACGCTGGATAATAGCCCTTTGACCCGGCCGCAGGGCTGCCAACGGGGTGGAATCATCCAGAGGCATGGTCAGGTCGGCGGTGGGGATCGGCTCGCCGTGCGGATCCCGGAGCGGATGTCCCATCGCCGCGGCAATCCGTTCCTCGAAGTCCTCCGAGATGACGTGCTCGAGCCGCTCTGCCTCTTCATGCACCTCATCCCAGGAGTAGCCCAGGGTCTGCACCAGCCAGGCTTCCAGCAGCCTGTGGTGGCGGATGACCTCCAGGGCTGCTCGCCGGCCTTCCCTGGTCAGTGTCACACCCTGGTGTTTCTGATACTCCACCAGGGCGGGTTCTGCGGAGGCAAGCCTCTGGATCATGCCGGTCACGGACGGAGCGCTGATCTTGAGCTTTCTGGCAAGCGCATTCGTGCTCGCCACTTCACCGCTTTCGGTCAGCTCATAGATATTCTTCAAATAATCTTGAATGGAAATGGTAAGCGTTCGTTCCATCGCTATGGATTCCAGAGGGTGAGGGTCGTGAAGGCGAAAAAGAGCAGATAAGCGATATTGAATCCAGCTCCTTCCGTCCAGTGCCTCACGAATTGGGGAAGAGCTCGTTTGACCAGCATCCAGGCAATAGTCATCGTGACCGGGTTAATGGCAGCCATCCAGGTGGGAAAGGCGGTTTCGCCTGAGCCTACCAGGCCAGAGAAGAGGATCGAGGCAATCACGATTAGGATCAGCAGTGGGGCGTAGGAAATCACCAACACTTTACGATGCCGGGCGATCATCTCAGCGATCACCACCTGAGAGGCGTCGTCGACCTTGTTCAGCGCCTGGACATACTCACCCATGTAGTAGAACGTGCCGTGGACGAAGGCGCCAATTACCGACGAGACCGCGAACAGTAGTCCGGTCACCAACGTCAACGTTTCATTCGCGCCGTTCAGCCCCTGGTACACTTGCCAGAATCCCGCCAGTACGAGGGGAGTGGCGAATACGCCTATCAGTGCGCCCCAGATCATACGATTGGGCGGAAGCACCACCATTTTTTCGGCATCAGACAGCAGCTTTCTGAACGGTTTGAGCCTCGGATATTGCTCGAGCGATGCCTTGCTGGCGAGTAAAAGCACATCGCCAACCGCGTACAGCAATGCACCCGCCATGGCCAATAATCCGGTCATACGCAATGGAGTGACAATGGCTTCCATACAAGTTACCTCGACTAAACAAAAATTTAGGGTTACCTAAATATTCTAAGATAAAAAAAGTGCCCTGTCAAGGGCGCGGCTCATTTCCGATGGCTGGTTATTCAGTCTTGCTTGGTGTCCATCATTTCCTTGGTCTCAACCACCTTCCCCCTGTTGCGAGTGAAATGACGATAAAAGCAATCGCGATCCAGGTAAAGGCGGTCTGGTCGCTTGCCAGACCCAAGGTGAGAAAGGCAATCCCGAGGATCAGAAAAATCGTCGAAGCCCGCTTGCGAGGTTCTTGCTTTTTCATAAGATGATTATACACAATGTATATGAATACTTTTGTCACATAGAAAAATTTAATGTAAAAAACATTGCCATGAGATGAGTTTATGGAATAATACATACGTTCATACATATGAAACACGCGCATGGATGAACACGTTCAAATAAAGTATTCAAGGCGAGAGGTGAATGATGCGAGTCTGCGTTCTTACAGATGAAGTGATCGAAGATTTCAACCCCGCTCCTTACATGCAGGGTTTCGATTGGGAGATGGTCACGATGACCGATCCGGTGAAAGAAGTGTTGCGTCAGCTCGATGCGCGCAATGAATTCGACGTATATCTCAATCTTTGTGAAGGCTATGAATTGGACGGGGAAGAGGACTGGCAATATCAGGGGATCGACGTCGTGAATGCGCTCGAGGAATTAAATCTGCCATACACAGGGGCGACGCCCGGTTTTTTCGATCCTACACGCGAGGAGATGCAGGCGGCTGCAGAAGCCCACGCTGTTAGCTTTGTCAGAGGGTACCGGGTCACGAGTGTAGAAGAAGCGGAAGAGCTGGTCAAAAACCTGCGCTATCCGATTATGGTCAAGCACCCCAAGAGCTACGGAAGCACGGGGATGTTTCGCGAGTCGCGTGTGGATACGCCGGAGCAACTGGCAAGACAGGTCGAGCGTATCTGTCGAGAATTTGGCGCTGCCCGCATGGAAGAATTCATTGTTGGGAAGGAATACAACGTCCTGGTGGTGGATAATCCGGACGACCCGGAGAATCCGATCGCCTATCCACCAGCCGAACTGGTCTTTCCGCCCGGCGAGGAGTTCTGGCACACGGATGTGAAATGGGACTACAACGTCCCTTTCAATTTCGAAGAAGTCAGAGACCCAGAGCTGATCGCCCGGCTACAGGACATTGCTATCCGGATGTATAAAGCCATGGACGGTGTAAGCTGCGGTCGCTGCGACATTCGCATGAACGAGCAGAGCGAGCTGTTCATCCTGGAGATCAATCCAAACCCCGCTATTATGCTCAAGCCTGAAGAGTACGGGCCGGCAGATTATATGATTCTGTACGATGAGGGGGGATACAGGCTCTTCTTTGAGCGTTTGATCAAAGCTGCTTTGAGACGGCACAAGATGAAAGCGGCTACAGATTGACTCTTCTACCTAGAGAAGCCGGGAATGGGGATGGTCAAATAACTCACACATACAAGAGCCCGCACTGTTCAGGTGCGGGCTTCTGACTGCTGGCTCGAAAGCGACTTCAGATATTCGAGCACGTGCAGCGCTTCGTTGCCGCCTGCCTGTGCATGGGCGATCAATGGGATGCCGTGCGGTCCAGGGATATTGATTGCCTCGGGATAGACCGCCAGGGCGGCTTTGACGATTTCCAGCTTGCCCAGCATGGCTGCGGCGTACAGATCCAGCCTGGCTCCATTTTCCAGCAGATACTCGGCAATGTCGCGCCTGCCCATATGTGCCGCGGCGCCGAGCCCGGTCTCCCAGTCGCCACCGCCCCAATCCCAGGCGCTGTTGATCAGCGCCGGCTCGTGCGCCAGCAGCTGCTTTACGCTAGCCAGGTCGGCGTGCGAGTTACTTACAAACTCCTGCACAAGATGTGACTGTAGAGCGGGTCTCTTCTCCATCTGTTTCTCCTAAAGAAAACAATTTATTCCGAGCCGGATTAATCAAGAAAGCGAACCTCATTATATTTTTGATTTTGCTCTTCGAAAAGGGACGTGGGTATCTCTTGTAGAGTCCAATCGAAAAATGCGATCAAGTAGTCATTGAGAATGGTTGTCACCAGGCTGCCGTCGATCGGTCCTTTGAGACCCAGCCTGGGAGCCAGAGGGGAAAGGCGTGGTAGGTCGCTGAAATCGTAATGAGTCGTTCCTTCGATGGAAATCACGCCCAGTGAGTTAGACGCGTTCTGAAGAAATCCTTGAAATAGCTCATTGTTGAGGCTATCCAAATCGTCAGCCCAGACCTGGCTAAACATGAAAAACGATGGTTGCCGAACCCCGCTCCTCTGCACTTCGTGCGAGACGGGACGCATGAAAGGGTCCATGCCGAGCAGAGCCTTACATCGTGAGTCCGTGCCGCAGAACTGGATCGCCGCGCCGCCGCCGGTCGAATGCCCGTAAACACCGACCTGCGAGATGCCAAGCGAATTGTGGAACGGGCTGTCTGGATCGTTGTTCTGTGCTTCTAGAAAGGCTAGCGCGTAGGCAAGATCCCCGGACCATTGCGCGACGAGCTTCTGGGCGGCAGCCTCGTATTCCGTATCGGGCGCGCCACGGGGTAACGCCGATGGATTGTTATAGGCAACCGTGCCATCCTCAAAAACTGTGACGACCGCGCCATAGGTGTGCTGTACGCCCACCACGACATATCCATGACTTGCCAGCTCGATAGTCTGGCCCGTATTCTGCGCGCTGAAGCCATTCCAGCCGTGGGAGAATAAGATGACCGGGTAGCCCTTGCTGGTGGAGGCGACTGCTGATTCCCGATACGCCGGCATTTTGACCAGTGCAAGATGATCGAGAAAGAAGGAGGGCATGCGAATGTAACTGGCTATTGCGGGCGCGAAGATCTCGGCATCTGCCATCCAGGGCGCGCGTTCATCGGATGGGCTCACTTCGGCGGGATACCAGACCTGGATCTGGAACCGGCGCGCCTCGGCCGTGCCGGAATAGATCTCCTGGCGCGCCGGGTCTGTCAATTCATATATTCGTGTACCCACAGGGTAGGGACCGCCGGGAGCGGGCATCTCTGGTACAGGCAGGACGACCGGCAGGATTGCTGCCATTGTCAGTGGAATGAGGGCGAGCAGTGATGGGATTGGCATCCAATCGCTCGATGAGCGGATTTTCATCCTTGAGCTGAGCATCAAAACGACTGTCAGCGCGTAGATCGGGATCATCTGCCAGCGATAGCCCTCCAGTGCAATATGGAATGGGATCAAAGCCAGCGCCGCCGCTGGCAATAGTCGGACGATGAAGGGGCGGGGATGGTGCCAGACGAGATAGAGCACAAGCAGGAATGGAATGGTGAGTTCGAGGAATCGCATAGAGGTTATTCAGTAGGGTTGTAACATTTTAGCAGCAATCTTTGTTGACTCTCGCAATCCAGATGGTTAGAATAGATTTGGTGTTCTTGCCACCGTAGCTTCAACCTAACAGTTACCAAAGCATAACATCCTTTTAAGCTGCGTAATTAACTTTCGCGCGATAATATGGGGGTTAATTCATTCTATATCAGAAAGGTGGTGATGTTAGAGAAGGCTTTTTACTGCGAGATCGACGACTTGCAAGCCTTCATTAATAACCTTGGGACGTTCAGCCCGGTTTCTCCCGAGCACAGACCACAGTCGACACGAGTTAGGCGCTGCGTCTGTCACGGGCGACTGCATGATTTGGTTGTGCCAAGACAATCACCACACGGAAGATAGAGGTCTGGCAAACTTAATCCATGGGTTGGGCTGCCTGGCCTGTACAACCTGACGAAGCTCAATGTATTACCAGGAAGAAAGGAGTTCCTTCGTGAATAAAACAATCATATGGATCATGATGGTCTTGATACTAGTTCTGGCACTCGCCGTTCCGGCGGGCGCCGCCTCGGCAAATCAGTCGCTCGATGTTATCCGCTTCGCGACGTTCAACGCCTCACTTAATCGTAATCTTGCGGGCCAGCTGGTCATGAATCTCTCCACGCCGGACAATGTCCAGGCAAAGACGGTTGCAGAGATCATCCAGCGGACCAGACCCGATGTGCTGCTGATTAACGAATTTGACTTTGTTGAGAACGGCGTGGCAGCCGAGCTCTTTCAGGATAACTATCTCTCTGTCTCGCAAAACGGAGCAGAACCCATCGAATACCATTATTATTTCGTCGCGCCGTCCAACACCGGCATTCCTTCCGGTTTCGATCTGAACAACAACGGCGTCGTGGCGGGCCCGGACGATGCCTTCGGTTTCGGCTTCTTCCCAGGTCAATTCGGCATGGTTGTGTATTCTCGTTATCCAATTCTTTACGAGGACGTTCGAACCTTCCAGCTTTTCCTGTGGAAGGACATGCCGGGGGCGCTGCTGCCCGACGATCCAAGCACGGCTGAGCCCGCGGACTGGTACTCGCCCGCGGAGCTGGATGTCTTCCGGCTTTCCTCCAAGAGCCACTGGGATGTCCCGATACAGATTGACGATAAGGTCGTCCACTTCCTGGTGAGCCATCCGACGCCGCCCGTTTTCGATGGGCCGGAGGACCGCAACGGCACGCGCAACTTCGACGAGATCCGTTTCTGGGCAGATTACATCAGCCCCGGGCAGCGCAGCAGCTATATCTATGATGACGACGGGATGTCCGGCGGATTAAAGCCCGGATCCCTGTTCGTGATCGCCGGAGATCAGAACTCCGACCCGCTGGACGGCGACAGCATTCCCGGCTCGATACAGCAGCTGCTGGAACATCCACTCGTCAATACAAAGGTGACGCCGAGTAGTGCGGGCGCGGTCGAGGCCGCGGCGTTGCAGGGAGGAGCCAATCTTACTCACCGCAGCGACCCGGCGTTCGACACCGCTGACTTTTCGGACTCAGCACCCGGGAACCTCCGGGCAGACTATGTGCTTCCACGAAAGAACTTGCAAATCGTGGATGCGGCTGTCTTCTGGCCTGTGCAGGCAGATCCTCTCTTCCGCCTGGTTGGTGTTTTCCCGTTCCCCAGCTCCGATCACCGGTTGGTGTGGGTCGATGTCCGTGTGCCCGGGACGGCAGGGCGATAAGACTTTGCCCCGAAGTGTTTAGAAGACACAGCCTTCCGGACCGGAAGGCTGTGTTTGCCTCTCTGGGTGTGTAGGAAAGCCAGGTCTTTGACGGAATGGATGGTGCTTAGATATGAGATCGGGACATGCAGAAACGCTGCGCTGGCAGTTTCGCTTGACCTGGCAGCTTACTGAATATTATCTACCGAGCCTGACCGACGAAGCCTGTCTCTGGGAGCCGGCGCAGGGAAGCTGGAATGTGCGGCGGGCGGCTGATGGAACCTGGCGTCCAGACTGGGCAGAGCCGGAGCCCGATCCGGTGCCAACCGTCACGATTGGCTGGCTCACGTGGCACATCATCTGGTGGTGGTCTGGATTACTTGCCTCAATGCGGGAGGAAAGGCCAACTTCTCGAGAGGCAGTCTTCTGGCCCGGAAGTGCTGAAGCGGTGAGGCAACAGCTCGGAGCGCTGTCGGCAGGATGGACCGACGTATTGTCTGGTCTCGAAGATAACGATCTGAGCAGGCCTTTCACGTATCCCTGGAGGGAACAGCGACCGCTGAGTTACGCGGTTGCGTGGTGCAACAGCGAGCTGATGAAAAATATTGCGGAGATCGGCTATGTGCTCCATCTCTTTGAATCGTCCCGCCGTTATCCATGAGTGCAGCTTCTAACGATAGGCGTGCGGGTAGATCCCCTTATTCACTTCCTCGATCAGGCGGTCAAATGTCCGGCGTGCCTGATCGCTTTCAGGACGGGATAACAGTTTCTGTGCGACCGCCTCTTCGAATTCGTCCACATCCAGCTCGAGCATTCTACCCTGGGGATCAAGCCAGAGGTCGAGGAACCAATCGGTCATCGTAAAGCCGTCCCTGGTGCTGGCGAGTGGTGTGCCGATATCGGAGTAATAACCGAGCAGACCGCCGTTCTGATCATAAAATTCCAAAAGATCAAAATTCTGCTGGAAGAAATACGTCTTGGCGATGCTCACCGCATGTTGATGCGGCGCAATGAGCCCATCGGCGACCAGGGCGCGGGTGAGGGATTGCTCGACTTCGGGCGGCAAGGTTTTGTATGTTTTCAGGCAGACCGTATCAAGTGAGACTAGCTGCTCCACAAAGATGGTCCTGTCCTTACCCGGCCGGATATACTCGATTCTGACTTCAGCCATCTGCCGATTGTACCCGGCAGAGCAGCCTGTTGTAAAATAGGACCTTCATGCTCCTCTTCGCCGCCAGCATTTTTCTATCAGCATTTCTTCTTTTTCAAATCCAGCCGATGATCGGCAAGTTCGTCTTGCCCTGGTTTGGCGGAACACCGGCAGTCTGGTCGACGCTCATGCTCTTCTTCCAACTCCTGTTGACGGGGGGGTATGCGTATGCGTACTGGCTGGTCGGGAAGGTGAAGGTCAAACAGCAGCCCATCGTTCACATCCTGTTGGTCGCGCTGTCGATTTCATTGCTGATCTTATTCTCCTTCCTCTGGCAATCTCCCATCACACCGGACTCAAGCTGGAAGCCTCAAGACGTCAGTGCCCCCGTCCTGCACATTTTCAGATTGCTGGCTGTTTCTATTGGTCTACCCTATTTCATTCTTGCCGCCAATGGACCTCTGATGCAGGCCTGGTTCAGCCACCTGTTTCCCGAACGATCCTATGCACGCCTGTATGCGTTGTCGAATGCGGGTTCCCTGCTCGGACTGCTCACTTATCCGATCTTGATCGAACCTACTTTTTCGTTGCGGGAACAAGGCTGGATCTGGTCGGGTGGATTTGCCGCCTTTGCCTTGCTGGCCGGGTGGGTCGCGATGCGCAGCTGGTTGGCGCCATCTCGCCCACAGCCCCAGGTAAAGTTGGCGCCTCGGCCGATTGCAGCCTCCCCGTCCACAGCCCAGATGGTTCTGTGGATCGCTCTCAGCGGGACGGCTTCTTTGTTTTTGCTCTCGGTGACGAATCAAATCTCACAGGAAGTGGCTGTGATTCCGTTTTTATGGATACTGCCACTAGCCCTCTATCTGCTGTCGTTCATGCTGACCTTTTCTGGCGAGGGCGGATATCAGAGCAGATTCTATGCGGTCCTGTTCCCGGTTGCCAGTGCCGTGGCGCTGTTCGTCATGCTCAACGCAACGTCAATTCAGTTCACCTGGCAGATCCTTGCTTATTGTCTTCTGCTATTTTCCGCCTGCATGCTCTGCCACGGCGAGTTATACCGTCTCAGGCCTCTGGCGCGTTACCTGACAACGTACTACCTGATGATCTCGGTTGGCGGCGCTATCGGAGGGATATTCGTCAGCCTGATCGCCCCCGCGATCTTTGGCGGTTACTGGGAGCTCTTCGTAGCCCTGGGGACAACCGTTGCCCTGTGGCTGACGGTCATCCGACGTGATCGGGGCAACTCTATTCGAGCCCGATTTATCGTCACCACGTTTGGGCTGGTCACGCTGACGCTCGCGGTCTTGAGCACATCCTTTTCCGGCGCACTGTATGGGAGGCGCAACTTCTATGGCGTGATCCGTGTCCACGAATTATCGCTGGAAGGTTCCACCGAGATAGCCTATGTGATGTCACATGGTATCACCGTACATGGTTTGCAATTCAGCGAGCCGGAACTGCGCCACAAGCCGACCACCTACTACGTGGAGCAAAGCGGTGTAGGCCTTGCGATTCTCAACCACCCGAAATATGGAGGCCGCATGCGCGTTGGCTTGCTCGGCCTGGGCATCGGGACGCTGGCGGCGTACGCGCAGGCCGGCGACGAGTACCGCCTGTATGAGATCAATCCGGTTGTTATCGAACTTGCAAAAGGGCAGGGGAATTACTTTTCCTTCCTGAGCGACAGCCAGGCGGAGATCACGACGGTTTTGGGCGACGCGCGTATCTCTCTCGAGCGCGAGCTTGCCGAAGGAAAGCCCGGGGATTTCGATGTGCTGGTGCTGGATACGTTCAGCAGTGACTCTATCCCGGTGCATCTGGTCACCGAAGAGGCCTTTGCCCTTTACCTCGACCACCTTGCACCCGGGGGTGTTATTGCCGCACATGTCACAAACCTGCATCTCGATCTGCAGCCCGTCTTCTGGCAATTGGCACGGCACCATGGCTTGAGCATGGTGCGGATGGACTATCCCGGGGACTCCGCAGGTGGTTACGCCTCGCAGTGGATTCTCTTGGCACGGGAGCAATCCATACTCGAAATCCCTTCCATTCAAGCGCGGGCGGTTAGCCTGGACGGGTATTCCACAGATATACGCTTATGGACAGATAATTACAGCAATATGTTTCAGATCGTGAAGTAAGGTGTTCACTACCTTTAGTGAATATACTGGGGATTACAATGATGGAACTAAAGAGAAAGCACCGCAGTTCGAGTTAAGACGCGAAACGTGCCTTCCTATTAGCTCAGAGTGCTGGCTTGACAGCGATAACTACCACCAGGATACCGGACGGAACGACCAACGCCTGA
This sequence comes from Anaerolineales bacterium, assembly GCA_035463495.1. GTDB lineage: Bacteria > Chloroflexota > Anaerolineae > Anaerolineales > Villigracilaceae > Defluviilinea. The sequence goes on along the minus strand of DATHTH010000387.1, from coordinate 13 downwards.
ATTTCGGTCTGGA
>DATHTH010000386.1:0-33647 GCA_035463495.1 Anaerolineales bacterium | reverse complement strand
GGCACGGCGAACGTCTGGAGCATCGAGCTGGGCTTGCGGCCCTTCGCCTGGACCCGCCCCTGGGTGCTGCGCCGGAATGCTTCCATTCTCGCCAATGCCCCCAGCCACCGCGTGGATGTGGGAATGTGTAACCAGATTTCCTTTATGATGTGGGCCGGCATCGGACTGGACGCCATGGCGATCCAATCGCTTGAGCCTCGCATCCGGCTCGAAAAATTCTTTGCCATGCCCGAGTATGCCGCCACCGCCATCTGGAATGCCGCCCAGTGGAGCGGCTTGAAGCTGCGCATCTGGTCGGACGAGCATGAGGTGGAAGGGCATTTCATCCTGGCTGTTGCCACCAACATCCGACATTACATGGGCGGGCTCTCGAACCTCTCGCCGGACGCTCATATCGATGACGGCCTGCTGGACCTGTGGTTGTTCAGCGGCAGCAATCTCGGCGATGCCCTGCGCCATGCTTATGAGTTGTGGCGCGGGACGCACGTCAACTCGGGCGCCGCCCAGCGACTCACCTTTCGCAGGCTACACGTGGAAGCCGAGGCACCCTACTGGATCCAGACCGACGGCGAAGTACGCGGCACGTCAAAGGTTACGGAAATCAGCGTCCAGACCCGGGCGTTAAAGCTCCTGGTTCCGCCGGCGGGCATGGATCTTCTCAAAATGAACCATCACTTTCAGGGAGTTCCATGAGCATACGTGACCTGTTCAACAGGTGGGTGATCCTTGGGGCACTGGCTCTGGCGGGCATCCTGCTGTTGATTACCGCGATCAGCATCGGTTTGACCTCCGCGACGCGCAGCTCCGGAACGGGTTTTGTGCCTGCAGACCTGACTGTGATCCCCGCGCCCACCGGTACATCCAGCGCGCCGCCCACACCGACCATTGATCCATTCGCCACGGCAACCTCCCCGGCCGGGGTGGCGATCGGCAACTATGTACAGATCACCGGCACGGAAGGTCAGGGACTGCGCATCCGCTCCGCGCCTGGATTGAGCGGTGAATTTCAATTCCTTGCATACGACTCCGAAGTGTTTGTCGTGCAGGACGGTCCGCGTGAGGTGGATGGCTACGTATGGTGGTACCTGTCTGCCCCCTACGACGAAACACGCGTCGGCTGGGCTGCCGCGGACTTCCTGACGTATGTTGCGGCGCCTGAATAAATCACACACGGTCAACGACTCCGGTCGTTGAAGTGACCAAAGACCAGAGTCTGGTGCCCCCGGGGGATGTTTCACAAAGACTTTGGACTCCCTCGGAGTTTACAAGATGAACGAAAAACCGACTGCCATCACTGCTAACAAAAAGACCCGCGAATTCACCATCACCTGGAGCGACAATCACACCAGTGTCTATCCTTTCGAGTTATTGCGCGCCGCCTGTCCCTGCGCCTCATGCCGGGGCGGGCACGAGAATATGCGCTCCGAGCCGGATGCCGAAGTGTTCGATATCAGGCTGGGGGATACACCATCCACGCGTATCAGCAATGTCGTTGCGGTAGGCTCGTATGCCCTGACCATCGTCTGGGAGGATGGGCACGACTACGGCATCTACAACTGGCACTACCTGCGCGCGCTTTGTCCCTGCGCCGAGGATCGGGCGAAGTATGGAAGAGCATTGTGAGGTGGACTCAGCGCTTGATCCGATAGAGAACAGGATTTGCTTTGGTTCATCTGGTGAGAACCGACTCGACCGATTGGGATTTTATTGAACTTGTGAAGCGCCTTGACGCCGATCTGGCTGAAAGAGACGTGGAGGAACTTCCGTTTCACGAGCAAGCGAATACAATCGACAATTTCAGATATGTGGTCGTTGCCTATGAAGAGGATCAGCCCATAGGCTGCGGCGCCATCAAAGAGTACGCGCCAGGGATTATGGAAGTCAAGCGGATGTATACAACGCCGGAAAGCAGGGGAAAGGGAGCTGCCACAAAGGTCCTCCATGAGCTGGAGGCGTGGGCAGCAGAATTGTCTTACAAAACGTGTATCCTGGAGACGACTAAAAAACAACCAGAAGCGATCAGGCTATACCAGAAAAATGGATATAAAATGATTCCCAACTACGGACAGTATGCTCATTTCGAGAGTAGCGTATGCTTCGAAAAAAGCATTGTCTCCTAATGGACTAACCGGAAGATGAATCGAAAAGCGATTGAGAAATCAGTCGCTTTTCGATTACGGCGTCGGGGTGCGGGAAGGAGTTCGGGTGGGTGTGCGAGTCGGCGTCCGCGTGGGCGTGACCGTAACGGTCGGTGTTCGGGTCGGGGTGCGTGTGGGAGTCCTCGGCCGCAGGGTGGGAGTACGTGAGGGAGTAACAGTTGCCGTCGGTGTCGCGAGCGCCGCCAGACGATCCTCGGCTTCTTCCCTCATCTCTTCTGTCATCGCATCTTCGGGTAGATCCAGCAGTAGCTCCCAGTGCTCAGCCGCCTCGTCGATGTCCTCGCGTTCCTCATAGACGAACGCTGCCCAGTAGTATGCCAGCGCTCTCTGTTCGTCGGTCTCGGCGAGCGCTTTCGTCCGGTCGAGCAGCAGCGAGGCACTGCCGTAGCGTTCTTGCAGGACATGTGTGCGGATCACCCCCAGGCTGACCTCGAACGATTCGCGGTAGAACGACAGCACCGTGTCCATATCCCCCTGGGCTTCGTCGCCCAGTCCCAGCTCCACGTTCGAAAGGAATCGATACAGGTAGGCGTCGCGCTGGCTGCGGTCGCGTACCAGGATCTGGTTCATCGCCTCGACTGTCTCTTCGTACCGCTGGCTCTCGAAGTGCAGCCTGCCCAGCACCATATAAGCGCCGGTATCGTCCGGGCGGTACTTGAGATAGGTTTCCAACGCTTCCACAGCCTGCTCTTTGTTCCCTTCGGCGGCATAGATCTGACCGAGCAAAAGATACGTTGGCAGGTTGGTCACATCGAGCTGGTTGGCGCGCTGTGCGGCGCTGAGGGCGAGGTCCATATCGCCCTCCCGAATGCGGGCTTGCGCGAGCTGGAAATAAACCAGGGGGGAATTAGGCATGCGCCGGTCTGCTTCGGCGAGGTCCTGCAGCGCGCCGGCGATATTGTTCTCCCGCAATTTCAGGCTCGCGCGCTCGAGATAAGCTTCACCAAAGTTCGGATCGAGGCGGATCGCTTCATCCAGGAAAGATATGACATTGGCATTCGGGTTGAGAGCCAGCCTGGAGCGGGCAACCCCTACATAAGCAGGTCCGAAATCCGCATTGACACCGAGCGCCGTCTCATACGCCTCGACAGCGCGGCCATGATCACCTTTGAACCGGTAGGCTTCACCCAGATGGTAGTAAGGCTCTACCAGTTCCGGCTCCAGCCGGATGACTTCCTGCAGTCGGCGGATCGCTTCATCCCAGTTCTCTGCTTCGTACGCCGCCCGCACCAGACGATAGATATCCGACGTCAAGGGCGAGCCGCGCATACTTACATAGACAGGTGTCGCCGTATAAGGCACAGGCAGCAGCTCGGAGAGGGGGGCGGCGGTCCCGATGATAACGGGCTGTCCGGTTGCATTGAGGGCTGTGGGCGTCAATGTATACGTAGGGGATGGACCCGGTGTAGCTGTCGCTGGACGGATATTACGATTGGCGCTCGCCTGCATAAACCCGAAGACGATCACACCAACCAGCACGGCAGCCAGCGTAGCCAGCCCGCCCAGGCGTGCCACCGGGCTGGCTCGTACAGCAGCCCAGCCCTTTGGTCTGGGCTTTTCGTGCGCCAGGAGAAGCTTATCCTCCCACGCCCGCGGATGGTTCAATGGGAACGGCTGAATGGTCTCGTCGGCGGGCAGCGCGCCGTGCAGGATCAACCCCCGTTTGGCGGCGACATTATCCGGGTCCAGCTTGAGTGCAGTTTGCAAACAGTAGATCTGCTCCTTGGCAGTATCCACCGTGGAGCTCATCCACACCCAGTACATGGCATTGTTCTGATCGGTTTTCAGCAAACCCGTGAGCAGTTCCCGCGCCCGGCTCTTGTTCCCCGCACGGAGGGCATCTACGGCTTCCTGGAAGACTGCGTCGTTATCTGCCATACGCCGATTTTACCCTACTCGCAAAATGCCTTACTCGTGAAATTCCTCCACCTGGTAGGTCAATACCTCGAGGTGTCGGGTCCGCCACAGGCCAGGGTCTGCACCCATTTTGTAGCACAGGTTATCGAGGAAATCCACAGGGTTTGGAATTTTCTCCCACACTTGCGGCAGGAAGGTGGCGCGTTGATCCGGACCATCACGGAGGATGACGCCATCCACATGCGGGCGGAGACTGGACAGCAGGTCATCGGCATCTATGTATTCGACGATGACCGGGCGGGTCAAACGCGAGATCTCGATTTTGATTCCGCTCAACTCGTTCTCTGTCAAGGGCGGGAAGCGCGGATCCCTGAGCGCAGCCGCAATCGCATGTTCACGTACATCCTCCGCCAGGGGCTGGTAGGGCTCGAGCGAGCCAATGCAGCCACGCAATGCTCCGTCAAGTGTCACTGTGACAAAGCACGAGCCATGTTCCCGCAGCTTTGGAGGCAGAGCGGAGAGGTCCAGAGGCGGCAGTTCCACGCCTCTCACACCGCGTTCCAGTGCCTCACGCGCAAGCCGGAGCAATATTTCTTGTTCTTCCTGGGTTAACTTTTCGTCCATAGGTCTGCCCCTCCGCCTTCCGCAACGAGGACAAGTCTATCACTGCCTGAAGGGATATCTCCGCATACTGACTCGCGTCTCGCAGATGTTGCGCAAGTCTCCGAAGCTCGATCAAGGGATTTTTTCCGACAGCCTCCAGAACTCGCGGTTATGGTACACCAGGGGTTCGCCTTCGCCTTCGCCGCGCGCATCGACCACTTCGGCGATAAAAAGCGTGTTCTCCCCAAACGGCATGGAGCTGACTACCTGGCAGTCGAAATAAGCCATCCCATCCTTGAATACCGGCGCATCTAGCGAGATGGTTTCAGTTTGAACGCCATCGAAACGATTGGTAATGTTGGGAAGTTTGCCGGCAAAACGGTCGGAGAGCTCCTTCTGGGCGGCAGTAAGAATAGTGATGGAAAACATGCCCGATTTCACGACAAGATCATGGGTATGAGTCAGCCGTCTCAGGGTCACACAGATCAGCGGTGGATCCAGCGAAATAGAGCTAAAGGAGTTGACGGTCATGCCATATTGCTGATCCTCATAAATCGAAGTCACAATTGCCACACCCGTCGTCCAGGCACGCATGGCGCGCCGAAGTTGTTCAGGATCGAGAGTCATATAAAGTTCTCCATGAAAATTCATCATAACGAGGAGGGATAGGGGCGTCAAGTCAAAAATCAACTGAGAAAAAATGAACGGCGAGCAGGAATTGATCCTGTAAAATACCCCGTTTCCCCTTGCACGTTCATGCCTTAAAAGGTACCATTTGGATATACGATATGGAAAATGCCCATCTTCGACCCCGGCGGCGTACCCGCTCCTTCCGCGCGATCCAGAGTGTGCTCGGGGTAGCCATTCTGCTGGCGACGCTCTTCACCGCCCTGCCTTCGCGTGGATTGGTCGCGGGCGATTTCTATGAGAGCCTGAGCGTCATCCTGACCCCTCGCTCGGAGGAAAGCGTATCGCTGATCTCTCAGCCGCAATTGAGGATCGGCATTGTGGCGGGGCATTCCGGCAACGATTCGGGCGCCGTATGCCTGGACGGCAATGGCAATGTGACCCTCACCGAAGCGGATGTCAACCTGGAAATCGCCGCCATGGTTCAGGAACAGCTCACACAACAGGGATATCAGGTGGATCTCCTGCGCGAATTCGACACGCGCCTGAACGGCTACCGGGCGCTTGCGATTATTTCTATCCACAACGACTCCTGTCAATATATCAACGATCAGGCGACGGGATTTAAAGTGGCGGCCGCACTCAACACGCACGATCTCAACCGCGCCAATCGTCTGAGCGCCTGCCTGGTAGATCGCTACCAGCACCGGACAGGCATGAACTATCACGCAGGAAGCATCACGCCGCACATGCGTGAATATCATGCTTTCCACGAGATCGACCCCAGCACGGTCGCGGCGATCATCGAAACTGGATTTCTCAACCTCGACCGTGAGATTCTCACGAAACGAACCGACCTTGTCGCCCAGGGCGTGGTCGAGGGCATCTTATGCTTTGCCAATAACGAAAACATCGTCCCGACCCCCATCTCGAATATGACGCCATGAGCGCTCTTCTCCCCACCAGACGGACTCGCATCCTGGCAAGCCTGTGGCTGGTCTTACTATGCGGCAGTATTGGCTTGGTCCTATTTTTTACAGGCACGTCCCCCGCCAGCGCCTCCATCAATATGCTCTTTGCCTCCCCGACACCCACTCAGGAAAATCTGTGGGCATATGTCGATATCCCCAAACCGGCTCCCACGAGCGTCCCGACACTTTCACCCACCAGTTTCCCGGCGGAGCCTGTGGAGGAACAGGAACCGGCGCCCGGGGTCACGGAAGGGCCGGCAGCCATTGTGATGGAGATCGTCGAAGACACCGCGGCCCTGCCTGGGGTACCAGAGAGGGAACCGGCACCCTCCGTGCCCTCCTACGGGGGATCGAAATATATCCTTGTAGATATTTCAGAACAGCATATGTATGTTTATGATGGGGATACACTGGTCTGGAGTTTTGTCGCATCCACCGGCATGGGTAATTCCACGCGTATTGGCACATTCGCCGTGCAAAGCAAGATCCCCAGCGCCTATGGCTCCACCTGGAACATCTGGATGCCCAGCTGGCTGGGCATTTACTGGTCTCACGGACTGGAGAATGGTATACATGCCCTCCCTATTCTGCCAAGCGGCGCGATCCTATGGGAGGGTTATCTGGGCACACCTGTCTCTTATGGCTGTGTAGTCCTGGGCACGTATGAGGCGCAATTATTGTATGATTGGGCAGAGATCGGCACGCCCGTGGAAATCCAATGGTAGCTAGCTCTTTTTATTTTTGTTAAAGGTGCTCTCATGAACAATCAATCCATCACCGCCCGTGAATTTATTATCAAGGCGCGCGAGGCCCTGCGCCGCGGCGACAAGACGACTGCCTGGCAGCTAGGAGAACAGGCGGCTCTCCTGGCGCCGGACATGGCAGATGCCTGGCTGGTGCTGGCTGCCTCCGACCCCGATCCTCAGGAAGCGCTGGCATATGCCCGCAAGGCGCTGGAGCTTGAGCCACAGAGTACGCGAGCGCAGCGAGCCGTCGAGTGGGCAGAGGGACGTGTGCCAACGCCGCAGGTCATCGCCGAGTCTCCAGAGACCATCCCTGCTTCTGCACCGGTTGTCTCCAGCCCTTCAGAGAAACATGCCGATCAAACCGGAGTTGCAGCGCCTCAACTAGCACCCGGCGGGCGAAAATGGCTTTTACCTGCATTACTATTGGGCGGCGCCTGCATTCTGCTCGTACTCTTCGCTTTTTTCGCCCTGACAAGCCCTGTGGTTGCCTCCCTCGTAAATAGTTTTAGTAGGGCGCAGGAGAACTTCTGGGCGCCCGTCGATATTGCCAAACCGGAGCTGACCCCAATCGAAGAAAGCTCGTTCGTAGCCCAGCCACTGGAGACGGCAACGCCAGTTCCAACCGCAGCCCCTGCGACCGCGCGTCCCACGCAACAGCCAGCCCTGGCGCCGAGCGAAAATCCGACGCAAACTCCCGTGCTCGAAGAGCCAACCCTCGCGCCGACCGAGACTCCAGGCGAGATGGTGATGGAGATCGTCGAGGATACTCCTACGAATGAATACATTCCCCCCCAGGAACAGCTTGCCAGCGTAGGAGACGGTGTCCGCTGGATCGATGTGGACCTGACCAACCAGCGCGTCTACGCGTATGAAGGTGACGTGGTGGTCAATTCATTTATCGTTTCGACCGGCACCTGGAGGACGCCCACCGTGACAGGCCGGTACAAGATCTATATCAAGGTGCGCATGCAGGATATGAGAGGGCCTGGCTACCATCTCAGGGATGTGCCCTATGTCATGTTCTTCCACGGGGATTACGGGCTGCACGGCACCTACTGGCATAACAACTTTGGCACGCCAATGAGCCGGGGCTGCGTAAACCTGACCATCGACGATTCAGCATGGTTGTTCAACTGGGCATCGGTCGGCACCGTGGTCAACGTGCATTATTAGCATGATAAGAAGGGGCCACCCAGCAGGATTCTCAGCGCTACCCTAGTGATAGAGTCTCTCCGTGCATGAGCAAGTCCAGCTTATCGCGGCGGGATGTTCTTAAACTCGGCAGCTATGGCTTGATGGGCCTCGCCCTGCCTGACGTTTCTACTCCCCTTTCTCGAACGGATCCATTTGCCAGCCTGCAGGGCCGAAGCTCCGCTGGCATGACCTGACCTGTGCCCGTCGTTCCAGCGAATAAGTACCAGAGCTATGGACATCAGGGGACGAAGGTAGAGATCAGACTCTAAAGTCTGCCAGCTATCTCTCGTGAGTAAGAAGAGCTGGAACGTTTCCATCGCGAAGGAAGTATAAGAATTAAATAACAACCCCCGCACGTCTCTCTTTTTTACGGGTACACTTAACGTATGCTCAACCCCCAGATCTCCCGCCGTGAATTTCTTAAGCTCGTCAGCACAGGCTCGCTGGCATTTGCATTGCGAGACCTGCGTCTCCATTCCGCCTTCGCACAGACGACCGTCAAACAGGGCCGCATCACATGGAGCGGACTTCCCCTTTACGAGGCTCCAGCGTTCCAGTCCAAGCAAATCCATCACTTCGGTGCAGATAAGGTGGTCGAAGTTCGTGGCATCCTGGAAAATGGTGAACATGGATATGGGAATCCGTTCAATACCTTCTGGTATCAGGTCGATAATGGCTACGTCTATTCGGGCGGAGTTCAACCTGTAGAGACCAGGTACCAAAAGCCGGTGTTTAGCCTGCCTGAAAAGGGACAGGTGGGTGAGATCACGGTCCCGTTCTGCGATACGAAAAAAGACCCCTATACCTATGCAGAGCGCGGGTATCGAATCTATTATGGCAGCACACACTGGGTAAAACGCGTCATTGTACAGCGGGATGAAAAAAGCATCTGGTATCAAATTTATGATTCGCATCTGAAGCGAAATTATTATGTCCCCTCTCACGATATGCGGCTGATCCCCAATGAGGAGTTCTCCGTACTTTCTCCGGAAGTGCCCAACGATCAGAAGAAGATCGTCGTGGACCTCACCACGCAACTCGTCACTGCGTTTGAAGGCGAAAAACTGGTCTTCTCGCAGCGCTGCGCCAGCGGTGTGAGAGGCACGGAAACTCCCAAAGGAGAATTCCGTACGTACCACAAAGGTCCTTCCATTCACATGACCAATGAGGGCGACGCGGTAGAACAGGAAAGCATATATAGCCTGCCCGGTGTACCCTGGTGTTCCTTCTTTACCGGTGCGGGCAACGCCTTCCATGGCGCCTACTGGCACAACGATTATGGACAGCCGCGCAGCCACGGTTGTGTGAACCTGCCTTCGGAGGCAGCCAAATTCCTCTATCGCTGGAGCATGCCCAACGTCCCGGCAGATACGGACTACATCCATCTGCCCGGCGAAGGGACGCTCATCCAGATATTCTGACCTGTAGTGATGGCTTCAGCCATCCGTCATAGCAGTGACTTTAACTTAAAGAGGAGAATGCCATGAATGCTATTTTTCAATTTCCAACGTATTTGCTCCGTCGCCAGGCGATCGCCTTAACAGGCAAATTCCGTTTCTACGACCCGGCTGGCAGGATGGTCATGTTCAGCGAGCAGAAGATGTTCCGCCTGCGCGAGGATATCCGTGTCTATTCCGATGAGAGCAAATCACAGGAAGTGTTGAGCATCAAGGCGCGCCAGTTTATGGACTTTTCTGCGGCGTATGATGTTGTGGACACGGCTCTCAATCAAAAAGTTGGCGTGCTGCGCCGCAAAGGATTGCGCTCTCTGCTGCGGGATGAATGGGAAGTGCTGGACGCCAGCGATAATGTCATCGGTCAGTTGTTCGAGGACAGCGTGGGGCTGGCGTTGCTACGCCGTTTGCTGCTTGGGACCTGGCTGCCTCAGAATTACGATCTGACCGTCGGCGGGACGCGTGTTGCCGATCTTCGGCAGAACTTCAATCCCTTCCGCTATGAGCTCAACCTGGATTTCAGCATGGATACTGCCCGGCAGCTCGATCGCCGCGTCGGCATCGCCGCGGGAATTTTGCTTGCCGCCGTGGAAGGCAAACAGAGTAGCTGATGCCGCGCCAACCCCTGTTTGCCGGTCTCGTCCTGGACGAATTTGGTAATCTCGCCGAGTCAGCCTTCGTCGGCAGTGAGCCCATGTATGTGGTGAATGACGCCGGGTTCCGCCGCCATATCCCCTCGGAACAGGTGGATCGGCAGGTCCTCGATCAACTGGCGGAGATGATGAAGGGCAGCGAGGACCTGCTCTCTGAACAGGCTGCCAAAATGCTAGGACAGGAGGATGTCTTCAGCAAGGCGGCGATCCAGCAGCAGCTAAAAAACATAGACAAGCAGTTCGATCAGCTTTTACAGATGGGTATGTCCGAGGATATGCGCGCCTATCTGGGGATGATGGGCTTCAAGATCATCATCAATATGCACGGCGATGTCCTTAAAGTGGAGCAGCCCGGCGCAATCACAGAAGAGGGAGATGAATAAGCAGGCAGATATAGCCGGTAAATAATCTTACCCATAGTGGAGATGAAATGAACACGGAAAAGATCATTGTCCTTTTGTCTATTTGTGGTTCTCTCGTTATTTTTGATGCCATTTTTCTTGGCATCATTTTGTTTACCCGCAGGAAGGTGGCAGCCGCCGGCGCATGGCCGTCTACGCTGGGGACTGTAGAAGAGTCGAGGATTCAGATGCGCTCCAACAGCGACGGTGGACGAACGAGCTATCCACTTGTACGCTATAGCTATCAGGTGATGGGACGTCCTTACCAGTCTCAAAAGATCATGCCAGGTATGGACGTGGGCGGCTCCGGAGCCCAAAAGGTGGTGGCGCGCTATCCGGTCGGCGCGCAGGTCATGGTCTACTACAATCCCGAAAATCCATCTGAAGCGCTGCTCGAGCGCGGCGTGCCTGGTCACATCAGGTGGTTCTGGATCATCCTTGTGATCCTCGATCTGTTCTTATGCGGCTTGGGAGCCGTGCTGTGGTTTACCCTTTAAAAAGATCGGATCGTTTCTAAGAGCTGAGCACGCTCTTCTATCCTGAGATGCGTCCCCTACGCTGTTGTAACAGCTTTTGGATCCGTTCATACTGCTCGCGCGAGAGCGGGAATAACCATGCCAGGAGAATCGTCCCGGAGACGATCACCGCCCCGATCGGCGAGACGAGCAAACGGATCATTTGCAGCGCTGCGTCGTTTTGCATGAACTGGAGCGTCCCCTCCGGGGGAGAGGTATACCCGGACCATCCAAGCAGCTGCAGCGTGATAAATATGACCAACGCGCCGGTTAATTTACGGATCAGGGTCCGGATCCCGTAAAAGATACCTTCCTGCCTGCGGCGTGTGCGCAGCTCATCCCACTCGATCACGTCTGCAAACAGCGAGTCGGGCAGCGTGTACGCCGCCGAGACCCCAATCCCTGCCAGAGCGGCGATGACAAGCAGGTACGCCGTCTCTCCCGGCTGAATGGTAAAGATCAGGAGTTGGATCACAACCCAGAAGATCATGCCAAGCATATAGGCTTCGCGCTTGTTGCGCCACTTCGCCATCCAGAGCCAGAAGGGGATGAACAGGATGCAGACCGACATGAGGGTGCCGAAGAAAGCCGATTCGTACGCCAGGTCAAATCCCAGAACCGGAATAGTTGCCAGTAGATCTCCCCGCCCAACCCAGTAAAGCAAGAAATACGGGAACGTCACTGCCACCATGTCTACGGCGGACCAGTTCAGCATGTGGATACCCACCGCGTACCGAAAGGGAATGTTCTGCCATGCACCTCGCAGGCTCTCGCGAAACGGGAAGGAGTCCCTCTGCTCGGAGGTCGATCGCTCGCGCACGAACAGGCCGATCAGCAGCAGGGGAATCGCGCCAATGCCGCCGAAGATTGCGCCAACCAGCATAAATCCCTGCTGTTGTGAGCCGCCGGATGCAAGCACCATATCCACGATGGCGGGTGCGGCAACCACAACCGATAAGGCGCCCACCAGCTGAAAGAACGAGCGGAAGCTGGTCAGCGTGGTGCGCTCGTCGTAGTCGGGGGTGAGCTCCGGGGTGAGAGAAAGAAACGGGAGGGCAACAAGGGTTTGCAAGGTGTCCGCCAACATAAAGGATAGGGTTACATAGATCAGCAGATCCGTCTGGCTCTCCCATGCAGGCGCTGACCAGAGGGTAACAAAGCTGATGCCAAATGGAATGGCAAACCATAAGAGGAAGGGCCGCCGGCGCCCCCAGCGGGTGCGTAGCCGGTCGCTCAAAATGCCGATCACCGGATCGTTGATCGCGTCCCAGACGATCCCCGCCAGTGCGCCGAAGGAGCCAAGGCGCGGGTCGAGCCCGACAACGTCCGTCAGGTAGATCGCATAAAAGATCGAACGCATCATGCCCATGCTCGAGATGCCCAGGTCGCCTGAGCCGTATAAAATTTTCATCCAGAAGGGGAGGCGGCTCGTTGAGGTTTGATTGCGCATGGCTAAGTGCGCAAGTGTAGCATAAATACATGATAGCCCTGGCGAAAGAAGGGAAATTTTGAGCCAGGAGAGACATCTCTCCTTACAAAGTTGAAAGTTCAGCCGTCGCAGTTTTGTAGGTGAATCGTATGGAAAAAAAGACTCCATTTCGGACCGGCTTTGATAAAATCTCGCACGTTCATTAACATAAAAATTCAGTTTTCGGGCTGATTTGAAAATTAGGCACCATCGAAATTTCAATGACGCTCACCGATGCTCAACATGCCATGACCCGAACTGTCCTGCGACTCCATCTCCTTCTTTTTGTTCTTACCGCTTTTTTCTTCAACTCACGTCCTGCACAGGCAATCGGCTACGCAAGGATTGCCACGCCCCGCCTCACAGGCTCCTATGAGTCCGCCCGGGAGAGTGCGCCGCGCCTATTGCGCCGGGTGTACGCAAAGGACGTGCTCGACCTGCCAGTCGTTCAGCAGCCGGCCAGCAATCCTTATTACGTCTCTGATCGGAAGGGCGAAGTAACGCAGTTCGCCATGGTGTCTCAATACGGCAACCTCGGCCTGCTTGCCCACAACACTCTTGCCGGGAAGCACTTTTTTCAGCTTGCCGTAGGGCAGGAGATCCGCCTGACGTATGAGAACGGCAGGAGTGAGTATTTCGTTGTCACCGAGATTCTGCGGTTTCAGGCATTTCAGCCGGAAAGCGTATCCAGCTCGTTCCGAGATGTAGAGGGCAGCGAGACCCTCTCCGCCGTAGAAATGTTCAATCGAATTTATGTGGGTGGCAGCCGCCTGGTGTTCCAGACCTGTATTGAAGCAAAAGGGGATCCAAGCTGGGGACGCTTGTTTGTTATTGCTGTGCCTAAGAAGTAAAACACAGGTTGCAATCCTGTAAGCCAATATTACTAAAGTGAAAGGCAGGAATCACCGGTCTATTGCTATAATGTAATCAAATAACATCCGAAACGGCAAACCCGTCGAAAGACGGGGACGCAAAGCCATGGGTCTACCACTGCACCGCAAGTTGGTGCGTCAAGATAGCCAGGTTACCGAAGATACAGAGAACTGCAAATCTTCGCGAGCCTGGCACAAGCCAGGCTCTATTGTTTGGAACCTTACATCATTTCGTTCGATAAAGGCAAACCCGTCGAAAGGCGGGGACGCAAAGCCATGGGTCTACCTCTTGCACAGCGTGTGCAAAGACAGGACAGCCAGGTTACCGAAAGCGAATCAAGAAATTCGCCGGTCAAAGTTGAGTGCCTTTATCGAGGTGGAGAATGCAATGTCGCTCAACACTTTCGCTCCTCGAATATCACTGAACACAAGCCTTCTGCTGATCTTATTGGCTTGCCTCTTCTTCCATCCCAATTCGGTTCTTGCGCTGGAGAAGGCTGAGCCGATTCCCGGGTTCCAGGAATTTTCCAAATCCGTCCAGAACAACACATCCGATGTGCTACGGGGAGTATATGTCCCCGATGTCATGGCACTGCCGGTCACCCAGCAGCCGGCTGGGAATGCAGCCTATGTATCTTCGCAGGATGGAGAGATCACCCAGTTTGGCATGGCTGCCCAGTTTGGAAGTGTGGGCCTGCTGGCGCATAACGATCTTTCGGGCCGGTACTTTTCCAAGCTGGTGGTCGGGCAGGAAGTCCGCCTGGTCTACGGCACTGGCAAAGTTGAATACTTTGTCATCAAGCAGGTACTTCAGTATCAAGCCCTGCAGCCCAACAGCCCCTATAGCTCCTTCCGAGATTTGAACAGCAACGAGTTGTTGACCGCCGAGCAGATGTTCAAGCGGGTTTATACTGGCGACCGGCATGTCACCTTCCAGACATGCATCGCGGGACCTGGAAGCCTGAGCTGGGGGCGGCTGTTTGTGATTGCCACCCCCAAGCCTCAATACTCCGGACTCCTTCCTTTTTATAGCCATTAACAAATCGTTTGCATACGAAAAGTGGCGCTAATAGCGCCACTTTTTATTTTATGATTCTCTAACCTGTGCGGGCAGATGCTTTGATTATAATCACGCTCTACAGGCATCCCATGACTTCCCTGCAACGACGCTCTCTCACCGACAGGCTCCAATCGCTCGGCGTAAGATTAGGGGCGGCGAATCTCGCGCCGCCGAAGTCCGCGTCTCCTTACGAGATCGATTCAGTCGTGGCTGGCGCGTTCCTGCCCACGCCGCGCGGGGAGGTGTTCATCGTAGAGCAGGCATACACGCCAGACCATTATCATGGTCTGGCGCCTATCCGCTGCTCCTCACCCTTCTCCCTGGTGGCTGAGTGTGCCAGAGATCTGCGTCTGGCTGAGTTGCCGCTCTCGAGATTCGCTTTTCTGGATACCGAGACCTCGGGGCTGGCAGGCGGCACCGGGACGTATGCCTTCATGGTGGGCATCGCGCGCTTTGTAGAGGATCGGTTCGTCCTGCGGCAGTTCTTCATGCGCGATCCTGCCGAAGAGCCGGCGATGCTCGAAGCCATTGCCCAATTCTTAGCGCCGGCCGAGGCGCTGGTCACGTTCAACGGTAAAGCCTTCGACGCGCCGTTACTCAGCACACGTTTCCGCCTGCACCATATCCCCGTTCCATTTCAGGGTTATTGTCACCTGGACCTGCTGCCCCTGGCGCGCAAATTATGGCGAGACAGGCTCGAATCGCGCGCCTTGAAATATCTGGAGCAGCATATCCTCGGCTTGAGGCGCGCGGTTGAAGAAGTGGAAGGATATGAGATTCCCTGGCTGTATTTCGATTATCTAAAGACGGGCGATGCACGGCCTCTGGCGGGCGTCTTTTATCATAACGCCATGGATGTGGTCGCAATGGCGGCGCTGCTCTCACATGTCAACGAGGTGCTGGAGCATCCATACGACGGCCGCGTGCAGCACGGGCTCGACTTCATTGCCCTCGGAAAGCTATTCGAGGATCTCGGGCACTGGGAGGAAGCGGCGCGTCTCTTCGAGCGAGGCCTCGAGCTTGACTTAACAGAATCGGACTTTGGCGTGGCAGTAAAGCGGCTGTCCACGTTGCAAAAACGGCGCGGCGACTTTAATGAGGCGCTCCGGCTGTGGGAAGCCGCCGCCGCAAACGGTCACATCTATGCCCACATCGAGATGGCAAAGTACTACGAGCATAAGCGCCGGGACGTGAAGACCGCCCTCAAATGGACTCGATCTGCCCTGGAACATGTGCAGGAAGCCGGTCTGCCCGCTTACATCCGGAAGCACTGGCTGGGGGAAATCGCTCACCGCCTTGAGCGCCTTGAGCGAAAAGACAGTATATAATGTATTCATTCATTTCTTCGGAGGCGAGCCATGAATATTTCTGTCTCACAGGCGCAGGGGAACGTTCCCGTGTCGGTGCTGAAACTGGATGGACAACTGGACGGTCAGAGCTATCAGGAATTGATCAGCAGGGCGCAGGAGCTGTACAGCGCCGGTGCGCGCGATTTTCTGCTTGATCTCGGCGACTTGACGTATATTAGCAGCGCCGGACTCGTGGCTTTGCATAGCGTGGCTTTGCTTGCCCGCGGAGAAGAAATGCCAGATACCGAGGGCGGATGGTCTGCATATCGCTCCATGGGTCGCTCCGCGGAAGCAGGCATGCAAAAACATGTGAAGCTGCTCAACCCGCGCTCCGAAGTGATGGGCGTGCTGGATATGGTGGGCTTTGGGAATGTCTTTGAGATTTATACCGATCTCGATCAAGCTGTAAATTCGTTTTGAAGATGCAGGCGATATGGTCTCCCATATCGCTTTTGATTCACGCCAGAATAAGCCTCACAAAGAAAATCTTTTAGCTTTCCCCAATGAAACAAGCGTTGAGGAGTCTGTATGAAGCGCAATATCGGTAATCTGGTCATCATTGCATCGGTGATCCTGACAGTGCTCGTATGGTTCGTGTTTGCACCTGTAGACGACGGCAGCGACCCTACGTTTGCACGTCGCTATGCCGGAGAGATCATCGGCTCCATCGTAATCGTCCTGCTGTCCTTTTCCCTTTTTCTGTCCACCCGCGCAAAATGGGCGGAGCCATACTTCGGCGGCCTGGATCGGATGTACATCACACATCGCCGCACATCTACGGTGGCATTTCTCCTGTTGTTTGTGCATTTGCTAACCGTCCCGATCTCGGTCGATGACATGCGCATCGGGAACTATCTGGCAATTATTGCCTTCCTGGGGATTGTTACGATTGTGCTTGTCACCCTGGCGCCTCGTATCCCATTTTTGAGCAAGTGGCTCACTGGCGGCACATACGATGGCTGGAAAAAGGTCCATCGTTTTATCGGCATCTTTTTCATCCTGGGGTTCATTCACTCGTTAACGGTAAAAGCTCTCGATGCGCTCATTGCTATCAGCTGGGTGCAGCTCTTCTTTATTTTTGGAACAATTTCTTATTTTTATACGGAGCTCTTCGGCGGCTTTTTTAAGAAGTACGTGCCCTACAACGTCGAGTCCATCAGACATCCCAATGCAGCCACAACGGAGGTGATCCTGCGTCCTCAGAAAAGTCCCATTAAGAAACAGCGCGCCGGGCAGTTCCTCTTTGTACACTTTCCCAAAGACCGTGTGCTGAGCGAGTCGCATCCCTTCACCATCTCCAGCGCTCCCCACGAGGACGTCCTGCGGCTGACCATTAAAGTCAGCGGTGATTTCACGCGTTATTTATTCGATCACCTCAGGCCGGAGATGGGCGCGATTGTGGACGGCGCCTATGGCATGTTCGACTATAAGCTGGGAGGGCAAAAACAGATCTGGTTGGCAGGTGGGATCGGGGTTACGCCGTTTCTCGCGTTTATTCGCGATATGAATGGCAGCCTCGCTCACGATGTCGATTTTTATTATACGGTTCGTCACCCGGAGGAAGCCTTATTCGTGGACGAGATCCAGGCGGCTGCGAGCCGGAATCCACGCCTGCGGCCCTTTGTACGCTATTCAGCGAAGGAAGGCTCTCTCACTCTGGAGCACATCCTCAAAAATACTATTGGAGATGTGAAAGATCATCATATATACATGTGCGGTCCCCTGCCCATGATTCAAGCCTTTGAGAAAAAGTTTCTTGCGCTGGGCGTTCCCAACCACCAGATTCATTATGAGGAGTTCAATTTCCGTTAAAGACTGAGGCTGAGCAAACTATGAATATCAATGTCACGCTTCAAGAAGCACGTGAGCCGGTCGCCGTGATGAGCATTCAAGGCGATATCGACGCCTCGAATTTCGTTCAGGTGGTGGACAGGGCTCAGGAGATTTACCAGAACCCGGCGCGCAACCTGATCCTGGATCTGAGCCAGGTCCCCAGCATCAGTAATACCGGTCTGGCAGCCATTCACCAGATCGCCTTGCTGTATAGCGGGGCGCCTCAGAGACTTGCGCATCCCGACCTGACCCATAACAGCAATGCGCGCAAACATGTCAAGCTGCTTAATCCTCAGCCTGAGGTGGAAAAGACTCTCGAAGCCGCCGGGTTAAAACTTTTCTTTAAGATATTTCACGATCTAGAAAGCGCCCTGAATTCCTTCTAGGCTCCCACAAATTTCATCGAGGCACTCATGTACAGAAGAAACAAAGAACGCCGGCGATATCGCCGCCGCGATCAGGAACGTCCGCGCAGCAGCGTTTTTACCTCCGCTTTCCGCACTCCTCGCACGCAAATCCTCGTCCTGCTCATCGTGGCGCTAGTGGTTTACCTCATCCTGCAGTTTGGCAGCGGGAATAGCAATCTGCCGGACACCATTAACGTGAGCGAGGCGTACAACCTCTATCAGAGCGGCGCGTTTGTTCTGGATGTTCGTACGGTGGAGGAATGGAACGAATACCACGTGCCCAATACTACTTTGATCCCGCTAGACCAACTCGCCTCTCGCCTGAACGAGCTGCCACGCGACCGTCAGATCGTCGTTGTCTGTCGTTCGGGCAACCGCAGCCAGGAAGGACGGGACATTCTTTTACAGGCTGGTTTCGAGCAGGCAACCAGCATGCGAGGTGGATTGAACGAGTGGCGCCTCAGCGGGTATCCGGTCGAGCCCTAAGACGTGAGCGTTATCACTCTGCGACAACGGTGTTTCGTCCGGCTTGCTTTGCCTTATACATCAACTTATCTGCCCGCCGGAGCACATCCTCAAAGGATCGATCCTGGGGTTCGGCTTCTGCCGCGCCGATGCTGACCGTCGAGTGGATGATTTTGTCATCGACTGTGGATGGGGACTGCGCCCAGACTCTTTGAATACGCTCGGCGACAACTTTTGCCTTTTCCCGGGTTGTCTCCGGTAATACCAATCCGAATTCTTCCCCGCCCAGACGGCCGAATGTATCCTGAGCGCGTTTCTGCTCCAGGATGACCAGTGACAGGTTTTGCAAAACAAGATCGCCTGTATGGTGCCCATACGTATCGTTGATCTTCTTAAATTGATCGGCATCGATCACCAGCACCGAAAATGGGTTGCGATAACGCAGATACCGTAAGAACTCCGCTTCCGCAATGCTAAAAAACTGCCGGCGGGTGAGGCTTTTTGTCAGCGGATCGATATTTGCGAGATAAGCTGCCAGCTCCCTGGCATCCTTCTCCTGCATATAAGCCTTGAACGATTTACGCCGGTAGTTTTGGATTCTTAACCCCGCCACCAACCCCAGGGCGTGTGAAATGAGCTGTGTGGCAACCATCGTATTCAAACCAGGCGCCTCGATCCCGGCTCTGTAAACATGATCAATATAAATGGTGCCTGCCGAGAAAATCAACGCGAGCAAAACGCTATAAAGAATTCTGAGGGGAGAAAAAATGTAGATCGCAAAGGTCACCATCACATCGAAAATCGCAGTCGGGAAATCAGAAGGGCGCGTGAGGTTGGAGAAAAGAAGAAATAAAACCGTGAAGGACAGCCATCCAAGGATCACGCGGTCATACCGGTTCGGCTGTCGCGTCCTCCAGAGCACAACCATCACCAGAAGAGAGATCAATACAAACCCAGCCCGTGAGACCATCAGCCACGTCCGCACGTCGGGCTGGTCTCTGAAAATGAGCATATCCACCCGGATCATGCTTAATACACCCAGGCTGGCAATGAAGATATAAAGGATGCTCTGTGTAATATCATCCCTCAGGTAGAAAACACGATAGTCAGCTTCCGCCTCCCCCAGATCAACACGAAACCGTCTTAGCATTGTCTTAAGCATTTTTGACCCGCAGCCTGTTTATAAATCATACCCGATATTCTCGGTGCTGCCAGCAGGTGTAACCTTTTGATACTTTCGAACAGCCGGGGATGCTCTCCCAAACACCCGGATGCAAGATGATACAATTCCTGCCAGATTTCTTTTGGAGGAGATCTATGGCTTCCCAGATCAACGAACTCATCAGGATGCGCGACGTCGATACGCTCTTTGAGCTGATGACCGAGGATGATGACTGGATAACTCAGCTCGATGCAGCCGAAGGACTTATTTTGCTCGGGGATCGTCGCGGCTATGAGTTCCTCCTCAGCGCGATGATGAGCGAGGATGATTCAATGCGCGAGACAGCCCAAGAAATCTTTGACTCTCCGGAGCTGGCGAAAATGAGAGCGAACATCGAAGCCGAGCGCCTCCGTGAACGCCGCGTCCGGGTGGACTCTGCCAGGAAGCGCTTGCAGGGGGGCGGTAAGGTCTTTCGCTATAAAATGGTCTATCTTCCGTCGGGAGCGCTCATGGGCAACGACCCGCTTGGAAAGGGGTTCAGTCTCCCTGCACTCGAGGAGCATGGATTCGAAGGCTGGGAGGTGATTGAAATGCTGCCCAGTCGCAGAGCCCTGCTGGTCGGCAGCATCGACGACCACTTTACGGGCGCCTACTTCCTGCTCAAGAAGGAAGTGTTGCCCGGTGAAAGCGCCGATCTGGATAACGAATAAGGAGTAGTTATGTGTGTAATCTGTGCTACGATCCCTGCCACGGCGGCAATTGGAGCAAAGCTGAATGCCGATCAGGTAGGCAAACCACTTGAGCATCGAAAACCTGTTTTGAAACTCACAGGATTTGCAATTACCTTGCTGGTTGCCGCTTCCGTCACGTATCACACCCTGGTCTGGCAAAGCTAGAGAAGACGATCTCACCACAGCAGGGCAAGGCTGTGCCTTGACGCCTGCTTTTCTTTACCATACAATAATGAAAATGGTTTTCAATTTCAGAAAGATTGTATGATCGCACAAACCTGGCTGGATCAATTACAGGAAAATGGATATCGCCTGACAGAAGCGCGGCGCGCCGTCGTTAAGACAATCGCCTCGACGGACCGCGCTCTCACCCCCTTGCAAGTCTTCGATCTTGCGCGCGAGCAAAACCCGGCTCTGGGTCTGGTGACCGTGTACCGCACGCTGGAGAAGCTGGAGGAGCTTCACCTCATCCAGCGCGTGCACCAGCCACAGGGATGCCAGGCATTTATTGCAGCAAGCCGCACCCATCAGCATCTATTGTTGTGCCAGAATTGTGGAGAGGTCAAATTCTTTGAAGGCGATGATCTCGATTCCCTGATTGCTGCGATCTCGAGGAAGACAGGTTATCAGATCCAGGAACACTGGCTTCAGTTGTTGGGTCTCTGCGAGAACTGTCGCGTTAACTAATTTAATTCTTGTCTGTCCCTCGTCTCCGGCGAGGGATAAATTTTAGGAGTTCTTAATGAAAAAGATTTTCAATAGCGTTATTGCTCTAGGAGTCCTCACCGCGTTTGCGTTGACTTCATGTGGCGTTCCCCCTCAAAGCGAGGGCAACACTTTGAATGTGCTCGCCTCCGCATCTTTCCTGGCAGACATTGCCCAGAATGTGGCAGGCGACCGCGTACAAGTGGACTCCCTACTCCCGGTCGGCGCGGATCCGCACGCGTACGAGGCAACACCATCCGATGTAGTGAGGATCTCGGAAAGCACCGTATTGATCTTGAACGGACTCGAATATGAACACTTTATTGAATCGTTGCTGGAAAATGCCGGTGGGGAAAGGCTTGTCATCACCGCCTCGAAAGGACTCGAGGGCCACATGGAAGAAGGTGAGACTGAAGATGAGCACAGTCACGGAGCGGGCGATCCACACATGTGGCTGGACCCGATCCTCGTCATCACCTACGTCGAGAATATCCGCGACGGATTAAGCACAGCGGACCCCGAGGGAGCGGAGACGTATAAAGCAAACGCCGAGGTATACATCGCTGAGCTGGAGGCACTGGATGCCTTTATCAGAGAACAGGTCGAACGTATACCTGCCGAACGACGCTTGCTGGTGACCAATCACGAGGCGCTGGGATATTTCGCCGAGCGCTACGGCTTCAGGGTGGTGAAAACTATCCTGCCAGGTACCAGCTCGGATACGAGCGCCTCCGCCCGAGAGGTTGCCGCAACCATCGAAGCGATCAGATCGTCCGGCGCGCCTGCTATTTTCCTGGACGAAGTGGAAAACACCAGCCTGGCAAACCAGATCTCCGCGGAGACAGGCGTGGAGGTGGTGGAGGGACTCCATCTTGAGTCCTTAACGGACGGCGCGCCCGCGGGAACCTATATCGAGATGATGAAGTACAATGTTTCTCTACTCGTGCGAGCCCTGCAATAGGACCAAAAAAGTATATTCTGCTGTACGGAAGCACCATGTATCCTCATTCTCATCACCAGACTGACCAACCTATCCTCGACGTTTCAGGACTTTCCGTTCGCTATAACGGTCACGTTGCCCTTGAGGGAGTTACCTTTCACCTTCATAAGGGCGAACGAATTGCGGTGGTCGGACCGAACGGCGCGGGAAAAAGCACGTTGTTTAAGGTTGTCGCCGGTGTGCTGCAGCCTAACGCGGGAGAAGTGAACGTTTTCGGCTCGCGCCCACGTGGACACATCTGCATTGCCTATATCCCGCAGCGCAGCCAGGTGGACTGGAACTTCCCCGTCACGGTTGCCGACGTTGTAATGATGGGACGCTCCGCAAAGCTGGGTCCGCTGAGCTGGCCCCACAAAAAGGATTGGGAATATGTCTATCACGCGCTGGAAACGGTGGAGCTTTCAGACCTCGCAACGCGCCAGATCGGCCAGCTCTCAGGCGGACAGCAACAGCGAATGTTCATCGCCCGGGCGCTCGCTCAGGAAGCCGAGCTGATGCTCATGGATGAGCCACTCAGCGGACTGGACACGCCATCCCAGGAGGGCCTGCTCAAATTACTCGATACGCTGCAAGATCAAAACGTCACCGTGATGGTTGCCACGCATGACCTGGACCAGGCGGCCCGTCACTTCGACCGGATCATGCTGCTCAATCATCGCATGATCGCTTTCGACGAACCCGGGAACGTTTTACGTACTAATTATCTCTTGCAGGCGTATGGGGGCCGGCTGAAAATCGAGCCCGAGGGGACCATGCTGGTGGACGACTGTTGCCCGCCAGAGTAATACATGTCTTTTCTCCTTGAGCCTCTCCAATATGAATTCATGCAACGCGGCATGATTGCCGCCGTGCTGGTCGGTGTGCTATGCGCGGTGGTGGGCACCTATGTTGTGCTGCGCGGCATGGCATTCTTCGGAGACGCGCTGGCGCATACCATCCTTCCGGGAATCGCGCTCGGCTACCTCATCACCGGTGGAGCACGCGAGCCGATCTTCTGGTGGGCGCTGGGAACATCCGTCGTTGCCGCGTTGGGAATAGGGGCGATCAGCAAAAACTCCGAGATCAAGGAAGATACGGCCATTGGCATTATCTTCGCCGGGATGTTCGCTCTGGGCATCGCCCTGATCTCGACGGTGCGCAGTTATGCCGTGGATTTGAGCCACTTCCTTTTTGGCGATGTGCTCAGCGTCTCTCCTCAGAGCCTGTGGTTGATCCTGATCTTCGGCGGGCTGGTCCTGCTTGGTATTTTCAGCTTTTATAAGGAATTCCTGACTCTATCCTTTGACCCCATCCTGGCAGCCACCCTGAGATTGCCGGTCGGCTTTCTCAACAATCTTCTGCTAACCCTGATTGCCGTAACGGTGGCGGTCTCGCTGCAAACCGTGGGCGTCGCATTGATGGTTGCTATGCTTGTCACTCCCGCCGCGACAGCCTATCTGCTCACGCAGCGGCTACCGCGCATGATGGGGCTCGCCGCAGTCCTTGCCTCGCTTTCGGGAGTCATTGGCCTGTATCTTTCGTATTACCTTAGCATCGCCTCGGGGGCCGCCATCGTGCTGACCGCGACTCTATTTTTTATGATCGGGTTTGGGTGGAGAAAGATCAAAGGCAGATAGCTGTCCCAAGCCTTGCATAGTTCTGAGATATCTTGACACCGGGGAAATTTGGTCTATAATGTGACCTGCTGGTCATATGACCTGCTAGTCACATTTATCCCCACTGCCGCCGACCACAGCGGGGTCTGGAAGGAAAACATGATTCGCGTCGATACTCTGACTTTTACCTATACGAGCACCAGTTCACCTGCGATCAAAAACCTGAGCTTTGCCGTAGAGCCTGGAGAAATTTTCGGATTTCTTGGTCCGAGCGGCGCGGGAAAATCCACCACTCAGAAAATCCTTTTTCGACTTTTGCAGGGGTTCGAGGGCTCGGTACAGGTCTTCAACCGCGATCTGCGCGCATGGGGCTATGAATACTTCGAGCAGATCGGGGTGAGCTTTGAGCTGCCGAACCACTATACTAAGCTGACCGCCCTGGAAAATCTACGTTATTTCGGCGCCCTTTACCAGGGACCTGTGGTAGCCCCTGAAGCCTTGCTTGACATGGTCGGTTTGGCGGCGGACGGCAATATGCTGGTTTCGCAGTTTTCAAAAGGGATGAAAAACCGTCTGAGCGTGGCACGCGCGCTGGTAAATAACCCGCGCCTGCTGTTCCTGGATGAGCCCACCGCAGGTCTTGACCCGGTCAATGCGCGCAAGATCAAGGATCTGATCAAGGCTCAAAAACAAGACGGGAGGACGGTCTTCCTGACCACGCACGATATGAACATCGCCGATGAGCTGTGCGACCGTATTGCATTCATCGTAGATGGTGAGATTAATCTGATCGATTCGCCCCGCGAGCTGAAACTACGCTACGGCAAACCCGAGCTGCGCGTAGAATTCAGCGTGAACGGCAAAGATGAGCAGTGTGATTTTCCGCTGGCGGGTCTGGCGGAGAATGATACGTTCCTGAAGATGCTGCGGGATGGGAGCGTCCGCACCCTGCATACGCAGGAGGCAACACTCGAAAACATCTTCATCCAGATCACCGGACGGAGGCTCGAGTGAACCGCCTCTTTTCCGCCGCGCGCTGGGATATGCAACTGCAGTACCGCAACGGCTTTTACTTCGTCTCAGCCTTCACAGCCGTATTCTTCATCCTGCTGCTTAAACAGGTATCCGGCGTGGACTTGGGATACTGGTGGCCTGCCATCATCACCGCCAATCTGACAATCAATGCCTTTTATTTCATGGCTGGCATCGTCCTCCTGGAGAAAGGAGAAGGCACGCTGGAGGCCCAGATTGTCACCCCGCTGCGCCCGTGGGAGATTCTGACCTCGAAAGTGCTCACACTGGGACTGCTATCATTGTTCGAGACTCTGACGATCATCGTGATCGTGCAGGGCGTGCAGTTCAACTGGTTCTTGCTTGTGACGAGCATCGTCCTGTACATTGCCATGCTGGCGCTGTACGGTTTTTTCGTGGTCGCACGTTATGACTCGATCAGTGAATTCCTGCTGCCATCGGTGCTCTGGACAATGGGCTTTTCGCTGCCATTACTATACTATTTTGACATCTGGCGGCACTGGGTCATGTTCTTACATCCATTACAGGGGATTTTGATCCTGATCCGTTCCGCCTTTATATCTCTGCCCGGGTGGCAGATCGCCTATGGAGTTGGGTATTCTCTGCTCTGGACCGGGATCGCACTGGCGGCTAGCCTGCGCGCTTTCCATCGCTTTGTAGTGATTAAGGAAGGAGTGAGAGCAAAATGAACGTCGGTACAATCTTGCGCGCGCTCGGCCCGATCGACATTCGAAACGTGCGTCGCGATAGTATGGTATCGTGGATGGTTTTCATCCCGATCATGATGGCTCTGCTGATGCGGTGGGGTGTGCCCGCTCTGACTGCACGCCTCGTGGAGCAGTACGGGTTCAACCTCACCGAATACTATCCCGTGCTGCTGGCATACTTTTTCATAGGCATGTGCCCGATGATCTTCGGCGTGGTGATTGGCTTCCTTTTGCTGGACGAGAAAGATGACCGCACGCTGACTGCCCTCCAGGTGACTCCGCTGCCGCTGCACAGCTACGTTCTGTACCGGATCGCGGTCCCGGTCATATTGACCGTCCTGCTGATGTTCGTCATCTTCCCGCTGGCAAACCTGACGCCTTTCGACGCGCGGACGGTGTTGATCTCTGCGCTCGCCGCCGCGCCTATGGCACCCATGCTTGCGCTCTATATTGCATCTATTGCCCAGAACAAAGTGCAGGGATTCGCCCTGATGAAACTAACCGGCATCGTGCTCTTCGCCCCTGTCATTGCCTATTTTGCGTCCCCCGGCTGGGAGCTGGCATTTGGGATCTTCCCCACCTACTGGCCCATGAAAGTGTACTGGTTATTACACGCCGGAGCGACAAATGTCTGGCTGTATTTGATCGTCGCAGTTATTTACCAGTCCCTTGTTACTGCTTTCTTCGCCCGCAGATTTTACCGGGTGCTGCATCAATAACAACACAAAAAGGAAAAGAGATGGACACACTTACGATTATCGCTATGGTATTGATCCTCTATGGCCTCTTCACACTGTTTGTAGCCTACGCCAAGCCGGGACCCATCTGGAACATGGGCAAGATCCAGGGTTTTGTGCAGCTGCTCTCGGAGCGTGGAACGGTAATTTTCTTCACGATCGTCGGCGTTGCCACCATTCTTGGTGGAGCGTATTTACTATGGAGATAGGCAAGTAATCACGTGCACAGGTATACAGTTGCCTACTGCGATATGTACTTGTCTACTTGTGCACACTGTTTACCTCCTAGGTGACAACCATGACCAATCAACAAACTGGATTCGCCCAGCGCAGCTCGAAAAAAATCCACTTCGATCACAAGGACATGGACTTTTATCTGTCCTGGATGATGGGGCGCGAGATCTACGACGGCAGTGACCGCACCGAATTACTGGAAACCGCCAAAAAAATACCCAACGCCGACATACAAGCCTGGCACATGGAATGGCCAGCCCTCGCGCAACGCATCGAGGCGCAGGCAGAAGAGGCACTCGGGCGAGGGGATACAGAAGCCGCCCGCAGGCTCTTCCTGCGCGCCTCTACCTATCACCGTGGTCCGCTCTTCATCATGGGGCACAAGCACCCCGATTTTTACCAGAACTGGCAGAACATGCAAACCTGCTTCCGCAAAGCTGCAGAGCTTTTCGATCCCGTCATCGAAGCCATCGACGTCCAGTTCCAGGGACAGACGTTGCCAGGCTACTTCTGGAAAGTGGACGCCAGCAAAACGCCGCGCCCCACCCTGGTCGTCGTGGGCGGCGTGGAGACCTGGGGGGAGGACTGTTACTTCATGATCGGGCAGTCGGGCGCGGAGCGGGGCTACAACGTGATCACGGCTGACCTCGCCGGCCAGGGCATGAACCCCGACAAAGGCCTGCACTTCGGAGCACGCATGGAGGACACCGCTCGCGCGCTGGTGGATTATGCCCTGGCGCGGTCTGAAGTAGACCCAGAGCGGCTTGCCCTGTTTGGCTTTAGCTGGGGCGGACACATCGCCTTCAAAGCGGCGCGCTTCGACACTCGCATCCGGGCGATGATCGCTAACCCGCCCATGCCGGACGTTTTCCGCTCCGTGCTTGCCCAGCAGAAAGGACACAACCGGCACGACCCCGTCAGCCGCACAGCCTTTGACCAGATCGTCTGGCGGTTTGGCTTGAAGATCAGCTTCAACCCCAAGGACATCGCCGCACGTTTTGGTAAAGCGTGGGACTACCTCACGAATGGAAAAGTGGACGTTAAACAAATCCGATGTCCGGCGCTTGTAATAGCAGGTGAAGGCGAAGCGCCCGTGACTCTTCAGATTGTGCGGGAATGCTTCGAGCAACTGCCCAATCCGAAAAAGAAGATGGTCATCTTTACCCGGGAGCAGGGCGGCGAGGCGCACTGCCAGGTGGACAACCTGGCGCTGCCTAATAGCACGATGTTCGATTGGCTGGATGAAGTTTTGAAATAGCATTGGAGCGAACATGAGCGAAAGAATCATCGAAACCCACGACCTGACCGTCTACTACGGGAAATATCGCGGGATAAAGAAGGTCAACCTGGATGTAGAGAGAGGGGAGGCATTTGGCTTTCTGGGTCCGAACGGCGCAGGCAAGACAACGACCCAGCGCGTGCTGCTGGACGTCATCCGTCCCAGCGCGGGGCGCGCCTCGATCTTCGGCATGGACAGCCGCACGCAGGGTGTTGAGCTACGTAAGCGTGTCGGATATCTGCCCGGGGAACTGGCTCTGTACAAGGACATGCGAGCGGAAGAATTCTTCAAGATGTACGAGTACCTGCGCGGGGCAAGCGGTGCCAAAGGCTACTGGCGCGACCTGGCGAAACAACTCGACCTGGACGTCAGCCGCAAGATCAGGAATTTCTCACGCGGCAACAAGCAGAAGGTCGGCATCGTGGCGGCATTTATGAGCAAGCCCGACCTGTTAATCCTGGACGAACCCACCAGCGGGCTCGATCCGCTGGTGCAACAGACCGTGATGGATCTGGTGCGTGAGGTCAAGGCAGACGGTCGGACGGTCTTCTTCTCCTCTCACATCCTGTCTGAAGTGCAGGCGGTCTGCGACCGGGTGGGCATCATTCGAGAGGGTGAACTGATCGCCACCCAGCGCGTGGAGGAGTTGATCGCCGCGCACCTCAAACGGCTGACCCTGAGTTTCGCCGACCTTCCTCCTGCCGATGCATTCAACCTAGAAGGCGTGACCGAGATCGCCCGCAAAGAGCAAAGGATCACACTGGAAGTCCGCGCAAACCTGCCGCAGGTTTTAGAGCGCGCCGCCCGACACAGCATTCAGGACATCGAAACACAAACCATGAGTCTGGAAGAGATTTTCCTGGCTTTCTACGGCAGGGGCAACGGAGGCAAACATGCTTAGATTACTGTGGCAGGAACTGAAATTCCGCCGCAACGCCATCCTCGGCTGGAGCCTGGGCTTGTGCTTTTTCCCGCTCGTTTACATTGGCATCTATCCCTCCGTTGCCGAACAAATGGCAGGCCTGGCGGACCTGGAGCTCTATAAGGCAATGGGGATGAGCCTGGGCACATTCCCCGATTGGGTGGGTTCCATTCTGATCGTATTTATGCCGCTCATCGCCTCCATTTACGCCATTATCAACGGCACAGGTACACTGGCGGGCGAAGAGCAGGATGGGCGTTTGGAAATGATCGTGACCCTGCCCCTGCCGCGCTGGCAGATCGTCACCGCCAAGGCGATGGCGTTGGCGATCTCGTCGGTTATTATGTTCCTGGTGGTCGCGGTGGTGTCGGTGTTCGTCTTCCAATCTATCGAGAGCCAGATCGAATCGAACCTCGCGGCGATAGATCTGTTCAACGCCGTTATGTCCGCCTACCCGCTGGTCTTTGCGGTCGGGATGATCGGCTTGTTTCTGGGGGCGTTTGCTCCCAGCCGCCGCATCGCAGGGACGATCTCAGCGGTCGTGCTCGTCGTCAGTTATTTCGGCAACAATCTCGCCAACTCCACCACCGCCCTGGAGCCGTTCGTGCCGTTCTTCCTGTTCACCTATCTGGATGCATCCAGCCAGGCAGTGATGGAGGGGCAACAGACGGGCGATATATTGGTGTTGATAACCGTTGGATTGGTATCGTTTGCCCTGGCGGTGTTCTGCTTCCAAGGGCGCAACCTGACCGTGGGCGGCTGGTCCTGGCAGATGGCAAAGCTCCTGTGACCCTGGAGATCGTGCGTGAATCTTTGATCAATCCCCCTACTCGCAGAAGAAATTGGCCATCTTTACCGGGAACAGGGCGGCGAGGCGCATTGTCAGGTGGACAACCCTGCCCTGCCCAACCACACTATGTTCGACTGGCTGGGTGAGGTCTGGCGTCAGCCTGATAGCTGACGCTGCAGGAAACCTCAGGACTGCTTCTTCTTATTTGCTCCATATGCCCGTGCCACGGGAAGAACGAGCAGAAAACCGGTCTGAGCGTCATCCAGATTGCCAACGACCCTCTGCGTAGCAGCGACAATCGCATCCACTTGGGCATCATCATTGGCCGTGGCAAAGATGGTGCGATTCAGATTCTCAGGGGCTTCATAGAAATCGCGAAGGGAGGGAATTAGAGGCATATCATCGCGCCATCCCTTAAGCTGGCGGATGCGTCCCATACCGGTGCTGAACAGGACCGTGGCACTTAAAATACCTGCCTCTTCCCAGGCAATCAATAACTCTTCAAGCCGGTCGGGATCGTTGATTACAAGAACAATCAGGTACATCAGGTTGCCTCCTCAGTTGTGGAATCGATCTGTTCCGCTGCGGAGAGTGTTTTCGATGTTTTTTGCTTTTCCTGCACGAACAGACTACGCAGGATCGGCGGTGTTACGAGGGTTGTGACCAACACCATCGCAACCACTGCTGAAAAGATATCCGAACCAACCAGGCCTTGACTGATCCCGACACTGGCAACGATCAAGCCCACTTCGCCGCGGGAGACCATGCCTGCACCTAACTGCACGGACTCGCGAGTGCTCAATCCGCCCAACCGGGCACCGAGACCCGCGCCGAGCCATTTACCAATGATTGCCATGAGCGTAATGACCAGGGTGAAAAGCAGCATACTCGGCTGCAGATCACGGGCATTGACAGACAGCCCGATATTGATGAAAAAGATCGGCACGAACAGGCTGTACGCCAGTGCATGCATACCATTTTCCACGCGATCCCGTTCACCGCTGCGCGCCACCATGAGTCCGGCAATAAAGGCGCCTGTGATCGCTGCCATCCCGCCTACGAGCTCGGCTGCCAGGCCGTAGACAAGCATGACGACCAGAGCCAGCGTCAGCACTCCCTGACTGATCCGGAGGTTCGCGACCCGGCGCATCAGCCATGGTAAGACCCACCATCCAAACGCAATGGAGAGAGCCAGGAAGGCGGTCATTCTCGCCAGGATCCACAGAACTCCACCCAGGTCGCCGCTGCCCGAATTGACCGCAAGAAAGATCGATAAAAATAAAATAACCAGAACATCGTCGAATACCGCCGCACCCAGCAGGCTCAGACCCACGCGACTACGAAGGACGTTGAGCTCCATCAATGTCTGGGCAGAGATACTCACGCTCGTGGCTCCCAGGATCAGACCAAGAAAGAAGGCAGTGTCCGGCTCCAGGCCGAAGAGCCTGCCTCCCGCCCATCCCAAAACGGTAGGCACCAGTACCCCCAGAAAGCCCCCATAGGCTGCCACACGCGTGTTGCGAGTCAGCTCGTTCAGATGCAATTCCAGTCCAGCGATAAACATCAACAGCAGAACCCCTAGCTCGCCCAGCTCTGCGATGGTTTCTGCAAGTGCTTCGTCGATGAAAGGCAAATGAAGCAAATCAATGACGGAGGGTCCCAGCAGAATGCCAACGAGCAGCTCTCCTAGCACA
The DNA here is from genome assembly GCA_035463495.1 of Anaerolineales bacterium. Classification (GTDB taxonomy): domain Bacteria; phylum Chloroflexota; class Anaerolineae; order Anaerolineales; family Villigracilaceae; genus Defluviilinea. Next base: position 2,425 of record DATHTH010000386.1, on the reverse strand, counting down.
GAGGGTTGTCCCAGGCGGACACTCAGATATCCCGCCAGTTTGGCAGAAAGCAAGATAATAGAGAGCAGAAGGGCAAGCTGAAGAAATGTCGTCATTGTGGGAGCGACATGAAGTATAACAGCAGTCTGAAATTAGATAGTAGTGGGTAAGGCGAGTTTTACTGAACTCGATGTGAAACCCTTGGCTGAACAAGGGGCACCAGCAAGTAGAATGTGCTCCCCTTGCCCACATCACTCTCCACCCAAACCTTGCCGCCATGGCGCTCGGCAATAGACTTAACAATCGCCAGCCCCAGGCCGGTGCCGCGCTTTGCCAACGCTTCGCGGTTTGTGCCGCGGTAGAACTTCTCGAACAGGCGCGGCAGGTCGGCTGTCGGGATCCCGATACCGCTATCCTCCACGGCAAAGATCAACGCAGCCGGATCGGTCTGGATGTGAATGGTCACTGCAGCGCCCTCGGGCGTGTACTTGAGAGCATTCTCCACCAGGTTATAAAGTGCCTGCTGTAGCAAAGCCTTGTCGGCTTCGATGGCATGCGGCAGGTCCCTGGGAAGCTCCACGCCCAATGAGATCTGTTTCTGCTTTGCCTGCATCTGCAGAGAGCTGGTGACGCGCTCAAGAATATCGAGCACCGGGATGCTTTCCACCTGCAAGCCTACGCCAAAATCGATCCTGCCAAGATCGAGCAGGTTGTTGACCAGCTTCGACATGTTATCCACGCCCTGTACGATCATCCGAGTATAGCCTTTCTGCTGCTCGTTCAGCTCACCCGCCATCTCGAGCATGGTCGCGTAGCCGCGCATCAATGTCAGCGGGGAACGCAGATCGTGGCTAACGGTGGACACAAAATCAGACTTGAGAGTATCAATCTCCTTGAGCTGGGTGACATCGCGCAAGATGCACACGCGTCCGACGGTCTTGCCCTCGGCGGTCATGGGGGATGCCATCGCAAGATAGGTCTTGCCATCAGGCGTGGTGATCTCAGCCGAACGCCGCTCCGTGGCGGATGCCTGAATGACATCTCGCAGTCCATGGACCTGGATGGTCTTTTCGAAATCGGGTCGTTCCTCGCGCCGGATTGTCACGCCGAAGAGCGCCTCTGCCGCAGGATTCGCCAGGATCAGGCGGTTTGCAGCATCTGTGACCAGGACGGGGTCAGGTGTGGAATTGAGGATCGCCTCGAGCTGGCGGCGGCTCAGCTCGACGGTGAGGAACAGACGAATGTTGGCAACCGCCAGCGACGCCTGGCTTGCCAGGGTGCTGATGAAGCGGATGTCTGCATCGGTGAAAATGCGCTGCCGGTTATATGCTGCCCACAACACGCCGTAGTAACGGTTCTCATGCCTGAGAGCCAGGGCGATGAGCGATTCGGGATGGGGCAGATTGGGATCCAGCACCAGGCCGCGGGTACGAGTCAGCACTGCCATGACGATGCGTTCCTGCTGCTCGGCGAGGGCAAGCAATTGCTGGTCGAGGTGCATATATACATCTTGCTCGAGCCCATCTGCAAATTTCATCTGCGTTTCAACCGGCGTGGGCAACATTTCCCGCAGCAGGATTATGCGCGCCGAGCTGGCTCCGTTGGCAACCACCGCCTCAAGCACAGGGCGCAGGGCATCGCCGAGTGTCAGGCTGGACGCCACACCCTGGCTGGCGATCAGCAGGCGGTTTAGATCCTGCAGCCGCGCCTGTAGGCTGACGCGCATTTGCTCGAAGGCTCGGCGCAGCTCGCTGACTTCGTCATCGCCATCCACATCCAATGGACGGTCGAGCTGGCCTGATGATAGATATTTCGTCTCGGCTGCCAGGTTTTGCAGCGACCCCGTGACGGTGCGCAGGTTCACGCGCAGCGAGACCAGGGCAATCAAGCCCAGCAGCACGATCATCAGCGAGATCGGCAGGGCGATGTTGATAGCAAGCTGCTGCGCCTCCTGAGCGGGAATGGTCAGTACCACAGCCCAGGGATGGCCCGGCACCGGCTGGTAATAGACCAGCTCGCGTGTCCCAAGCGAAGCGGTCTCATCGAAGAAAGCCGGCTGGTCGCTGCGCTGTCCCTCGTAGGTGGTCCAATTCTGGGCAGATTGCGAGTGGTAGACAATCACACCATCAGCGATCAGCATCCCGGCGCCGTTTACCGACACCAGGCTGTCCAGGTTGCTAATGAGAGAACGGCTATATGGGTTGAGATTCAGATACGTGCGGCCGATCAGCACCCGGTCCATGCCGGGGATGGCAGCGATGAAGGATACGCCGGCTGCTTCGTTTTCTCCCGCCGGTGGCACAGTGTAGATCTGGTTCGGCACACCTTCCCGCGCAAGCGATAGTCCTTCTTCTTCCTGCTGCGTGATTTCAAACGTAGAGTCAGTCGGGTAACCGGCGAGCAGGGTCTGAGTCTCGACATCAAAGACAACCAGTTGATTGAAATA
>DATHTH010000385.1:0-31872 GCA_035463495.1 Anaerolineales bacterium | reverse complement strand
TTGAGCATACCTTATTCTCCGTCACTTTCCATGAAGTTCTTTTACACTCAACACCGGTCTCCCGCGGGGGATGCTCAGGTAACTTCCCTCATCAACCGGGCCACAATACTGGCGCCATGAACGAGACGATCACCGCGATGATCAATGTGAGCGGCACGCCCACGCGGACGAAGTCTGTAAACTGGTACCGGCCGGGCCCGTAAATCAACAAGTTCCCATGATGCCCGATGGGGGTGAAGAAAGAAGTCACAGCTGCCATTGCCACCGTCACCACAAACGGCTCGGGCCGCAAGCCCAAACCCTGGGCGAGAGCCAGGGCAATCGGGCCAAAGAGAGCCGTGGTCCCTGCGTCCGACATCAGCTGCGTGACGAGACCGGTGACCAGGAACAGCACTAGCAGAATCCAATGGATGCCCCAGCCGGCGACAAGTCCCTGCAGCCAGCCTGCCAGCAGGTCTGCCGTGCCGGTCTCTTGCATGGCTAAGCCCAGAGGGATCGCACCGGCGATGAACACGTAAATACGGGTATCGATGGACTGATAGGCTTGATTGGTGGAGATGCAGCCGCTCAGGATCATCACGACAGCTCCGGCTAAGAACGCGATCTCGATCGGAATCACGCTGAGCGCCGCCAGGGCAATGGCGATGACCATGATCACGCCTGCCAGGCGGGCTTTGTGCAGCGGCTTGGGCTGCCCGCGGAAGGGCATGAGCATCAAGAAGGAGCGATCCTCCGAAATACGCCGGATCGCTTCGGTTTCGCCGGTCATCACCAGCACGTCACCCTCGCGCAGCTTGACGCGCGAAAGCTCCGTGCGCAGCCAGCCCTTGCGCCGCCAGACACCCACGATCACTACACCGTAGTTTTCCAGGAAATTCACCCTTCCAATCGTTTTGCCGATCAGCTCAGACCGCGGCGCGACCACCGACTGTACCAGCCGCGTTGAAAGGTCTTCTTTCCCGTTTTCACCGTCTCCTGTGGAGGGGAGGGTTTCTCTGTATTTTTCCAGAGGCTGCAGGGCAATGCCTCGTTCTTTTTCGATCGTCGCCAATTTGTCCGGACTGGTGCGGATGACCAGCACATCTCCAGCCTGAGTCTTCTTGGTTCCATAGGGCTTGTTGCGCGGGCGGCCGTTGCGATACCAGGCAGATACTTTAAAATCGACAGGCTGCTTATCCTCCAGCTCCTGAATGGTCTTACCGAGCAGCGGAGAATCGGGCAGAAGCACCAGCTCGGTGTAATACCCTTCAAGGCGGAAATGATCGACCGAGCCGTCATCGCCTTTTCGATTGGGGAGCAGGAACCGGCCGGCGAGAAGGAAGAACAAGGCTCCGGTTGCCGAAAGGGCGAGCCCAATCGGCGCAATGGCAAAGATCCCGATGGGGTTTTCCCCAGCCTGCCGGAGCAGCCCATTAACAACCAGGAACGCAGGAGCACCGATGATCGCGATCGCGGTTCCCAGCGACGCAGCAAATGCCATAGGAATCAATAGCTTCGACGGCGCAATCTCACTTTCACGCGAGATGGTCAGGATGATCGGGAGCATGATGGCCGTCAGCGCCACATGACCGGTGAATGCCGAGAGAAGCGCGACCGATGGCATAACCACAAGAATTATGCGATCGTATCTCTTGCCCGCTAGCATGCGGATGCGGTTGCCCAGCCGCTCCGACATACCGGTATGGAACAGCGCGCCGCTGAGCACAAACATCGCGGCAAGGATGATCGCCGGCTCGCTGCTGAAACCGGAGAGGGCTCCTTCTGGCCCCAGTACGCCCGTCATGCCGAGAGCCACAATTACGAGGATCGCGGTAATATCGATCCGCACCCATTCGGTAAACAGCAGGAGAGCTGCTCCTGCCAGAATGATCAACAGATAAATTTGATTGACTTCAAAACCACCAAGCATTCGAAGTATCCCTTGTCCACTTAATTAAGATGTATCGAGCCTACGCTGCGAGGAGAGCATGATGCCTGAAATAAAAAGAGCCCCCCGGTAATCCTATGCTATTTTATCAGTGCCCGGGGGTGCTTTTCAAGCGTATCGCTCACTCTTTCCTTATGTCTACCAAACAATTCCATGCCCTGGATTTCCTCTCGGGTGAAATAACCCACCTCGGTGGTCTCATTGCTGAGACCGAGCTGCCCTCCTATGATCTCTGCCTCGAAGTGCAGGGCGACGATCTGTGCCTTATTTCCGTCAGGGTAGACCACCAGCTGGTCGGGGTAACTGTACACGCCGACCAGGCGTGTCACGCGGACGCGCAAACCGGTCTCCTCGAAGACTTCCCGCTCACAGGCCTCAGCGACCGATTCGCCGGATTCCATTCTACCTCCCGGCAGGCACCATTGCCCGTTGTCCGCGCGGCGGGTGAGCAGGATGCGTCCCTGTTCATCGAAAACAGCCGCCGAGCAACCTAATCGCAAGATCCCCTCTTTGCTTAACCGCTTACCGTACAAAACCTTGGTCATGGCCCTGCTCCTTTGTATAAGGGATTCGCTTCGAAAATTCAGGCGTTCGGCGGTAAAATTGCGCCAGTCCCATGGATCAAGACAAGCATGCAGCCGACGTCTCGGTGCGTATTAATAATGAAAACGGTCGTCTGCGCGCTGACGACCCAGGCGTTCAGGAGCCGGTGAGCGATGAAGCTCTCGCCGACCGGATTTCCCGGCGTGACAGCGCTGCCCTCGAGAGTCTGTATGATCGCTACGCCGCCCGGGTGCTCGGCGTGGCATTCAAGGTCATTGGCGATCGTATCGTCGCAGAAGACGTGCTCCAGGAAACCTTCTGGCGAGTCTGGAAGAATGCAGCCAGTTACCAGAGTGAGCGCGGTTCGTTTGCCAGCTGGCTGTTCAGGATTGTACGCAACCTGGCGATTGACGCCTACCGTCGGCAGTCGGTCCGCCCGCAGGCATTATACAGCGCGGAGACAGGCGAGCCTGTTCTAGAGGCAACGCCGGATCCGAATGCAGATGTCGCGGAGCAAGCGCAAGTTCTGCTTCAGAACCGCCAGGTGCAGAATGCGCTGGCCACCCTGCCGCGTGCCCAGCGACAGGTGATCGAAATGGCTTATTTTTATGGCATGACGCGGCAGGAGATCGCCGAAGCGACCGGGGAGGCGCTTGGCACGATTCACACACGTGCGCGTCTGGCGTTGATGAAACTACGGGACGAGCTGACTAAAGAAGAGTTCGAAGGATAACAATGGACCGAGAGCAGATCGAGGAATTGCTTCCGTTTTATGCCCTGGATGTATTGAGCGATGAGGAGCGCGAGCTCGTCGAGAGATACCTGGCAGAGCATCCTGAAGCGCGCCAGCAGCTCGAAGAGCTGAATGAGGCAACGTCTGCGTTGCCTCATGGCGTCCAGCCGGTCCAACCCTCGCCTCGCAGCAAGGCTGCTTTGATGGCGCGCGTTGCGGCCGATCAGAAAGCGGCGGCCCGGTCCGTGCCGCGTGAGCAGCCCTCCCCACGCCGTGCATCGCTTTTCGAAAATCTCTTCCGGGCGTTGAGCCTGGGCGCAGCAACGGTGGCGATCCTGTGGGCAATTGTGCTCAACCTTCAAGTGGCGCGTCTTCAAAATCAGGTAGCCGCTCTGAATGAGCAGATCGCCTCGCAATCCGCTTCTCTGGAGATGATCGTTGCCAATCTGCCGCAAACAGATCCATCGAACGTGATCACGGTTGCCCTGCGTGGCACAGAGGTCCAGCCTCAAGTACAGGGACAGTTGATCGTCAACCCGGACAGCCAGTCTGCGGTCCTGGTCATCACGGGATTGCCCCGGCTCGAAGAGGGCCAAACTTACCAGGTCTGGTTAATCAATGGAGGCGCGCCGGTGAGCGCGGGCTTGCTTGCAGCCGACGAGAACGGGCAGGCGGTCTTCCTGGTCACGTCTCAAGAGCCTATTGGCTCGTTCCGCCAGCTGGGGATCTCGATCGAGCCGCAGGGGGGCAGCCTGGAGCCGACAGGCGATATTGTCGTGCTGGACGATTTGTAGACAAATTTTCTGCGTGTAGAGTGTTGAGAGCCCATCTCTCAACACTCTTTTTTGTTAAGCCTTGCGAAGATTCGCAAGGCTTTTCGTTTGGGCAAATGCAAAATGATTCCACCTGCGTAATGACAGATAGGTATACCCATCCGGATCCGGCTAGTACTCACATAAAGGAGGTCAGCCATTGCGCCGATAAGAAAGACCTGTTGAATAACCAAGCTTAAAAATCTCTCTTTCGAATTTCAAAAGGAGTTTCCCATGCATAAGTATCTTAAAGGGGTTGTCCTGTGCTTTGCAGTCATCGCGCTGATCGTGGGTCTTGCGCCCACTTCATCCACTGCTGCCAGTCACCGCGAGGCACCTTTAATTTCCCTGGACCCTACGGCGGATATTACAGACTTCTTCATGTTCCGCAGTTACGAAGCCGGGCGCGAGGACAAGATTGTCTTGATCATGGACGTCATCCCCGCGGAGGAACCCAGTGCCGGTCCTAATTACTACAATTTTGACCCCTCCGTGCTCTACACTTTCAACATTGACAATGATAAGGACGGTGAGGCGGATGACGTTCGTTTTGAGATCCAGTTCAAGAACGAATTTCGTGGGGTCGTCAAGGATCTAGGCTTGTTCCTTTCCTATGTGGCTTTGCCGCCAATCACGGCACTGGATGGTCCCGGCTCCGAAGGGCTGGGATTGCGCCAGACCTATACTGTCACCCTGGTCAAGGATGGCAAAAGGACTGTCCTGGGACGGGATCTCATTGTTGTCCCGTCGAATGTGGGACCCCGCACTATGCCGGATTACGAATCTCTGGCTGCTCAGGGGCTCTATGAATTGAGGCGGGATGTGCGTGCATTCGCCGGCCAGCGGGATGATCCGTTCTACATCGATCTTGGGGCTGTGTTCGATACGCTCAACCTTCGCGCCCCCGGTACGGATATGCTTTCCGGTTTCAACGTCCATACGATCGCGCTGGAGGTGCCTGCCACGATGCTGACCCGGGATCAGAAGGAGGCGGAGGGCACCTCCCAGCCTGTTCTGGGGGCATACGCCAGTACCAGCCGCCGCGCCATGCGCGTACTGAACAGCGATGGCGACCGCGACGATGACCGTGGCAGCAAATGGGTCCAGGTGCAGCGCCTCGCCAATCCGCTCGTGAACGAGGCAATCATCGGTACGGTAGACAAGGACCGCTGGAATCGTCAGGACCCGTCAGGAGAAAAGCGCTTTGTCGATTATTACACCAACCCTCGTTTGGTGACCGCACTGGAAGTTGTGTTCGGCGCGGATGCCGAGCCGGCGTTTGACCTGCGCGACGTGCTGCTGACCTATACACCGGGCGATTATTCCAGGCTTTCTGAGCTGCTCCGCCTGGATATCAGCGTGGATCCGCTGCCGCTGGGTTCGCAGAATCCGCTGACGGCTCTGGCGGGGGATGGCGCGGGCTGGCCCAACGGGCGCCGTCCCATCGACGACGTGACCGATGTGGCGGTCAAGGTGATCGGCGGTGCGAACTACATTGCCCTCCCGAGCATCGACTCAGTCGATATGAACGATAAGCCGCTGCCCGAAGCGTTCCCATTCCTGCCCACTCCCTGGGATGGTCGTGACCGCATCCACATGAATCCTTAATCAGGTTTTAGTCGTGAGCGTGAGCCGGTTTTGTTCCGGCTCACGCTCACGGTGCAAGTCTTTACCACCATTCCCTTGCCTCATTACTCTATGAGTCTTAATACATGGCTCATAATACGCTCATACTACTTCTTATAATGGATACAAATGTCCGCTCGCGAACAGCCTCTTCCCCTACCAAGGGCTGAGGCTGGATCGTTGCCTCTCCGGCGCGTCCGAGTGCCTCGCCCCCAGCAAAGCTCCAGACTTTGCACTTCACATCCGAATGATTGAATGACTGGCAGACAGGCGCTTAGGGCTGGTCTATTTTTTCGACGCGCGAGACTAATATCCCACTGATCCTCAAGAAATAGACTGTCTTCGACCAGGTGTTGGCTCTAGCCTGCCAATCGCTATTTTCCGCGCGCCTGAATCTCGTTCGCAGCGACACTTAAAGGAGGTGGTATTTACCGAGCATATCCTGAATGATTTCACAATAATTATCCCTGAGAATGCGAAACAGACCTGCCTGCGTATGGATAGATGAATTCATACGTCATCGATCTTGATAGGGAAAAGTTTAATCTCTGATCAAAGTAACACAGGAAAACCGCATTTCCGGGAGTTCAAACCCGTGCTGTTTATTGGTTTAAAAGGAGTTTCCTATGCGTAAGTTACTAAGCGTGCTTGTGGTGGGCCTGACGGTAATTGCATTACTGGTCGGGACCGCGCCTGTTACAACGAGCGCAGCCAGCCACCGCGAGGCGCCGCTGATTTCTAAGGACCCGACCGCGGACATTACAGACTTCTTCATGTTCCGCAGTTATGAAGCCGGAAGGGAAGACAATATCGTGCTCATTATGGACGTCATCCCCTTCGAGGAGCCCAGCGGTGGGCCCAATTTCTACAACTTCGATCCAACCGTTCTCTATACAATGAACATAGATAACGACCAGGACGGTAGGGCTGACGATATCCGCTTTGAGTTCGAGTTCCGGACTCAGATTCGCGGCGTGGTCAGGCAGCTCGACCTGTTCCTGGGTTACGTGGCTCTCCCGCCGATCACGGCGCTGGAGGGTCCCGGTTCTGAGGGTCTCGGCTTGCGCCAAACCTATACCGTGACCATGGTACGGGGCAACGAGCGGAGAGTGATCGGCAGAAACTTGAGTGTCGTTCCATCGAACGTGGGACCCCGCACCATGCCTGATTACGAATCTCTCGTCCAGCAAGGTATTTACGAGCTGGACGATGGGGCACGCGTCTTTGCGGGCCAGCGGGATGATCCGTTCTACATTGATCTGGGAGCCATCTTCGACACCCTCAACCTGCGTAACCCCGGTGTGGACACGCTGTCGGGTTTTAATGTGCACTCCATTGCCCTCGAAGTGCCGGCAGAGTGGTTGACGGAAGATGAAGCCGGTGTGGACGAGACCGAATCGCCGGTGCTGGGCGCCTATGCCAGCACGTACCGCCGCAGCACCACCGTCTTGCGTACCGAGAATAGCGCTGACGAGAGTGAGATCACGGACAGCGCCGCAGCCGATGCCGACGTGCAAGAGCGCCGTGATAGCAAGGGAGACTGGGTACAAGTGCAGCGTCTTGCAAATCCCCTGGTGAATGAGGTCATCATTGGCACAGAGGATAAGGATCGCTGGAATGCTACGGACCCCAACCGGGAGAGACGATTTATCAAGTATTACAGGAATCCGCGGCTGGTCACGGCTCTGGAGGCAGTCTTTGGTGCGGATGCCCAACCGCTGCTCGACCTGCGGGATGTGTTCCTGACCTACACACCGGGGCGCTACAACCGCCTTTCCGAGTTACTGCGGTTGGATATCAGCGTGCCGCCTACCCCTCTCGAGCAGCAGAATCCGCTCACGGTTTTGGGCTCACCACCAGACCCGGCGGGTTGGCCCAACGGGCGGCGCCCGATCGATGACGTCACCGACGTGGCGATCCGCGTCGTCGGTGGCACGAATTTCGCCACTGCAGGTGATAATGTGAACACCAACGACCGGCCCCTGCCCGCTGCCTTCCCCTTCCTCGCCACACCCTGGTCTGGCTACGACCGCATTCATCAAAACCCGCAAGGCGCAGGCACCCCGAGTCCCACGCCGGTAGGCACAGGGACGGTAACCGGGACAGTTACAGTGACCGGAACCGTGACGACTATGGTATCGCCCACCGGGACGCTCACCTTCACTCCGACCACAACGCAGACGGCGCCGGCAACAGCCACCTTCACCGCTACGCCGACAGACACAGCCACCTCAACCGCAACCCCAACGGCAACATCAACCGCCACGCCAACGGCGACATCGACACCGTAAGTTCTTGCTATTCATGATGAGTGAGTCGGGGGCACGCCCCCGACTCACTCACAAACCTTTGAAACTGGTGTAAAAGAGGCAACGCGATGCAAAATCTTCTGCAGAACCGATCGTCCACTCGTGTGTTCATCTTGGTCCTGGCGGTTGCGGTGGTCATCTTTTTATCCTGGAGGCTGAGCTCCGCGCGGGAACTGTCCTCCAGCCTGGAAGATGTGTACGGATACCTGGCGGATTCCAGCGCGCGCACCCCTGCATCCACAGATACACTGATCCGGACCCTTCAGGAGCGCCTGCGGACAAACCCGGATGATTGGCAATCCTACAGCCAGCTAGGGGTCGCATTCCTGCAAAAGGCGCGCGAGACTGGCGACCCGACCTATTACCAGAGAACAGAAGAGGCGCTCGATAAAGCCTTATCCTTGCAACCGTCTGACTACGTTTCGATCAGCGCCAAGGGAGCGCTGGCGCTGGCGCGGCATGATTTTGCTGCCGCATTGGAATGGGGGGAGAAGGCAAAGCAGATCAACCCGGGGCGCACCTATGCCTACGGCGTGGTGGCAGACGCGCAAGTGGAGCTGGGGCGTTATGAGGAAGCCATCGAGACCTTGCAGACAATGGTAGACCTGCGTCCCGACATGAGCTCGTACTCGCGTATTTCCTATCTCCGTGAATTGCACGGGGATACAGAGGGAGCCCTCAAGATGATGCAGCTGGCTGTGGATAGCGGGCTCCAGGGCACTGAGAATACTGCCTGGGTGCGCACACAATTAGCCAACCTATATTTCAATAGCGGCGACCTGGAGCGCGCCGAACAGGAATATCAGCTCACTTTGCAGAGCCGGCCCAATTACATCTACGCCCTGGTAGGGCTGGGGCGTGTGCGCCACGCGCAGGGGAGGATCGAGGAAGCGATTGAATTGTTGAATCAGGCAGTGGGGGTCATGCCTGTTCCGGAGTTCGTCATCACGCTCGGGGAGCTGCATGAATCTGCCGGTAAGCAGGACGCCGCGCAGCAGCAATACGACCTCCTGGCGACGATCGAGACTCTCCACCGTGCTAATGGCGTGGATATGGACATGGAGATTGCGTTGTTCAATGCCGATCATGATCGGCACCTGGAGGAAACGGTTCGATTGGCCCGCGAGGCATATGCCCACCGTCCCAGCATCCACGGGGCGGACGTGCTGTCATGGGCGCTGTACAAGACTGGCAATTATGAAGAAGCACAGACCTATTCAGAAGAAGCCTTAAAATTAGGCACGAGAGATCCTTTGAAATTATTCCACGCGGGTATGATCGCTCTCGCCCTTGACGAGAAAGAAGAAGCGCTCATGCACCTCGAAGAAGCCCTGTCCATCAACCCACATTTTTCGATTTTATATGCCGAAGAAGCAAGAAGAACGGTGGAGACACTCCAATGATAATATTTCCGTCATTGCGAGGGAATGCATTTCTCGCGCTGCTGAACGGCTCCAGCCGCCATCCCCGGCGGCGCTCAGAACACACTTGTAAAGAGGCCTTATGAAGAAATTTCATCGCCCATTCATTATCATTCTGATCCTGCTCATCAGTCTTGCTTTCGTCCCAGCTGCCCTGGCGCACCCGCTGGGCAACTTCACCATCAATCATTATGCTGGTTTGCAGCTCAGCCGCGATGCCGTGGTGCTCGACTATGTCATGGACATGGCGGAGATCGCCGCGTTTCAGGAGATCGAGCTGCTCGACGCCAACGGAAATCGCAAACCGGATCCCGCCGAAGCAGCGGGCTATCATGCGGTCCGCTGTGCTGCCCTCGAGCCCAGCCTGAAGCTTTCCGTGAATAACAAAGCCCTGCCGCTTTCTCTCGTATTCTCTTCTGTGGAATTTCCCGCCGGCGTAGGCGGCCTGCCCACCATGCGTCTGACCTGTGAATTCCGGGCTCCCATCGAAGACACAGGTAGTGCCATGGCTCTGTCTTTTCAGAACAATGTCTCCGCGGACCGGCTCGGGTGGAGGGAGATCATCGTGATCCCCGATGGGGTGACTGTACAGGGCAATTTTTCCTCCACCAGCTTGAGCAATCGCTTAACAAAATACCCCGAGGATTTATTGACCAGCCCGCTTGACCAGCGCGAAATCACGTTGCAGATTACAGGTTCCGGACTGCCGTTCACGAATAACTCCGTTGAGTCAGCCAATCCGATCGGTACACAACTGGCAGACCGTAACGATGCGTTCACGCGTTTGATCTTACTGGAAGAAATCACCGTTCCCACCCTGCTGCTTGCGCTTGGCATTTCTCTGGTCTGGGGCGCGATGCATGCCATGACGCCGGGGCATGGCAAAACGATCGTCGGCGCGTACCTGGTCGGTTCGCGCGGCAACATAAAGCATGCCCTTTACCTGGGACTCACGACCACGATTACCCACACGCTGGGTGTGTTTGCACTGGGATTGGTGACGCTTTTTGCCGCGCAATATATCCTTCCCGAAACGCTCTACCCCTGGATGAGTTTACTTTCAGGACTGCTTGTCGTCGCAATTGGAGTTCAGCTGTTCGCCAGCCGTTTTCGCTCTTCGGGAATTAAGTTATCGCTCCCCGAAACCAGCCCGGGGGCCGCGCCTGCTCCCCTGGTGTTGCAGCATACGCATGCCGAAGCACCGAGTGGCTCGCACAAATTTGTCTTGAGCTCTGCTCGTAAACATGCGCACGATCATCCACATGGACATGCTCACGCGCACGGTCATGACCATCACCACGGTCACAGCCACGCGGATCACTCACACCTGCCGCCCGGCGCGGACGGCTCCCCGGTCACATGGCGCAGCCTGTTGGCGCTGGGTGTTTCGGGCGGGTTAATCCCCTGTCCCTCGGCGCTGGTTGTGATGCTTGGCGCGATCGCCCTCAACCGGATCGGCTTCGGGCTGATTCTTGTCCTGGCGTTTAGCGTAGGACTGGCAGGCGCCCTGACCGCCATCGGGATGATGTTTATTTATGCGGGAAGGATATTTGAAAGATTCCCATCACAGGGAAAAATGATTCGTATGTTACCGGTCTTGAGCGCGCTGTTTGTCTCTGCGATCGGCGCGGTGATTGTCTGGAAGGCGTTGTTGGAGCTGACAACGTAACGGCGGCCCGCCCGGATTGACCTTGACCCCCCAACGCCAAATCCCGACGAGCCGCCCTTACGCTTGCTATTTTATAAACGTCCCATTGCGCAATTCGTGGAGCGCCTGCTGGATCTCTTCCAGCGTGTTCATCACGAAGGGACCATAGGGGACGATCGGTTCCCTGAACGGCGCGCCTGCTATGAGCATAAAGCGCACCGCGCTGTTCTCGGTCTTGACGCTGATATGGTCGCCATCTGCAAAGCGGATCATCCTCACTGCGTCAACCGTCTGACCGGAGAACACCCCCTCACCTTCAAACACATAGATGATCAAAGCATGCCCGACCGGAACGGGGAACTGCCACTCGGTACTGGGGCTGAGCTCCACCTCCATGTAGAGCGGGTCGGCGGCAATACCGGTGACCGGACCCGTCACGCCGTTCACATCGCCCGCGACCACCCGGATATGGATCCCATCCTTCTCATAGGTGGGGATCGTGGCGGCGGTTACTTCCTGGTAGCGGGGCTGGCTCATCTTGAGATGTGAAGGGAGATTGACCCAGAGCTGGAATCCATAAATGTTCCCGCTTGGACCGCGCCGGGGCATCTCCTCATGCAGGATGCCGCGGCCTGAGCTCATCCACTGCACATCGCCGGGGCCGATCAGCCCCTGGTTGCCCAGGCTGTCGCGGTGGTGTGTCGCGCCCTCGAGCATATAGGTCACTGTCTCGATGCCGCGGTGCGGGTGGTAGGGAAAGCCGCGAATGGGTCCTTCGAGCGGATCATTGAAGGCGAAGTGGTCGAAGAGCAGGAAGGGATCGTACTCGTTGCTGACCTTCGGCGCGATCGAGCGGCGTAGCTTTACGCCGGCTCCCTCGATGGCAACCTGAGGCTCGATGATTTTTGAGATGGTTCTGAGGAGGTTCATGTGAGAATAGACGAGATCATGTGGCGAGCTATTACAATGCCGTTTCACTCACAATAGTGTTTGATCACCTACTTTTGTTTTATCAAGCGCGCCGAGTTTGTCAGAATCCCCAGGTCCGGGATGGACTGGGCGGCCGCGGCAAAGACCGGAGGCAGGAAGCCGAATGCTGCCAGGCTCAGCCCGACGACGTTATAGATCCCGGTGAGGGTCAGGTTCATCTTGACCACCCTCATGGTTCGGCGCGCAATCCGGATGACTTCCGGGATCAGGCTCCAGTCTTCGCGCATCAGGGAGATGTGGGCTGCCTCCACTGCGATATCGCTGCCCGCTGCGCCCATCGCAATGCCAATATCCGCCTGGGCGAGGGCGGGCGCATCGTTCACGCCATCGCCGATCATGACCACCACATGTCCCTTCGCCTGGTAGGTCTTCACGATCTCGATCTTGTGCTCGGGGAGCAGGTCGGCGCGATAGGCGATACCAAGCTCCGCAGCGAGAGCGCGGGCGGCGCTCTGGTTGTCGCCGGTCAGTAACTGGATCTCCTGCACGCCAAGCGCCTGAAGCTCCCGGATCGCGGCAGGGACCTCAGGACGCAGCGTGTCCGCGGCTGCCAGGATGCCGGCCGGCTCACCATTTGCCGAGACGATCAGCAGTGTTTTGCCTGCCTCTTCCAGCTCTTGGAGGACAGGCAGGGCGGTTGTGGATGGGACGAACCGCCGGTTCCCAATCTCGATTCGCGTGCCATCTATAGTGGCGCGAACTCCCATGCCGGGCACGGCTTCAAAGTTTTCCGGTTCCGCCAGCCGTATGCCCTGTTCGCGCGCTGCACGGCGAACCGCATCTGCCAGTGGGTGCTCGGAATAGCGCTCGGCAGAGGCAGCCAGCCTGAGCACGTCCGGGGCTGAGAGTCCGTTCAAGGGTAGCACTTCGGTGATCTGCGGTCTCCCGAGCGTCAGTGTGCCGGTTTTATCGACGAGCACCACGTCGGCACGGGCGAGCGTCTCCAGATACTTCCCTCCCTTGATCAGCAGACCGCGTTTTGCGCTGCCTCCGATGGAGGCAAGCATGGCAACAGGGGTGGCGAGGGCAATCGAACAGGAACACGCCACCAGCAGCACTGCCGCCGTGGACAAGGGGTTACGGCTGAACAAAAACGTGAGAGCGGCGATGCCAAGGACGATCGGGAGATAATAGCCGCTGAACCGGTCGGCAAACCGTTGTACGTTAGACCGGTTGGCTTCCGCTTCCTCCACCAACCGGACGACCCGCCCGAATGTTGTCTCAGCGCCCACGCGTAGCGCTCTCACGCGCAGACTGCCCAGCCTGGTGATCGTTGCGGCGAAGACGGGCGTGCCCGCCGCGGCTTCTACAGGCATCGACTCGCCGGTGATAGCTGCCTGGTCGATGGTGGCTTGCCCGCCGACTACTTCACCATCCACCGGGATGCGCTCGCCCGGCCGCACAATGACGATGTCACCGGTTTTAACGTACGCAATGGGGATGTTCTTTTCCCCGTGCTCTCCTTCCACGCGCGCCACTTGCGGAACCATGGCGGTCAGCTCTTTGACGGCGCGGCGGGCGCTCTCCGTTGTAAAGGTTTCGACGTAATCGCCCACGCGCATAAACAGGACGACAATCAGGGCAGTTACCCACTCGCCGACGGCAAGAGCAGCAACCGCTCCAATGGTCATCAGGGTGTGTGAGGTGATCTGGCGCCGGAGTGTGGCGCGCAGGACGTTGCGAAATATCGGCAGGCCGCCCACAAGGACGATCAGCACGCCAATGGGGAAGGGCACCAGCCGGGACAGCAGCTCAAAGGCGCCCAGCCATTCCCCGAGGACGATAATGGACAGCACACCGCCGAATACCAGGGCAAGCAGCTTCATCAGCTGGCGGTTGAAATCGCCGCCCTGCACCAGGACTGACCGCTCCGCTTCTTCGGGTACGGAATAATCCCCGGCGCTGGCGACCGCCGCACGGAGGGCAGGCAGACTCACCTTGACCGGGTCAAGATGGATGATGGCCTTTTCTGTGGCGAGCAGCACATCTACAGACTGGACTCCATCCAGTCTGGCGATTGCCTGGCTTACGTGCTGTGTGCATTCTGCGCAGTCCATCCCCTTGATGGGGACGGTCAGAGTTCGGATTTCGTTAGATTTTTCTTGAACAGACATGCAGGCTCCTGCCATTATTATATCTGCACCGGTTGATATGGCTACCTGTATGCTGCCGAGGTTCCCGCCTGGTGACTGCCGGCCCCCTACTATTCACAAGTACTGATTTCTTTCTGACTACCTGACAATCGTTCGAGCTTACGAGCCACGCAGGCGACTCAAGTCAACGTTTCGCTTCGACCATTGTTTTCCGCGCTGGCATCCGGCGGCAGTGACAGATTGAGGCGGGCGATTCGAAAACCATCAACATTTTCCACTCGTAATTGGGCGCCGTTGATCTCCACCTCGTCCCCCACCACGGCCGTTCTGCCCAGGGCAGTGAGAACCAATCCTGCCATGGTTACGGCCTCGTCGGAGCGAAAGCCCAGCCCGTAGAGCTCATTGATCTCATCTATACTAACCCCACCCGCCAGCTGGATGCTGCCATCCGGTCGCTGCAGGATTTCGGGCTCGGTCTCGGCCGCCTCATCGGGCAGGTCGCCAAAGACCTGTTCCAGCAGGTCAGCCACGGTGATCAATCCCGCCGTTACGCCATACTCATCCACGATAATGGCGATCTGCTGGCGGCTTTTTTTGAGCACGCCCAGCAGGGTATCGATCCGGACCGTCTCAGGCACAAAGACCGCCTCCATCACGAGCGGTGTCAGGTCCAGTATCTTTTCGTCCGACTCCTGGTATACGTCCACTGCGGGCCGACCATTGCCCCCCGCCATCACTATAGACTTAAGCTGCATCAGCTCATGCGAAAGCTCCCGGTTATAGAGGTGTTCCAAGTCTTTTGTGTTGACAATTCCTATGATCTCATCGAGAGAGGTCTGGTAGACCGGGAGGCGGGTATGCGGCCGGCTTAATAAGAATTCTACCAGCTCCCGGCGAGAGATCGCGGCGGGGAGCGCCTGTATCTCCAGCCGTGGGATCATCACGGCGCGCACGTTCGTATCCGAGAAACGCACCACGCGATGCAGAATCTCGAACTCGGTCTGGTTGATCTCACCGCCCTTATGCGATTCGGTAAATATCATGTCAAGCTCTTCGGGGGAATGGACCTGGGCATGACCCTCTGCAGGATGAAACCCCAGCATGCGCAGCAGGGCATTACCGATTCCGTTCAACATCCAGATCAGCGGTGAGAAGAGCGCCGCAAACAGGGACATCGGGCGCCCGATCCACAGCGAGGTACTCTCAGGTCGCTGCAGCGCGATCGATTTTGGCATCAATTCGCCGATGATCACGTGCAGCGCGGTCATGATGAAGTATGCCACGCCTGCCACAAGCGCCGCCCTGGTGAGTCCCATCCATTGTTCAGGCACCCAGCTAAAAACGAAGCTCAGGATGGGCTCGAGCGTCCGTTCTCCAATACCGCCCAGCAGGAGCGAAGCCAGCGTAATGCCGACCTGAGTGGCTGCGATATAGCGGTCCAGATCCCGCACAGCGCGCTGGACCACGGCGGCGGTGCGGTTGCCCTCGGCAGCTAACTGGTCGATGCGCGTCTTGCGCACCGAGACCAGTGCAAATTCAGATGCTACAAAGAAAGCGTTGGCAAGCACCAGCAGAAAGACAATGGCGAAGTCTATTGCCGTCGAGCCGGTAAGGGTAGATGGATGGTGTTCCAAGATCTCTTCCCTGCCTCGAGAAGTTATGAGTTGCAGGGAAAATTGTAATGCAGCTTGAAGCTTGGAAATGAGAGGTAGGGCTATCCCTAATCCCCATAATAATATGGCGTAAGCCCAAAGTTCGATGCGGCGCTTGTGCCGCCTTTGGCAATCAATCCTACAATGTCACTCAGGATGATCACGACCTCATAGATGCCAGTTTGGATAAAAAGCAACCGCCTGTGAGCAGTGCCTGCCCGGGCGGTTGCTTTCTTATTTTGATGATATACCCTCACAGTCCCCCCAAGAGCGTATGTTCTAAGGGCACCCGATCGATGGCTTGCCAATCAGGCGCATGGGAGATCTGGTGGTGCTATTCTCCGGGTCGGGGTCAAAGCTCGGTTCAAGATAGTAATCAGAGACGAGCGTCACACCGACCCAGGCACGCCGCGTCTCGCCGGGCTCGAATGCCACGACCTTGATCACCACAGACACGGTTGCTATCTGTCCCACCGCGAGGGTCTCCGGCAACCCCATAATTCCGGCAACGTCGTAGGCATCGGGGATGGAGACGAGCAGATACAGGTGGGTTGCCGGATCAGGTCCCAGGTTCTTTACGGTGTAGACAGCCTCAAAGACCTGGCAGGCCTTGGCATGCTTCGGGATGGAAACCAGTTTTACGGCCAGGTCGGAGGTGGTGGTTGCCTCGGCGCGAGCGGCCTGCGCAGGAACCATGCTCAGGACGAGCATGGCGATCACTATGGCAATGAAAAGCGAGCGTCCGCTTCTCACAACACAGTGGCTGCTCATAGGTTTTTCTGCCTTTCTAGCTTGCGCTATACCGTTCGATATCTCTCCCCCGGACATCCGCGTTGTGATCATTCACAACGAGACCATATGGAATGCGCGGTGCATCCATAGCGGAGCGCGTCTCTGTTTAATTGTATAACTTGTCTGTCATGGATTGCAAGCGATGAATGTCATTTTCGCCGGGCTTGCCGCCGAAGATCACGACCATTTTTCGACGCGAACCAGATCCTCCAGCGGGCGGCGGTCTTTGATTCTCCCCGGTTTCTTTGCAGGATAGCCAAACGAGATGGCGGTATCGAATTGTTTCTCTGCCGGGATGCCGAGGATCGCTTTGGCTCGATCTGGCTCCCACATCGAAGCGATGCAGGAGCCAACGCCGTGATCCCAGGCAGCCAGCTGCATGTATGCAGCCGACTGCCCCATATCAAAGTCATAACCTGGCTGCATCACCAGCCCGATGGCAAAGTCCGCGCCCGCCATGTGCCCGGCGTATCTTCCGCAGGTGCTGAGCTGGCGGAGCGTTTCCCGGTCACGGATCAGGATGAAATTCCACGGCTGGTCGTTCTTGCTGCTCTGGGCAAGCCGCCCTGCCTCCAGGATATCGCGCACGATCTCCTCAGGCACCGGCTGGCTGAGGAAGTCGCGAACCGCGCGCTTCCTTCGGATGAGGTCCAGGATCATATTGTTCTTTCTCCATCTTAAGATAATTACCGCTTGACATGGTTCTCGACGCGTCTTGGTTTACCGGAGAGATAGTCGCCGAACCAGGACTCAGGGCTGAAATTTCGGATTGCTTCCCGGTCCCAGGGGAAGGACCAGCTGCCCGGTCTCGGCCGAATAGA
The DNA here is from genome assembly GCA_035463495.1 of Anaerolineales bacterium. GTDB lineage: Bacteria > Chloroflexota > Anaerolineae > Anaerolineales > Villigracilaceae > Defluviilinea. Next base: position 14,505 of record DATHTH010000385.1, on the reverse strand, counting down.
TTTCGACGTCTGGGCTCAGATCTTCAACTCCATCCTCGTGGCGAGCCGCGGCGATCAGAGTCCCGGTGCGGTCCATGCTCAGGTCCCAGAAGAACCCAGGGATAATCGTGCGCTCACTGCCATCCAGACCAAGGATCGACATTTGCGGCCCGGCAATCGCCTGACCCGGGGTAGGGTTGTTGAGATTGCAGTCGAGCACCTGACCACGCGCGACCAACGCATCTCCTGCCGGGGTCCAGTCGTAGCTGAGGCCCACGTGATAGTGCTCCTGGTTCGGGTCGCTGGCATTTTGCAGCGAGGGGCTGATCAGCTCCTGCAGGCTGGAAGAAACCGGATCGAAGACATAGTACGCGCCCGGAGAGGCGCAGGCGCTCAGATGGAAGGAGGTGGAGAATGCCAGCCGTGTGCCATCCGGTGAGAACTGCAGGTCGTACGGCAAACGCCCCCCTTCATACTCCGTACCCGGGATCGGCGTGCGGGTACCGCTGCCGTCCAGCTCGAGATAGTCAAGCGTGAAGTTAGTGTTCCCCGAAGCACCCATATTGTCCCGGCTGGTGCCCGCCACGATGAGCGACTCTCCGTCCGGGGTAAAGACCGGGCGACCCCACGCGTAGTTGCTCTGGAAGGTAAGCTGGCGCGGCGCCGGGTTCTCGATGGTGGTGATCCAGATATTCTCGTTCGGGAAGGTCCCGCCAATGTAGGCAATCGACTGACTGTCCGGCGACCAGGCCGGCGCGCTGCCGATGCCAAGGTCAGTGGGCGAGCTCTGTCCGAGCGCAAAGATGTAAAACAGATGTGGGTTACCGCTTACTGAGGAGACGAACGCCACCAGCTCTCCAGAGGGCGACCATGCAAGGTCCATAACCTGGTCGCTTTCACCGCTGACCGTATACTGGGTCGTACCGCCCTGAACGTTGTTGGTCACGTCTGTTACCAATAACTGTCCATCGCGAATGTAGGCGATGAACTGCTGACCCGAGCCGGCGGGAGGCGTCTGCTGCCCTGGCGTGGCAGAAGCCACATCAGAGGGGACCGGCAGCGGTGCAACGGTTGTGGTGGGCGTGAGCGGGACGAATGCCGTCGGGGTGACCAATGCCGCGGAAGTCTGAGTGGCGGTGCCATTGCCCGCAGGCGTCATCGCAAGACAGGCGATCGCGATCAGTACCAGCACGATAAGACCTGGCAAGAATCGATATCTCATTCTCTCTCCTTTTCTGCCAAACAAAAACCTTCGCATGTTCGAAAGGCTGCGAAGGTTTTCCTGGCCGAACCATCTGGGTAGTTATACCAGATGGCTCGGTTTTTGGTTACCCAAGAGATCCTGCGGGCTTCTGCAGAGGAAGGACATCAATGTGCTGTGATCTCTAGTTTGGAGAAAGTATACTCCGCTCCCTACAGATTATCAAAAGCCACAGCCAATGAACTGATCGGAGCCCTGTGAGTCAAAGACGCTGCCCCAGCCTGTTTCGGGTGTGAGATTGGTGGAGTCAAGCGATACAGTACCACTCACATCGGCGGGTCGGAAAGTGCCTTTGAAGCGGCTATGATACTTACATTCGGGCTCATGAGACCGGAAGCTGCTGCTCTGTCGAACCGCAGGACCGGTGGCTGTCCAGCTCAAATCTATGTAAACATCATGCCACGTGTCAGACGGCCAATTGTAGACACTCGCCGTGGTATTCAATGTCGCCCCGGCCAGTCTCCTGGCGACCTGCAAATCGCTGGTGCCTATCCACGTAAACCCGGATGCGTCCATCAGTAACTGATCCCCACAGAAATCATACTGGAAGATGCTCAGAGACACGAAGGAGCCCTCGCTGGGCCTTCCCGGTGGGTTTTTGAATGTCTCATCGCGGCTGAAAAGGCTGACCTCAGTCAGCACGCATCCGTCAGAACTGGAGAAGAACGCCTCCGCGCCGGGCCCCTTCCAACTGAACTTCTCAGCTGCCGAGGCGGTAGTAGCCTGGCCAAAGACACCCAGCACAAGCACCAGTACGATCACAAATCTAAGCGAAGCTTTCATCACTAACCTCCTTTGTCGATTCGATGTCTAAGTTTTTCCCGGCCTACTTTGATTGTAGAAGCCGAGCCGCGTTGCGCTCGAATGGAAATCTCACCTCCTTTCTAAAAGTCCCTTTGCTTCTTGAGAACGTCTTCGCAAATCCAGCTTAGCGCCGAGCTTGGCAAACAGGCGCGCGCTGAGAGACCCCACGTAGAGCAGAACCGGATGGATTCAAAAGGTTCACTTCTTTCTCCGCTTCCCTAGTGTACAGACGACGGCCAACGAGGACGTGGCGCCAATCACAGGGCTCTTAAGCAGACCCTCGTGACCGCCTGTAACTGAACCTCAATTCAAATGGCTTAGGCTGATCGAGCACGAAAAGCTGATTGAAGTGTGAATGCAGGACTAGACCCCGCAAAACAAGTTACCCAGCCTGAGGAGCATTCTCTTTCATGAATACTATACAGCGAATTATGTTCAAATACAAGTACCCCCGGACAATTCTCATAATTCCCCTTCGAGAGGATAGGCCTTACAAGCGGCGCACGTTGAATTCAGCGCGAGATCCCGAGTCTATCTAGAACGACCTCTACACTGCGTTGATAGAACAACGTCTCATTAGAGACATCCAGGACGAGCAACTGATCGGTTGGAATAGAGACGAGCCACTCATCCAGAAAAGCATCGAACATGGCGGTATCTTCTGCGCTGGCAATGTTGATGCGGTTGCGCCGCGCGAGACGATTTGCTACGGTTGCTTCGTCAGCGCACAGGCGGACGACGAGGTCCGGCGGCGGCAATAGCTCCCGAAGCAATTCATAGGTGCGCCGGCAGAGATCGAACTCCGGGTTCGTGAGCAACCCCCGGCTGTGAAAGAGACGGGTGAAACCGTGGAAGTCCTGGTCGAGCCCGCCATCCATGAGTCCGAACCGATGCGAGGCGCGCAGTTCGCGCTCCTGCTCGGCGCACAGAAGCAAATAGTCAATCTGGTTTGCGAGCGCGTAGCGCACGTCACCCTTAAAGAGGGATTGGAATGGGCGCTCCACATGACTTTCATAACGGGTCTCGAAGGCATAAGCTTTCGCAAGGGCTTGCGCGAGAACCGTCTTTCCGACACCGCTGGCGCCGACGAGAGCAATTAACTGAGCCATGCATATATGATACTCCAGCAGCTACATCGCTGGAATATCATGAATTCAGCATGTTTAGCTGCAGAACGCCGGCGCATCGAAGAACTCAACCGTGGTGATGAACCAGCTTCCGTTCAGCTGTTCGATGGTCACGGTCTGTGGCAGCAGGGAGGGACCCTGGCTGTCTATCCATTGTCCATCCGATAAGCGATAGGTGTGGGTTGTCCACACCTCACAGGTATCCACTTCGATCAGTCTGTCGTTCAGCACGCGGATATCGTTGATGTAACTCTCGTAGTAATCGATCTCTGAGAGTGCTACCAGACCCTGCTGGTTAAGCGCATTGATCTCGGCAGTTAAGTCGTCCAAAATGGGACCAGCCATGATTGACGCAGCAAGGGAGGGGTCGCCGCTCCGGTATGCCTCCATCTGCAGTTCGACCGCTTCGGTCAGGAACTCGCTCACATCCTCCTCCAGCCCGGCGGGGATATCGGCTTGCTCGGGGAAGAACGGGTCTGTCCCCTGGGCGACCTCATCCCCGTCACTTACACCGTCCCGGTCCATATCGGGATCCTGCGGATTCATGTTATTGGAAACTTCTACGCCATCTACAAGGCCATCGCCGTCGCTATCCGCGTTATTAGGATCGGTGCCTGTCACCAGCACCTCTTCATCATCCGAGATGCCGTCTTCATCGGAATCAGTGCCTGAGCTTGGTGGTGGGGTCGCGCCCTGTGGCGGGACCTCGGGCGCAGGCTGTGGGGCACTGTCGACCCCGTAAAGGGCTTGTACGCCCGCGATATCATCTGCGCCGAGCGAGCGTCGCGGACCGTTATAGCTCGGGTACATCAGAGCATCCGGGTCGTTGCTATGAGCCAGCCCCAGGGTGTGACCGATCTCATGCGCGGCGACGGTGAGCAGATCCACATTGCGCGTTTCGCTATCCACCCAGCGCTCGTCGTCGTCGAAGTGCAGGATCACCGCCTCGTTATCGTAGGGATTTGGGAAGGAGGCATGCGCCAGGATGTCGCCGGGTCCATCGAAGGGATCGCCGTCGCCGTGATCGCCCCTCGCCCAGGCGACCAGGATATCTGCAGCGGCGCTGCTGGACGCCTCGGTAAATGTCAGCGAAGTCTGATTACTCCACAGTGCAAACGCCCGCCGCACCAGATCATGCTCGGCATTTCCTTCCAATCGATCCGTGCCATTCTGAAAATAGTAGCTGATCTGCAGCGTATCCCATTTTGAGATCGCGCGGTATTCAGACAGCGCCATGCTTAAGTTACCGCCATCCGGCAGATCATCATAACGATATTCAGGCTCCCTGGTCGGTGCCGTCGTAGTTGTCGGGACTGTTATAGAGCAAGCAAGCACCACGGCGGTTACAAGCAGCCACAGGATACCGGTCCGCGGATTATAGGGTTTGTTCATTCCGGAAACCTCCAAGTTCATTCGCGCGTCTCGTGAGCGCATTTATAGCATAAGTCACTTCCTAGGATCTGCATCGCAATCATCTTTTTCGAAGACCTGGTCACTTTTTCAGCCTTGCGAACCTGTAAAGCTCATGCGGTCTCGTTATGGTAGAATGCACTTAATGAGAACTATGACCGAACAACTCATGATCACGTCGAGCAATCCGATTCTGGAGACATTGAATTTCAAGCCATATCGAAGCACCGTGGAGAGGCGCGTGGTGCCTTTTTTTCCGGCGCCGGGCAGTCCGCAGACTATGGAGATCAACACGCCGTGGGGGACACAGCTGACGGCAAGCAAAGGTGATTTCCTGGTCAGTGAGGTCGATACTCCCGACGATTACTGGCCTGTGGACCCGGTCATCTTCGAAGAGAGCTACGTCATTATCCGTCCTGGATATTGCGTTAAGAAAGCTGTGACGCTGCTGGTGCCGCTGACAGATATTACTGGCGACCCAGATCAGGAGGTCACGGTTGCCACACTGGAGGGCAATGTGACCGTCAGAGCCGGCGATTTCTATCTCGCCAAGGGAGTGAAGGGCGAGGTCTGGCCATACCCAAAGGAAAAGGTTGGTAATGTACTGATGCCCGTCGAGTAGTCGACGGGCATTTTACTTAACGAAGCCTGGATATCCTGCGTACGGGAGCGCGTGATTATTTCTTCTTGCGCCTGGCTGGTTTGCGTGTGGATTTGCTGGAAGCGGTCGGCTGTGGCTTGACCGGCTCGAGCTGAACGGGGGTAATGTTGACGGCGAGCTTCGATCGCGGGGACCGCGACAGCTTGGTGGGGTTGATATATTCGATCATGCCGCCGGTATCTCGCATGAGCTCGACCATGTGCTTGACCAATCGTGCATCCAGGTTTTGGGATGCCTCGCTCTTACCATCCCACAGGGCGATCAAGCGCACCTTATCGATGCCCCGTCCCAGGGCGGAATAGAGCGCCCAACGATTATTCCGCTCGTGTAGGTTGTCTCCCTCCTTGGGCAAGCCCACGCAGTCGGGCTGGTAATATTCGGTAACCAACGGATGGTTGCGCATTTTGTAAAATCGTGCCACCCAATCTCCGCCACCAGGACCGACAAATTCCCGTACGTAAGCGCCCTCGAAGAGTGGGAAATATGCCTGGACAGGAACTCCGCGCTCCACGCAGCACTCAACAAAGATAATTTCGCTGCCGGCATCCATGCCCGTGGTGACAGCCAGGTCATCGGGACCCGCGTCGTATTTATCGAGCAACTCATTGATGGCTGCCCGGACCTCTTTCTCTGGTGGGAACGGGACACCCTTTTTCTTCTCGTCACTCACCATGTATCCCGCGAACAGGAACACCATGCCCTGATACTCTGGTGGTTCCTCTTCGATCACCGGCTCCTCCTGGGTTTTCTTTGTTTTTCCATCCTGGCTTACAATTTCCTTGTGGATGCGCCGGAGCTCCTCGTGGATCACATCGATGCCCGCCTGTACAAATTCGGGGCGGATATCCAGAGAACGTAAGATCTCCAGCTGCCCGAGGGATGATTGCAGATAGAACTGATTACGGCGTGAAGCCGTGAGCGCCTTGCGGTAGGCACGCGTGACCTGCTGCGTAATTTCTGCGGTCAGCACCAGCAGCTCTCCGAGCGAGATAAACGCCCAGTAATCGGCTGTCCTTTCATCCTGCGTTTTTGTCTCGAGCGCAAAGACCAGAGAGCCGCGCAGCTCACTGAGCATTTCCCGAACTTCCTGGATTTCGGGGTCGGGTTGGGACTTGTCCTCATACTCATCAGCCAGACGCGCAAGGATTGTCCCCAGTGTGTGAGCGTTGACACCGGGGTAGAACTGGTCCAGGTCCAGGCGGTAGCCCCGTAAATAGGTCTGGAAGGATTTGAGCAGCCAGTGATAGGAATCGAAGGCGGTCCGCAGCCGGAGGTCCCTTTCCTTGATCCATCTCCAGGACTCGACCCACATCTCCTTGTAGATGCGGCCCAGATACGCCACCGACTCCGTATCCCAGGGAGTATCCGCCAGCAGACTTTCGATCTTGATGATCGCTTCATCCACCTTGCCGACCCGGTTGAGATTGAACGCCTCCTCGCGGCGGAAGAGCAGATTCCTGCCATTGACCTCCAGGCCGCGACGATATTGCGCCAGTGCCAGCTCGTGACGCCCCATGTTCTTGAGCGCTTGCCCCGCCTCCGCGATCGCTTCCTCCTTGATCAGCGGATTCCGGATCTCATCTGTCAACAGGAGGATATCGCCAATGCGCTTTTGACGTTCCGCAACCGAGACGCGCTGCTTCCATTCGTTGTACTCACGCCAGAAACCGGTGGCGAGCGGCGTCTCGAGAGTTTTGCGGTCCGGCTCGGTCAACCCATCCAGCAGGTTGAAGATCGGGCTGTGGACGCTGTCTGAGTCCGACGCCCAGGTGTCGCGTGTCACGCGCGCAATCGCAGCCCTGTCCTTTTCTAGGAACTCAGGGTCCGGGACGCCCTCGGGCGTGATGTGATACGGGATGGTGCGGACGTTGAAGACATCGAACGGCATGTAGGCGCGTCCGGCCTGGATGTGGACGATGCCCCGCTTGCGAAAAGCATGCCGAATGCCAAGCTCGTAGAACACGTTGGCATTGTCAATGCTCATATCCGCAATGCATAGATCGGCGAGCAGGAGCTCCTGGAACATGTCGGTGAGGATATCGCCGCTGCTGGTCTCCTCGTCAGCGCGGAAGGGTTCGAAGCCTGCCATCTCGAGGGCGGGTTTGATCAGCCCGTTATAAATCGCATTGAAATCATACATAGACCCGTCAGTGCCCTTCTTTTTTCCAAAGGGCATAATGACGAAGGCATGTGGGCGAACTTCCGGGTGGATGGGCGCCGATCTGGACTCTCCCTCCGCACTCTTTTCAGGGGCTTTGACGGGAGGCAGAATCTTTTTGGGCTCTTCGATCACCGGCTTGTTCGGTTCCGATGGGACAGGTGTGGACGTAGATTGCATGACTGGCTCGATTTTCTTTTCCGCGCGCGAATAAGCTTCGTTGTTGGGTAAGATCTAGCCTTTCACCTCATTCGTGGTCGGATAACGGGCAAGGATGGTATTCAAATCCTCGGTGGGCGTATCCTTGCTGATTTCAACGTCGGCAAACTCTTGACGGATCTGGGCGATAGACTCGGCGAATGCCGTCGCACGTTCGTGGATATTTTGCACGGTCTCGCTCACAGTCTCGCTGACAGCTTGCCCCATGGCTTCCAGCTCCTGCCGGACAAGCTCGGACGAAGCTTCTTCGACCAGGGTGTTCAACGCACCTCTGAAGCTCTCATCCACGGCCTGTTCCACCTGACCCAGCGTCTCCTGTGTATACTCCAGGAGACTATCCTGCATGGCTTTTTTCGTACGCTTCGCCGACTCGACCGACTCCTGGATCGTCCGGTTGACGAGGCTGGCCTCCTCGTCGAGGCTCGCGTCTCTCAGCGCTTCCTGCATAGACTTGATGTATTCTGTATTCTGCGCCCAGAGGACTTCCTCACAGCCGCGCACCATCTTATAGAACTCAGCCGTTGTGCGCTCTTCCGGTTCCAAATTGACCCAGTGATCCTGCAGAATGGTCAGCTCCAGCACTACCTTGCTGTAATTGCGAACAATGACGTCGATGTTGCGCAATTCCTGCCATCCGATTAAAGCAGCGGTGATAGATGCGGTGAACGCGACCCAGATGCCCCAGGTGGGATTGCCGGCACTGACAGCCGCCAGAATCGTGCCCAGCACGCCCGCTAAAAGGATCAAGACCGTCAGACGGTCACGTTCTGTTTTGTACTCGAGAATTTCCTTATTGTGCCACTTCAGCTGATCTTGAAGTCTGTAATTGAAATACTCCTCTCCTGTCAGATCGGCGAACCCCGGATCACTGTTCGGATCGTCGGGGTAATAGTTCGGAGGCACCTGCCCATCGTATTTCTCGAAGGAAAACTCGCCGTTGAGCCCGCGATAGACCTGGCGTTGGATCTCCGCCAGCCGTTTTTCGAGATACTCGCGGCGCGATTTCTTCTTCTGCAGGATCGTCCGGAAAAAATAAATTTCCTTCTGGATTTCCTCTGCTCCGGCGCGGGTGATCAGCCAATCTCCATTGGAATATTTTTTTGAGGCGAACGCCGCCAGCCCGGAGGCAATCGCAGGGGTGGCAATGAACAATCCTTTGATAATTACCGAGGCAACATTGGGATACGGCAGCGACAATGCCAAATTCGGGAGTATGTGGGTGAGGATGGCAAGCAACGTCGCCAGCACGCCGAGGATAGCGATCCAGCGGCGAATGCGATGATGAGCGGCTGACCGCCTTTTGGACATGTCATCCAAAATGGCAACTCGCTTCCAGGCAACATCCAGAATGGGAGCAGTCTTCGGGGCTTCAGCTTCTGTTTCCATGACAGGTTCCTCCACGAGTGAGTCCGAGATTATGCCGGTCTACCGGGCGACAAACCAGGCAGCGACCACGCCTTCTGTGCCGGTGGAATCCTTAACCATCAACCACTGGTCGTTCCTGCCTATTTTTGCTTCAGCATTCGACTCGAGAACGATCAGCTCTGTGCCTAACGGCAGGCGCTTGATCAGGGTACTTTCGCTGACAACCGGCTGTTTGCGAAGAGCGACTCCCTCCGCGGTGGCTCTGACTTTGAGCGGAGCACCGTTGCTGGATACCTTGGTGGACGGCAGTGCGCCTGTGGACTGTGCCTGCGCCGTCGAACCGCTCGCATATCGCACGTACCAGGCGGCGACATAGCCCACCTTATTCGTAGTATCGCGCACTCTAAGCCATTGGCCCGTTACGCCGACCTTGGCAATTACCTCGCCGGCTGGCTCGAGACTGACCAGCTGCTCGGTGACCGGGATATATCTGATGACCGTTTCCGGCGCCACCACCGGTTGCGTGCGGAAAGCGATCTGCTCGGTCGGGATAAACGCAAGGGCACCCGTAGGCAGTTGGCTGGCAGCCGGTGCGTTCGTGGTGGAGGACGGAACCGCTGTTGTAGTTGGTCCTGCTCGAGTATCCGCCAGATACCACGCCGCCGCATAGCCCTGATCTCCGTTTGGATCCTGCACTTGCATCCACCGACCGTTGGCGCCAAGCTTGGCTTTGGCCGCGGACTTTGTCTCCAGGGAGATGAGCTCCGTATTCTTCATCAATCTCTTGAGCAGGTAACCGCTCAGCGATGGCTCCGCCCGGAGTGCCAGGTTATCTTCCTGCGCGTAAAGGGTATATTTTTCTGCCGGCACGGGGGCTTTCTCCACCTCCGGCGCCTCCACGGATGGGCTTGCCAGGGCGTCGAACCACAACACGGCGCTGATCTCTGTTTCGAGCCGTGCTCCGTTGTATTTGTAGCGACTGGTCAGCAAAACGTCCCTGTCTGGAGCATCGCCGCTGTATTTATATGGATCGTAGATGACGTAATCGTTGCCCCGTTTCTCTTTCACAAGTACGAAGTGGGTTTGCACTCCAGCTTGTTTGTTCCAGTCCACCTGCAGGATGACGGGTTTGCCTGCAGCGATCGCGGCGTCAATTTGGGCGATCGGAGCCGAAGAGCTTTCACAGGATTGCATGTCGCGATAGACGCAACCCTGCCAGAGAAAGGGCACCACGCTGGGAATAAACAGGGCACGATCGAAACCGCCCGCCCGCCTCATTTTGTCGTTAACTGTTTCAGGGGTTTCGTCATATCCCAATCCGTTCAACATCATGGTAATAGAGGTGAGCAGGCAGCCCCAGCTGCCGATGGTTTCAGACGAATTCCCCAGCTTGACGTTTTTCCACCTCTCGTCATTTTGATAGAGATTCTGGGTCTTGAACATTGTTCACTTCCTCCTCTGATGAGCAGCGGACGGATCATCGATGATCGTTCGTATACACGGGATAGGGAGGATTTTACTCCAATTTGAATAAGATAAAGGTGGTAAATTTATAATATGACAGCCGCTGAGGAAGCGGCTGTCACTTACTACATCGGGCTGTCCTCTGTTACTACTGATACTTCAGATAACGGTCAAAGAATTCAATGGTTCTCTGCATTGCGGTGCTGAAATAATTCGAGATGTTGTGGTTGTCGCCCTCATATTTGTATAATTCCACATACTGGTTGGCTTCGATCATCTCATAAAAGAGCAGCTCGGAAAACTCAAGAGGCACATCCTCGTCCAGCGTGCCATGATGCAGCTGGATTGGACCGGAGATCTCGTGCACAAACGAATTGGCAGAAATAGAATTCCAGAATTCAGGATTCTCCTCCGGCGAGCCATACTGTTGCACCAGCTGAACGCGCCACGAGCGCGGATTGGGTGTTGGCGTCACCGACGTGTTGACGGGGCCGCGCCGCCAGCGGGTCAGCAGATCAGGGTAGGAGGCGACCACGCCTGCCCAGATCACCCCGGCCTTAATGTCGCCAGTGACGACCATCGAGCGCAAGGTGATGTACCCTCCCATCGAATGGCCCCACATGCCAATCCGGTTTGGATCGGCATCCGGATAGCGCTTCATCGAGCCGACCGCGTTGAGCACATCCACGGTGTAGCCAGGACTGCTGTACGCGCCCCCCGGCTCGCCCTCCGACCGGTCGTGACCGCGATAATCGGAACGGAAGACAATGTAGCCGCTGCGGGCGATCAGGTCCACATAAGCGATATACCGCTCGGTGGTCCGGTACACATCCGGCGGGATGAAGCCGTGATTGAAGATCACCACGGGCCAGCCGGTGGCTGGCTTCTCGCCATTGGGCACGGTCATCAGCGCGTAGATCTTGAGTCCCTCGGAAAGATAAGAGACGTAATAGCGGCTGTAGTTTACGCCAGGATCCAGGACGCTCTCGATCACAATGTCACTGCCCGGGTACTGCTGTGCCCGCATGGCTTCAATCTGCAGCGGATGTATTGGGACCGGCGTTGCGGTGGGACTGGGAGGAATGATTTCCGTGGGAAGCGTTGTCGCAGTGTCCACCGGCAGAGGCGGTAGTGGTGTCTGCGTGGCAGGGACGACGCTTGTAGAGGCTGGCAAAACAGCGTTCCCGGTGCCGCTACAGGCGCTGATGAGAAAGGCGAATATCAGTACAAACCAATAAAGTTTAGATAGTTTCATGCAGTGAGTCTCTCTTATTCTCGCGAGGCTTTGCCCCGTTCTTCTACATTAAATTACGCACAAGCTTTCGTAATGGATGTATCCCAATGTGCTATCACCAGTGCAGGGTCTGGGAACAATTCTCTCCACTATAGCGCAAAACCCTTAGAGCAAATTAAGATTGTGGCTGCTATCCTAGCGGGCTAGATGTAGACGAGAGTCCCGCGCTGTTCGAGATCATGAATCCATTTCGGCACAACCAGCGAATGGTTCCAGCGCAGATCGAGCTTCTCCAGCCTTTGCAGGCTGAGCAGCTCCTTGGGGAGCGCGGTCAATTGATTGGCGCGCAGATCGAGAAACCGGAGCTGCTTCAGCTGCCCGATCGAGTCGGGAAGGGATCGCATGCGGTTATTTCTTAAGTCGAGGTCGGTGAGACGCTTCAACCCGCCAATGGACTCCGGCAGGGACTCGATCCGGTTGCCTTCCAGAATCAGTTTGCGGAGTTCCGTCTGGCCGCCGATGGATTCCGGAAGTGCAGTCAGGCGATTGCGCATCACATGTAATTCTCGCAATTGGCTTAACTGTCCGATTGTAGCCGGCAGGGAAGCGAGCTGATTGTTATACAGTCTGAGCTCGATCAGGTTGGATAAATGACCGATTGCCGGGGGCAGCGAGGCCAGGCCGTTGTCTGTCAGGCCAAGATAGACGAGTGAGCCCAACTCCCAGAGTGTTGAAGGGAAACTGCTCAGCTGGTTATCGCTCAGGTACAGGAACCTTAGCGCCTTTAGTTTGCCAATCGACTCCGGCAGGGATGCGAGCCGGTTGTGGCCCAGATCCAACATCGTCAGATTCACCAGACTCCCAAGCTTCTCGGAGACTGTGGTCAATCCATTCTCGGCCAGGTTGAGCGATTGCAGCTCTGTCCGCTCCCAGATAGATTCCGGGACAGTCCGCAGATTTTTCTGGTAAAGGTCCAGCGATTTGGATCTATCGGTCAAATCAATCCATGTTTTCCTACGGTGTCGCAGTGGCGGCTGGCGGTGTGCTCAGGCCCACCTCCAGGGTGTATGATTTGCTCGAAGTACCCAGCACAGCCACCAGCGAGATAACATGGTCTCCGCTCGTCGTTACGGTCGTGACCCACTGAGGGTTTGTATCCAGGGGTTTGAGTGCGATTCCGGTAGGGCTATTGACGCCGATAGCAACTTCATTGGTCGGAGCCGTCAGCCGAACATTCAGCACCTGTCCCTGGTTTGCGGCGATAACAAATCGGATGGTCTCATTCGGATTGATAATGCCGATCCGGGTTGCGGTGGTCTGACCCGGGTCAATGGTGATCCGCTGCGCAGCGGCGGTGGTGGCCGTGGGAGGAACCGTCGTCCCGGGCTGGGCGGTCGCGACCGGAGCCGTGGTGCCCGGGCAGTACAGTCCGGCGGAATTTCTGGGAACTTTAACGCTACCCCCGACGATCAGCCCGCCAGGATTGACGCGTTGCAAAACCGCAAGGCAGGCATTGTACTGCTGGGCAATGGATGTCCATGTATTCCCACTTTGCACCGTATGGAAGACGACGCATGAACCTCGCCCGGTCCAGTGGATGGGACCGGCACTACCGATGCGCGGAACGGTGATTGTCATCGCAGGCAGGATGAAATTCTTATTGGGGATGTGAGGGTTCGCGGCTGTCACCTCACTGAGCGTAGCGCCATAGCAGCGCGCGATCTGGATCAGCCATTCCCCGACCTCCACCTGGTGTTGGATCGTGCTCCCTGGCGCCAGGTTTGAAGGGGGCGCCTGCGTTGCGGTCGCATTCGCCGGGGGCTGGCCGAAGGTCAGATTGGTGATGGTAACCGTGGCAGCCGCGGTCGTCTGCCCGGCGCCCGTGGCGAAGGCGCTATTCGTGAGGTTGGCGCTGCTCAGATCCGCCTGGGTGATCAGGTAGTTTGCGGTGCAGGTCATGCTCTGGGCGGCGGCGAGGGTGGTATTGGGATCGCCACAGTTAAAGGCCGCGCCCAGCTTATTGTCTGTGATGACGAACTGAGCCGGTCCCAGAGGTGTCGTCCCGGTATTCGTCAGCGTATATGTGTACGTAATAGTCTGGCCAATCTGCCCGTAGGTGGGTGAGCTGGCGGACTTGGACAGGGTGAGCTGGCTGCTCGGCTGTGCGGTCGGGGGCGCGGCTCGCGTCAGGGTGAGGCTGGCGGCAGTAGAGATGACTCCGCCGACGGTAGCCGTGGCTGAGTTGACAATGGTCCCGGCGGTAATGTCCGCATCTGTGACGGTGTAGGTGGCGGTGCAGGTGATGGTCTCATTCTGGTCGAGGAAGGGGTCGAGATCGCCTACGGTGTTGACATTTGGGCAAATAGCCTGTCTCGCGGGATCGTTAATCGTCACCGGTCCCGAAAGTTCCCGGGTTCCCGTGTTTGTGACGACATATTGGTAGGTAATGACCTCACCCGCCTGGCTGTATGTGGTCACGTTGTTCTGGGTCTGGACCGTTAGTTGCAGCCCAGCTTCCGGGAATACCCCCTGACTGGGCGGCCCAAACAGGTTGCAGGCAGCGAGGATGAACACAGCGGTCGATGACAGAGAAGTACGGATGATCTTATTCATCAAAAAACCTCTTTCAGATCTCGACTTCCACGCGTCGTTCGCAAGCGCGGTTTTCTATAATCAAGCCCCTGCCGACTCAGGATGACATTTCAACACATGCGGAGACGGACTCTGGAAATGAGTATAGCATTAAGAACGTAAAAACGCGAATTTAGTTCCGCCGCTTTTGCTCTAACCTGGTCTTCAAGACGCGCAATGACCGGTCCATGG
>DATHTH010000384.1:0-8831 GCA_035463495.1 Anaerolineales bacterium | reverse complement strand
TCCGCACTCAGATCGAAGACGCTCTGCTAGCCTTCGCCGAAACCGATGCCTGGGACGAATCGATCGGCAGCTCGGACTTCTACGGTTGGTCGGGCATTGCGCCTGCCACCGATGCTGAATACGATGTCGTGCGTGCCATGGTCGAAGCCACTGGCTACCAGCTTCCTGAATAAGATTGCCTTTCCAGCAACAACTTGGGGCAGGGCGCTCGGCGCCCTGCCCCGAACTGTAATTATCCCTCTTTTATTTCATAGTTCGGGGCATCATCGCAATTGATTCAGGATCAAGGAACCAGCAGACATTACACTCATTTTTCAGGAAACCGGGTATGCTTCAAATCAAAAACCTAACAAAGATTTATGAGGGTGGGGTACAAGCCCTGGACAACGTCAGTTTCGACGTCCCGGACGGTCAGTTCCTGGCAGTGATCGGATTGAGCGGTTCGGGCAAGTCTACATTGCTGCGTTGCATCAACCGTTTGATCGAGCCAACCGCCGGGCAAATTCTGTGGGACGGCATGGATATCACCAAAGCTTCTCCTGAAGAAATGCGACGTATCCGGCGCAAGATCGGAATGGTCTTCCAGCATTTCAATTTAGTCCATCGCTCCAAGGTTATCACCAACGTGCTGGCAGGCAGGCTGGGTTACGTTAACCCTGCCTGGAGTCTGCTCAATCGCTTTCCCAAGGAAGATATGGAAAAAGCGATACGACAGTTAGAGCGCGTCGGCATTGCCGATAAAGCCAATCAGCGCGCGGATGAGCTGAGCGGCGGGCAACAGCAGCGCGTGGGGATCGCCCGCGCCCTCATGCAGGACCCGCAAATGATCCTCGCCGACGAGCCGGTTGCCAGTCTGGATCCGGTCCTGGCGCATAGCATCATGAAGCATTTGGAGGATATAAACGAAAAGGATAAGGTCACAGTGTTATGCAGCCTGCATTTCCTGGACCTGGTACATCGCTACGCCGACCGCGTGATTGCACTCAACGAGGGGAAACTGGTCTTTGAAGGTCTGCCGAAAGAAATCGACGATCAGAAATTCAAAGACATCTACGGCCGTGACGCTGAGCGGGTAGGGTAAGGTTGCCATGAAAAACGATAACCGACAAAAACCATCCCCCTGGAGATCCATCCGTTTGGGATTGGCTGTCCTGGCAGGGTTGCTGGTATTCGCGTACGGTTTTCAGATCACGCAAGTGGATCTGCAAGACTTGCAGAGCGAAAGACGGCAGGAAAGCCTGGTTCGCGTGATGAGGGCACTAGCCCGGCCCGAGATCTTCGAATACGAGCAGCAAAGGGAAGTCATCAACGCGCCGGTATACGTGCCGTGCCCCACAACCGGAACCGAAACGGCTTCCGAAGCAGGAGCGGAAGGACCGTATATTGTCGTTACCCCTGGCTGCGCAAGCCCCGGTGAGACGGTCCAGGTCGAAGGGTATAACTTTGCGCCCAACACCAGCGGTCCCCTACGCTTTGTGCCGGGCAGCGATCCTTCTAACCCGGTCGCAATCGGCCGCGATAACGTGCGGACGGACGATACCGGCCATTTCGTGTACGAGATGACCCTGCCCGACAGGACCAGCGAGGAGGGTCAATTCATCCGCGCCACACTCAGCCGGAACGTTGGCACGCCGCGCTTTACGCAGACCGCGCGCGATACCTGGAACAAAATCGTTGAGACGGTCTTCCTGGCTTTGCTGGCAACGGTGTTTGGTACCATTCTTGCTATTCCTCTCAGTTTTATCGCGGCTCGTAATCTGATGAAGCCGGTCAAAGGTTCGCTGGGCAGCATTGCCTTATCTTTCCTGGGCTGGCCGGCGGGCATTCTAATTGGCTATCTGGTGGTCAAGTGGGTAGAGGGTTTAAGCCTGCCCTTTACGGAGAACACGGCAGTCAACCTGATCGCGATCATCCTGGCTCCGATCGGAGCCGGATACGGGCTGCGCTGGGCATTGCCCCAGGAGGAAACATCCCTGCCCGCGCCCGGACTGCGGCTGGCGCGACTGGGGATTTTGCTCCTGGCTATTCTGCTCAGCTTCTTTGCTCTCTTTCAGCTTGCCAGCCTCGCAAAGAATCTCGGACTTATGGCTGTAGCATCGTTGGGGACATTCAGTTTCCTGGGAAATTTTCTGTACCAGGTGGGCGACATCGTGAGGCTCATCACCCCGGCATTAGGAGGGCTTGCAGCTGGCGGGGCATTGAGCAGCTGGGCGGGGCGCCTCGGTGAGAATAGTACAGAGCGGTTGGCACACGGTTCTGTAAAACTGTTCAACATCGTTTTTGCCACGCTGGCGGGCGCCGTCTTGTTCGCCCTTATTGGAAGGCTAATCGAATGGCTCTACCAGATCGGCCGGCCCGAATACACACTCTGGGGACCCATGCTGATCGGTGGAGTGCTCGGTCTTGCGCTGGCGATCTTCACCCCGGCCAAGGCAAACCTGTCCGTGGGGTTGGTGATCTATTACGTCACGCGCACCATTTTGAATGGACTGCGCTCGATTGAAGCGCTCGTAATGGCGATCGTATTTGTGATTGCCGTTGGGATTGGGCCGTTTGCGGGCGTGATCGCACTGGGCCTGCATACGATTGTCAGCCTTGCCAAGCTCTACTCGGAGCAGGTCGAAAGTATCATGGCGGGTCCGCTGGAGGCAATCCAGGCGACGGGAGCGAACCGCCTCCAGACGATCATCTATGCCGTCATCCCGCAGATCATCCCACCCTATATCTCCTACACCATGTATCGCTGGGATATCAACGTGCGTATGTCCACCATCATCGGCTTCGTCGGCGGCGGCGGGATCGGCTTCCTGCTGCAGCAGAACATCAATCTTTTGAATTACCGTGCCGCCAGCGCACAAATGCTCGCCATTGCCGTAGTGGTAGCCACCATGGACTATATCTCCTCGGTCATGCGAGAAAAATATGTGTAAGACTGGATAACGAAAAAGCCCCGTCGCTGACGGGGCTTTTTCAGACAATGCTCATGAGAGCGAGATTACGGCAGGGAGTTGCTGATAGTGCTGAATGTGTTGCCGATCTTGGGACCGAGCAGGCGCATAACAGCAATCACGACGATCGCGACGAGCGCAAGGATGATCGCGTATTCGACGAGGCCCTGGCCTTTTTCTTTCGGGGCGAATAACATATGTAAATTCCTTTCTAATCGAATAAGGTTACCCGAGAATGCGAACTCAGGATTGCTCACAGTATATTCATTTTGGACAAAAATTCAACCCCCCGATTAGGGGGAGCATTTACAAGATTGTTAACAATTAAGGTCGGGATTCCCCTACCTGAGAGCTCTCTTCCAGAGGAATGGGGTCGGACATCTGGCTCCGCCGGAATAGTATTGACATGAAAAGATGTCGTCTCTCGAGAGAGGACCTCTTTTCCACCTGGCGGCAAGGTTACAGGGAGTCATTGATGGAGCTAAACGTGTTGCCGACCCTGGGACCTAGAAGTCGAACCACGACAATGACCACCAGGAATACAAATGCCAGGATGATCGCGTATTCGACGAGGCCCTGTCCCTTTTCGAGAGGAGCAAATAACATGGATGAGTTCCTTTCTAAATAAACAACCGAATAAAAGTGGAAAAATCATATAAACATTCTATCACTCCCCCTTTTTCACTAACCTTAAAAAAAGCTTAGACGCCGCTCGGGCGGCCGCCTCCTTACGGAGGTGTAGGGTGCCTGCATCGGGTAAAATTCTCGCCATGGCAAAACGCATCCTGCGCCGCCTCGGGCGGTATTCTCTGCTGGCAGGCTTCCTCATCCTGTTCGCACTGTGCATCCCACGCCTGATCACAGGCGCTTATGCCATCGACCGTATCTATACTGCGGATGACTCGCCTTCCAGGCGGGTCGCCATCGTTTTTGGAGCCGGACTGCGCCGGGATGGCACCCCGACTGCCATCCTGCGCGACCGGGTGGAGACGGCTGCAGACCTGTACTTCAGCGGGAAAGTCGAAAAGATCCTGATGAGCGGCGATAATCGCTTCGATAATTACAATGAGCCAGAATCGATGCGCCAGTATGCCCTCTCTCTGGGTGTCCCTGCGGACGCCATCGCCATGGACTATGCGGGCAGGCGGACGTACGACACCTGCTACCGGGCTAAAGCCATCTTCGACGTGGAGAGCGCCCTGCTCGTATCCCAGGGATTCCATTTGCCGCGGGCGTTATTCCTGTGCAACACCCTGGGGCTTGAATCCGACGGTGTGGAAGCGAACCAGCGGCGCTACCGGAACCGGGCACTCCTCATCTGGAACATCCGTGAGCAGCTCGCCACAGTGGGCGCCTTCCTGGACGTCTATGTGAGCAACCCCGTGCCCGTCCTCGGAGAGCCTGAACCCCTGTTTGTGGATTAATTGCCCTGGTGCTGCCTAAATCTGCCTTTTTTCTCCATGAAGACGCCTATATTTAGGGGGCAGGGTTTACCCCCATATGATCGGGCTTGATAAGCGCTTTGTGGATAACTCGCGAATTTCTGTGGATAAGTGCCATCCCTTGTGGAGAAGTGGAGGCACCTCTCGCAAAGTCCCGGGAGGACGCCCCCCATATATGGGATGCAGCTGAGGGCTCGTCCGAGATGTAGTTTGGAGCATAAGAGACTATTTCCTGTGGGAAAAACCTGTGGAGAATCTGCCCCGACTCTTTCCACAGGCAGCGCGGCTCATTCCATCAGAAAAGGCGCTACATCCGGACCAACTCGGATCCCGCGCCACCACATGTAGGGGGAGAGAGCGGTTCTCCACATTATCCACAGCCCCTACTACTATTACGATTCTTATATATTACTTAAACAAAGTGGATAAAACATTGCTTGAAAGTGCGTCGTTAATCCTGTAAAATGATTACAATAAAGCAAACTCTATTGCTGGGAGGCTCATCATGGATGTGATCAAGGTTTCCGCAAACTCCCGAACATCTGCGGTTGCCGGCGCGATCGCAGGCGTTATTCGAGAACACAAACGGGCGGAGGTACAGGCGATTGGGGCGGGAGCTGTCAACCAGGCGATCAAGGCCCTGGTCTTGGCGACGGGGTATCTCAAGAATGATGGCATAGCGATTGCCTGTGTGCCGGAGTTCGCTGATGTGGCAATCGATGACAAGGTGCGCACAGCTATCAAACTTGTGATCGAGCCGCGCCCGTAGTTATTATAGAAATGCAATAGGGTGGTTTATAATGCCGCAAGGATCCAGCATACATCCTTGCGGCATTTTTTTATGAAGAACACAAAGCATTTCTGGCGCGGTCTTTTTTTTATTTTGCTGATTGCAGCGCTGTGCGGGGCGCTGGCGCTGCCAGTTGTCACTCTGCCTGCACGCGCCGCGCCGCCGATGCAGGCGGCGACTGACCTGGTGATCAGTGAGTTCCGATTCCGAGGCTCCGGGGGAGGAAATGATGAATTCATTGAGATCTACAATCCAACGACGAGTCAGGTAAATCTCAATGGTTGGAAGATAAGCGGATCGAACAGTTCTGGAAGTACCAGTAATCGATACACTTTCTCCACAGATGTTTTTTTACAGCCAGGACAGCATTACTTGATTTCTCATACTGGCTACAATGACTCCACCGCAGATGTCACCTATGGATCAGGCATTGCTGATGATGGGGGTGTTGCACTATTAAGACCCGATAATTCCGTTGCAGACCAAGCCGGTATGGTGGCTGCTTGTCCCCCTAATACATGTTATGTCGAAGGTACGCCGCTGGCATCTCTCGGTTCCAGTAATATAGATCGGAGTTATGAACGTAAACCCGGTGGAGCCTCAGATAGTTGTCAGGATACGAATGATAATCTCAATGATTTCCAATTGCTAAATCCAAGTAGTCCACAGTCATCATCATATCCTCTCAGCCTGTGTGGCGTCGTCCTGCCTACTTCGACTCCAACATCTACAGTGACCATGACGGGTACGCCAACCAATACTGGTACCCCTACAAACACAGGCACACCGACGAATACGGGTACAGCTACCAGCACAGGCACTGTAACTGCAACGCCCACCAATACTTCTACCGGTATAGCGACGAGTGTAGTCATAAGCGAGTTTCGTACCCGGGGACCCAGAGGGGCCAATGATGAGTTCATCGAGCTCTATAACCCTACGAACGCTCCAATTGATATCAGCGGCTGGAAGATCAATGCATCGAATGACACCGGAGGCACAAGCACTCGGGCTACCATTCCCCCATCGACACTCTTACGGTCGGGCCAGTATTATTTGGTTGCGAATAGTTCCACAACCGATGGTTACCTGAGTGCAACAGTGCCTCCAAACCTGACCTATGGGGTCGGTATTTCGGATAATGGAGGTGTTGCGTTGGTCAGGGCAAACGATACGGTTGTAGATCAGGTAGGGATGAGCACGGGTTCTGCTTATAAAGAGGGTACACCCCTATCTGCATTAACCACAAATACCAATCAAAGCTATGAGCGCAAACCGGGAGGCGCGGGGAATAACTGCCAGGATACGAATAACAATGCGAATGATTTCTTGAATAGGTCCGAGAGCGATCCTCAAAACTACGCCTCTCAATTAAATCGCTGTGGAACACTTCTTACTATTCCGGTCCTTACCATCACAACCATTACGTCGGATACTCCTGATCCCTCTCTGGTCAATGCGAGCGTAACGGTCAGTGTGAGAGTTACCGGCGGTTCCACACCTGCCTCTGGCATTGTGAACATTACCGGAGCAAACACCACCTGCACCATTTTTCTTAATTCATCCGGAACGGGAAGCTGCAACGTGCTTTTTACATCGACGGGTACAAAAACGCTGACGGCAACCTATCTTGGCGATCAAACCCACCTTGCCAGCGTGGACACAGAGGCTCACCAGGTCTCCACGACCATCCGCACGGCCACGCCCACGCGCCCGGCCACCCCTATTCCGCCTCCGCCTCTCCTCGTCATCAATGAATTCGTCCCGCGCCCCGGGCACGACTGGAACATGGACGGCGTGATCAACACCGATGATGAATACATCGAGATCCTCAATCACGGTGTGATCGACGTCAATCTTGGTGGTTACAGCCTGGACGATGAGGTCAATATCGGTTCCGCGCCGTTCCCCCTGCCAGCGGACATTACGCTCAGACCTGGCGAGCGCGTGGTCTTCTACGGCAGCCAGTCGGGCTTGCTGCTCAGCGACGGCGGCGACGGCGTGCGCCTGCTGCGCCCTAACGGCCAGCTCATGGATGCCTACAATTATTTTGTCGTGCGCTTCCCTGACCAGTCGTACTGTCGCCTGCCCGATAATGGCGGCGCAGATGACTGGAATCAAAACTGCTTCCCTACGCCGGGCTTGCAAAATTCGTTGAGCGGTAATGTCGTCAATCCCCCGACGATCCGGGATCCGGAAATTTTGTGTCCGATCGCGGATACCCTGCCCGACGACTTTGTGCTTGCCGAATGCCTGCCGTTCGGGGAGAATATCTGGAACCCCGCCTACTGGGACCGCTTTGGCTGGTATGGGGAAACCTACCTGCCCGAAAGCCCGGGCAAGTGGCCTGTGTTCGTGGATTAAGAAGAAATGCTCTGAGCGCCGAGGACGGCGCCCGCTTCATCTTTATCTGGGTCGGCGAGGACGGGCGCTTGCTCCGTGAACTTAATCCTCCGCGGCGCGCGCTACCTCTTCCGGCTCGAAGACAACCTCCTCCTTGCCGGTCAGCTTATCCTCCACTTTCTCGACGATCAGGCGCAGGTGCCCGGGGTGAGAGACAAAGTCCAGATCGTCGGCGGGGACCGCCAGCACGGGGCAGAGCGTGAAATTGTCGATCCAGCTTTCATATAAGTTGTTCAAGCCATACAGGTAATCCGCAGAGATGGTCTGCTCGTAGGAGCGGCCGCGGCTGGCGATGCGGTCCAGCAGCGTGGGGACGGAGGCGCGCAGGTACACCACCAGGTCCGGCGGCGGGAGGAATTGCATGGTGGTCTCGTAGAGCTCGCGGTAGGTCTGGTAATCGCGGCGCTGGATGTGTCCCTGCAGGTACAGGTTCTGGGCGAAGATCTCGGCGTCCTCGTAGACGCTGCGATCCTGCACTACAGACGAGGGATGCTGGGCCAGGTTATAGTGAGCGCGCAGGCGGTGTGCCAGGAAGAAGATCTGCGAGTGGAATGACCAGGCGTCCATATCCGCATAAAAGTCCGCCAGATAGGGATTCTCGGTGACGGGCTCGAAGAATGGCTCCCACTCCATCCGCACGCACAACATCTCCACCAGCGTGGATTTGCCTACCCCGATATTGCCAGCGACAGCCACGAATTTTTTCACGGTTCCTCCAGAGATCTCGCTGAGTGCTTCGAAATGGCGCGCTTCAACTCTCACTGCTGTTCTACATTCGTTCAACAACAGTGCCCGCTCAGCGCGAAAAACTATTTCGGGATCTCTCCCGCCAGCTCTTTGTCGATGACCTGCTTGAAGACATCAAGCGGCTGGGCGCCCACGATCGCCAGACCGTTGATGAAAAATGTGGGCGTCGAACGGATGCCCAGGTTGACCGCAAAGCTGGTATCCGCTGCCACAGCTTCCTGATATTTTCGTTCACTGACACAGGCGGCAAAGGATTGTACGTCCAGCCCGAGGTCCTCGGCATATTGCACATAGACCTGTTCCCCTAGCGCTTCGCTGCTGAAAAGCTTTTCGTGGAACTGCCAGTACGCATCCTGCTCACCGGCGCACATGGCGGCTTCGGCGGCCGAGATCGCATCCGGGTGGATGGAGTCCAGCGGCAGGTGGCGGTAGACGAAGCGGATCTGGCCGGGATATGCCGCCAGCAGCGGCTCATACACTTCCGCGTGCCAGCGCCGGCAG
>DATHTH010000383.1:0-4515 GCA_035463495.1 Anaerolineales bacterium | reverse complement strand
GCTGCCGTGGACGAGAAGATTGCGCCGCTCAGCTCGCGTCCCGGCGTCTTTTATGAGCTGGATGCAACCGATCCCGCCAAGCCGTTTACAGCCGGCAAAGGCACGTTCATCGACCAGTTGATCGACCGGGCTGGCGGCTTCAATATTGCTTCCGAGCTGGAGGGCTATCCCCAGATGAGCCTTGAACAGGTGGTGGCGGCAGACCCGGCATTCATCATTCTTGGCGATGCGCGTTATGGTGTCACACCGGAATCGATTGCCGGGCGTCCCGGCTGGGGAAACCTGAGCGCTGTAAAGAATGAACAGGTTTTCCCGTTCAATGACGATTTGGTCAGCCGCCCCGGTCCGCGGCTGGTGGATGCATTAGAGGAGCTGGCGAAGCTGCTGAGACCAGAGCTCTTTCAATAAGGTAGACCAGCAAACCAGGTACACAGGTGGATAGGACCGCAACTACCTGTGTATCTTGTATACTTACCCTATGCGCAACCCATTCGCTCTAACGCTCATCGCACTTGTCATCATGCTTATCCTGAGCATGGCGATCGGTTCCGTCTTTATCCCTCCGGCGGAGCTCTGGCGGGTCATCAGCGGTTCTGCAGATAACGAGACGTTTCGCACCATTCTT
Source organism: Anaerolineales bacterium (assembly GCA_035463495.1). Classification (GTDB taxonomy): domain Bacteria; phylum Chloroflexota; class Anaerolineae; order Anaerolineales; family Villigracilaceae; genus Defluviilinea. The sequence continues at coordinate 3,890 of DATHTH010000383.1, read as the reverse complement.
CTGGATATCCGTTTGCCGCGCACGATCTTGATCGCGTTGGTTGGCGCGGCGCTGGCGGGCAGCGGTGCGGCGTATCAGGGATTGTTCCGAAATCCGCTGGCGGATCCTTATCTGATCGGGGTTGCTTCGGGCGCGGGCCTGGGCGCGATCCTTGCCATGTCCATCCGCTGGCCGTATACCACGCTGGGATTGCTCGCTGTGCCAATGGCAGCCTTCATCACCAGCCTGATGACCGTCTACATCGTCTACACCATCGCTCACATTGGCGGAAGCGTGCCCACCACGAATCTGATCCTGGCGGGCGTCGCGGTCTCGTCCTTTGCCATCTCGCTGACCTCGTTTTTCATGTTGCGTTCGACCGGCGAAGTGCGGCGCGCGATCGGATGGATGCTCGGAGGCGTCAGCCTGGTGGGTTGGGATGCAACGCTGGCTTTGATCCCCTATCTCGCGCTTGGGCTGGTGGCGTTGATACTCGGCAGCTACTCATTGAACGTGCTTCAATTTGGCGATGACCAGGCTGCCCAGATGGGGTTGAACGTCCGCCGGGCGAAGTCCATCATCATCGTGGCGGCATCGCTGGTCACGGCTGCGGCGGTCTCGTTTGCAGGCATAATCGGGTTCGTGGGGCTCATTGTGCCGCATATCGTGCGGATCTGGTGGGGCGTGGACTACCGCCGGTTGATCCCGCTCAGCATTATCAGCGGCGCATCAGTCTTGTTGATCGCGGACGTGCTGGCGCGCATCGTGCTGGCACCTCAGGAATTGCCGGTGGGTGTTGTCACCGCTCTCGCAGGCGCGCCGTTTTTCCTGTGGGTCCTGCGAGGCGCAAAGCACCAGGGGATATGGTGAAGGATATGAGCACCAATCGAAAAGTCAAAAAAGGTCTCGTGATCTTGAACACCGGGAACGGGAAAGGTAAGAGCACGTCGGCGTTTGGTGTCCTGCTGCGGGCATGGGGCCGCGGCTTTCGCATATGTGTTGTGCAGTTCATCAAAGCGGAGACGGGTCAATGGGGCGAGATCAAAGCCGCCAAAAAACTGGGCATCGACTGGTTCGCCACAGGCGATGGCTTTACATGGACGTCCCGGGATATGGATGAAACGGTTGCGCGGGCTCTCAGGGGCTGGGACGTGGCCAGAGAGAAAATTGTCAGCAAAAGTTATGACCTGATCATCCTGGACGAGTTCACCTATGCCATGCACTTCGGCTGGCTGGACACCGCTCAGGTCATCGAATGGCTCAAAGCTAACAAGCCGGATGACCTGCATCTTATCGTCACCGGGCGCGATGCGCCGCAGGCACTGATCGACTATGCAGACCTTGTCACCGAGATGCGCGAGGTCAAACATCCCTTCGCCACTCAGGGCATCCAGGCTCAGCCGGGGATCGAGTTTTGAACACGGAATCTAACGTCTACACACTCTGGACTCAAGGATGATCGATAATGCGTTTTGAGCAAGCCATTGCTCAGATTCCACCTCTTGACGAAACCGCCATGCGATCCGCTCGCGCCCGCCAGGACACCCTGACCAAACCGCGCGGAAGCCTTGGCAGGCTCGAAGAGCTGTCGATTCAGCTCGCGGGGATGAAAGCCGGTCCGCTCCCTTCACTGGAGCGCAAGGCGGTCATCGTGATGGCAGCCGATCACGGGGTGGCTCGGGAGGGCGTCAGCGCCTATCCGCCAGAGGTGACGGCGCAGATGGTGTTGAACTTTCTGCGAGGCGGCGCGGCGATCAACGTTCTGGCGCGGCAAGCCGGGGCACGCGTCATTGTCGTGGATATCGGCGTTGCGGCGTACCTCGAGCCTATGCCCGGGCTGGTCCAGCGCAACGTGATGTGCGGGACGAATAACCTGGCTCAAGGTCCCGCGATGAGCCGCGTGCAGGCGGAGCAGGCTCTTCAAGTCGGAATGGATATTCTCGAGGAGGAAGCCGGGCTCGGGCTTGATATCGTCGCCGCCGGGGATATGGGCATTGGCAACACAACACCTTCTTCGGCGATCGCCGCGGCACTGACGGGACTTCCCGTGGCACAGGTCGTCGGGCGCGGCACAGGGCTGGATGATCGAGAGTTGGCGCATAAGATCGGAGTGATCGAGCGGGCGCTGGACGTCAACCAGCCCAATGCCAGTGATCCCGTGGATGTTTTGCACAAAGTGGGCGGGCTTGAGATCGCCGGGCTGGCTGGCGTGATGATCGCCGCTGCCAGCCGCCGCATCCCGGTAGTGGTGGACGGTTTCATCTCGACCGCGGCAGCCATGATCGCCGTCGGACTTGCGCCAGACGTGCGCGGGTATTTGATCGCTGCCCATCAATCGGTGGAGATAGGTCATCGAGCTATGCTCAAGCACTTGCAACTGATGCCTCTGCTGGATTTAAACATGCGCCTGGGTGAGGGGACCGGCGCAGCGCTGGCATTTCATCTTATTGAAGCGTCGACTCGTCTCCTGCGTGAGATGGCGACCTTCGATGAGGCGGGTGTGAGTGACAAGGAATAAAACTCTTAAACACGATGCGAAGTCTACAAATCGCCTTCGGCTTGCTGACCACGCTCCCGATCAGGCTCCCAGACGATTGGTCTCCAGGGGACAGCGGGCGCGCCGCGCTCTGGTATCCATTGGTTGGACTGGTCGTTGGCGCATTGACATGGCTGGCGTGGGTTGTGGCAATGGATGTATTTCCTTCTCTGGTCGCAGGCGTTCTCGCGCTCCTCATCTGGGTAGCGTTAACCGGCGGTCTGCACCTCGACGGTCTCGCAGATTGTTGCGATGGGCTTCTGGTGAGCGCTCCGGTGGAGCGCAGGTTAGAGATCATGAAAGATCCGCATGTCGGTGCGTTTGGTGTGATTGGCTTGATCCTGGTGCTGTTTCTCAAAGCGGCGGCATTGACGTCTTTAACGTCAGGTGCAGGCTTTGCCATTGCCCTTGCTGCGAGCCTGGCGCGTTGGTGTATCTTGCCGGCAGGACTGTTTCCCCTGGCGCGCCCCTCCGGCATGGCCGCAGACTTCATGTCCGGCTTCCGGCGTTCGTTTCTCCTCTGGGGTGCGATCATTCCACTGGTGCTTGCGATCTTCCTGGGACTACGCGGGGTACTCGCCATCCTGGCTGGGACTGGAGCAGCCGCCCTGCTCCTGGTATTCGCGAGATCGCGCATCGGCGGTGTGACGGGCGATGTGTTCGGCATGGTTGTGGAGATCGTTGAAGCCCTGGTTTTGCTGGTGTTTATTGTGAACGGTGGTTGAGCGTTTTGTGTCGAGACCACCGGTACCTGGAGCATGATGGAGAGTTATCCTTTTCGCCTCGGCACAACGTCCTATATCATCCCCGATGATATCCTTCCCAACGCCCGGTATCTGGTGGGCAAGGTTCGGGATATCGAATTGATCCTCTTCGAAGTGGACGATGGTCCCAACAACCTGCCTCCGCCGGAGTCCATCGCGGAGCTTGCTCAGATTGCCATTGACGGTGACCTGACGTTCACTGTTCATCTACCGCTCGATCTGAAACTGGGCGAGGATGGCTCGGAACAGGACCAATCCCTGGTCAAAGCGAGACGCGTAATAGATTGCACACGCAACCTCCACCCCTGGGCTTACGTGCTGCACCTGGATGGAAAATCCGTGCGGACTTCGACAGATTCCCCCGCGATCAAGCGCTGGCAGGATCAGTCCGTACGTGCACTCGAGGTTGTCTCAACATGGGCAGACGGGGCGGAAAAACTAGCGGTGGAAAACCTCGAGACCTACCCGCTGGATTTCATCCAACCCGTGCTGGATCGCATCCCGGTCAGCCGCTGCGTGGACATCGGTCACCTGTGGCTGGACGGTCACGACCCGGTTCCATATCTGCGGGCGGCGTTGCCGCGCACGCGCGTCGTTCATATCCATGGCAT
>DATHTH010000382.1:0-48308 GCA_035463495.1 Anaerolineales bacterium | reverse complement strand
CGGAAGGGAAACTTTTCGATAACGTAATTCATGAACTGGATCGCACGAGCCTGGTTATGTTCCCGAAAGATCTGTAAGGCTCGAACACGTTTTGCATCATCGATGGCTGTGTATTGGTACCGTTTCACGGTCTTTCCCGCCCTATCTTTTAGCTGCAAAAACTTCACATCCCCCTGCACGTGGTGTCCGGGAACTGATTTGGCATATCGCTTGGTGTGCAGAGCACGTCGGGGGGCGGTCCTGGGCAACCGGTTTACTCCATGGGCCTTCAAAACCCGGCTGACCGTGGATTCTGAAATCTTGATCCCGTGGTAGCGTTCCAGGTAGTACCTGATCCGTAATGCTCCAAATTGGTACTCCGCCCGGAGTTCCAGAATTTTCTCCACCACCTCATGCGAGGTGCTACTGGGATGGTGATAGGCGATGGGTTTTTCTCGATACAAGCCAGATCGTCCTGCTTTCTCGTATTTCTGTTTCCAACGGTAAAAGCTGGAACGAGGCACTTCAAATTCCCGACAGGCTTTGGTGACACCCCAATTTTGTGCAAATTCCAGTACGACCAGCTTCAGCCTGACCCTCAATTCTTCCTCGGCTTCTGGGTGCATATTATCCTCCGATTCACACCTTAGATCCTACTCCAAAATGTCTCGGAGGATATGACGTATTACAGTTCTAAGAAATCACAAAGCAGAACAACAACAGTGGATAAGTTCTCTTGGTCAAGGTTGGATTGATCTGGACCTCGTTTTCCCCTCCGGTGTTGGTACACCGCTCACAGCAAGCAATATCCGTAGGGATTTTCGAAATCTTCTTACAGCTTCAGGCTTGCCCAAGATTCGTTTTCATGATCTGCGGCATACAGCGGCCTCCCTGATGTTGAACCATGGAATCCCAGTTCTGATTGTCTCCAAAAGGCTCGGACAATCCAAGCCTAGCATTACGCTCGATGTGTATGGTCACCTGATCCCCAGTCGGCAGGAAGAAGCGGCGCACCTTATGGATAACCTGATGCTAGCGGTTTAACTCCAGTTGCACCCGGATTGCACCCGACCCGAAAAAGAGCAAAAAAAAAGACCCCAGATATAGTCTGTCTGGGGTCTTTACGGCAAAAATTTCCGTATATAGGCTCCTCGCGTAGGACTTGAACCTACAACCTAGCGGTTAACAGCCGCCCGCTCTGCCGATTGAGCTAGCGAGGAAAGCGACCGACATTATACGTGCAAGGGTAAGGCATGTCAAGCAGTCTGCCTAACCCTGGCCCCTTGCCGGGGAAACATGCCAACAATCGTTAGTATTTCACCGCACTAAACTTATCCAACTTATCAAGGCGGTGACTGGCTGTGATCTGGCGGACAGTACCGGTGAGTCCGCGGACAACGAGCGAGTCTGTGCTGGCACCATCGCCGAAGTAGCGCACGCCTTTGAGCAGCTCCCCATCTGTGATGCCGGTGGCGGCAAAGAATACGTCCTCCGAAGAGACGAGGTCGTCCATCGTGAGGATTTTGTCAAAATCAAAGCCGGCTTCCCGCCCGCGGCGCAGCTCATCCTCGTCCCGGGCGTAGAGCTTGCCCTGGATCTCGCCGCCCATGGCGCGCAGGGCGCAGGCAGCGATCACGCCTTCCGGCGTACCACCCACACCCAGCAGAACATCCACCCCGGAGTCGGGCCAGGCAGTCATCAGCGCGGCAGCCACGTCGCCATCCGGGATGATGCGAATGCGCGCGCCAGACCGGCGGATCTCGGCGATCATGTCGTTGTGACGGGGCCGGTCGAGGATGATGGTCGTCAGGTCTTCTACATCCACATCCTTGGCCCGGGCGATCGCTTGCAGATTTTCAGTAATGGTCTTCTCGATGTTTATCACACCGGCAGCTTCCGGCCCCACTGCCAGCTTGTTCATGTACACAAACGGCCCGGGATCGAACATGGTGCCGCGCGGCGCGATCGCGACGGTGGCGATTGAGTTCGAGCGCCCGAACGCCAGAGGGCGCGTCCCTTCGATGGGATCCACTGCCACATCCACGTCTGGAGCGGAACCGTTACCCACATTTTCGCCGTTGTACAACATCGGCGCATTGTCCTTTTCTCCCTCGCCAATGACAATGATCCCGTTCATATCCACAGTCTGGAGCACAACCCGCATCGCGTTGACCGCCGCTCCATCTGCTGCTTCTTTGTCGCCACGGCCCATAAAGCGACCGGCTGCCATTGCCGCCGCTTCTGTTACACGGACAAGTTCAAGAGCAAGGTTTCGGGTCGGATCACTAGCTCCAAATTCCATATGACCTCCTTACATAATGAAGAACTGGATGAAAAAAAACCCCAGCGCCGCGCCCCAGATCCATGAGTCGATGCGGTCAAAGAAACCGCCATGCCCGGGAATGAGATTACTCGAGTCTTTGAGCCCGCCCTGGCGTTTGAGCATGCTTTCCCCAAGATCCCCCAGAGGGGACAACGCGCCGATCACCAGACCCAGAAACGCGCCCTGCAGGGTGGTCAACAGCCCGCCGAGAGGCCGGGGACCGAGCGAGGAGAAGGCATAGGCGAGGAACGCTCCAACCAGCATAGAGGTGAACAAGCCGGCGAAATACCCTTCCCAGCTCTTTTTGGGACTCAGGCGGGGGGTCATCTTGTGCTTGCCATAGGCGGAGCCGATCGAATAGGCGCCTGTATCCCCACCCCAGATAATGGGAAGGACAATCAATAACCACCATAACCCCTGCGGGAGCTGACGCAGGTCAAGCAAATAAGATCCAAGCCAGCCAAGGTACACAATCCCGGTGACCGTGACGACGAAATCCAGCCCAGCCTGATCACGACCGCGCTCATAACTGACGATATGAACCGTCATCGCAACCAGAACAAGCAAAACGAATAGGGGAATTGCTGCTTCTTCTAAAAAGAAGCGCGCTGTGGCAATACACAGCACGCCTCCAATAGTGACAAGCTCATTGGCTTCATATCGGACTGCGCGGTACAGGCGGACATATTCCCAGGCGCTGCCTGCCAGCACGATGGCCATCAGCAAATAATAGAATACCCCCCCAAAAATGATCGCGGGCAAACCGACCACTGCCAGCCCGAGGGCTGTCAGAGTGCGTTTAAGCATTACTGGCCTCATATTCGTTCGACGAGACTTTGCCATAACGGCGATCGCGTTGAGCAAATGTTTCCAGGGCACGGCGATATTCGTCCTTGTCGAAGTCGGGCCAATACGTAGGCGTGACGTACCATTCCGAATATGCAGCCTGCCAGATCAGGAAATTGCTCACACGCAGTTCTCCCGAAGTACGAATGATGAGGTCTGGATCGGGCACACCCGCCGTATAGAGATAGCGACTGACGAGCGCGTCGGTCACCTCTTCGGGCGGGATCCCATCCTTCATAATATGCTGGATCGCGTTCACGATCTCATCGCGACCGCCGTAGTTAAAAGCCACATTCAAGACCAGGCGGTCATTATCCTTTGTCAGATCAATAGCATCCAGGACTTTTTCTTGAAGCGAAGGCGCCAGGCGTTCGAGGCGCCCGATGTGCCGCAGTTGAACGCCCTCCCCGTGCAACTCCCTCAACTCCCGGTCGATGACATCCTCGAGGATGTACATCAAGCCTTTCACTTCCTCCGGAGGGCGCCCCCAGTTCTCGGTAGAAAAGGCATAGATAGTGAGATATTTGACGCCAAACTCCACCGTGGCACGGATCACCCGCCGCAGGTTCTCGGTCCCTGCCTTGTGACCTGCCAGGCGCGGCAAGCCGCGTGAAAGCGCCCACCGCCCGTTGCCATCCATAATAATGGCGATATGACGAGGCAGTTTCTCGGCAGGAATAGGGAGAGGGGTGTCTGGCATAATCATCAAATCTGTCGGCGCGTAGGGGATTTCAACCTAATGAAGGCACCGTACGTTTTCCTGATTACGAAATGCGCCAGCATTTCATGGCAAATCATACAGGTGTTGCTCCACCCCGGCAGGACGTCGTTATACTTCCATGATCTCGGTTTCTTTTCTCTTCCCGAGCTCAACGACTTCTTCGACGAAGCGGTCGGTCAGCTTCTGCAGGTCTGCTTCCCCGCGCTCCAGGTCATCCTCAGAGATCAATTTTTCCTTCTCGAAGTCACGCATGTCGTTATGCGAGTCTCGGCGGATGTTGCGGATGGCAACCTTTGCCTCCTCCAGGCGATGATTGACATGCCTGACCAGATCGCGCCGGCGATCTTCCGTCAGGGGCGGGAGGTTCAGGTGGATAACCTTGCCGTCATTATTCGGATTCAAGCCGAGCTCCGACGTGAGGATGGCCTTTTCGATGGCTTTCAGTGTCGTCCCATCGTACGGCTTAATGGTCAGCGTACGCGGTTCCGGGACGCTGATCGAAGCCAGTTGCATAAGGGGGGTGGGGCTTCCGTAATATTCTATGGGTAATCTTTCGACAAGACTTGGGCTGGCTCGTCCGGTGCGGATGGCAGCCAGATCGTCATGCAGCACTTGAATGGCGCCCCGCATGCGGGATTCGGCATCCTTGAGCAGATCTTTAATCACCACAGCCTCCTACAGCTGAATGTATCTGATAGTTAAGGATACCCCAAAACCACAAAAAGCGCTACAGAAAAGGCAAACCGTGAGAGGATTTGCAAAAAAAGGAGAGCCTCTCATCCCAACACTATCTAAGAGTGATAACCGAATTCCTTTAATCATGCACGAGCGTGCCAATCGGCTCTCCTCGTAGAGCCGCTGGAAGGGCATACGGATCCCAGAGGTTGACAACCAGGATCGGCAAGCCATGTTCCATGCAGAGCGTGATAGCAGTGGTGTCCATGACTTCCAGCCTGCGATTGATGACCTCGATATACTTTAATTCATCGAACTTTTTCGCGTCCGGATTCTTTTTTGGATCCGAGTCGTAGACACCATCCACTTTGGTGGCTTTGATCACGACATCCGCGCCGATTTCCATTCCGCGCAGTGCGGCCGCGGTGTCTGTTGAAAAGTATGGGTTTCCCGTCCCACCGCTGAAAATTACAACGCGCCCCTTTTCAAGATGGCGGATGGCGCGCCGGCGGATGTAGGGCTCAGCAACCGCGCGCATCTCTACGGCCGAGAGCACTCGTGTGAACACGTTCGTCCGTTCCAGGGCATCCATCAACGCCATGGCATTCATGACCGTCCCAAGCATCCCCATATAATCGGCGGTTGCGCGATCCATGCCGCGCTCCAGGCCCTGCTTGCCCCGCCACAGGTTCCCGGCACCAATCACCACCGCGACTTCCACCCCCGTTTTGCAGACCTCCTTAATTCGGCTGGCAATGGACTCAGCCTCATCCACGTCAATTCCAAAACCCGATTTGGCGGCGAGCGCCTCACCGCTAAGCTTAAGAAGAATGCGCTTATACTTGACCTCAGTCATAATCTCTCCTTTGCCTATGTTTTGATTCATAAAAATGACCAACCGTTCCGGTTGGTCATTTCAATCCCTAGTTGTTCAAGCTTTCGCCAAGCTCCCAACGCTGGAAGCGCCGCACGATCACGTTCTCACCGATGGCAGCCACGGCTTGCAAGATGAGCTTTTCCACGGTGATGGATTCGTCGCGGATGTAGGGCTGGCGGCTGAGGACGACCTCGTCTTTGAACTTCTCGAGGCGCCCTTGCACGATCTTCTCGACAACGTTGTCCGGTTTGCCCTCTTCCCTGGTGCGGGCGCGGGCAATCTCGGCTTCATGCTCGAGAACATCTGCCGGAATGTCTTCTGCCTTGAGATAACGCGGGGCAGAGGCGGCAATCTGAAGCGCGATCTCATGCGCCAGCTCACGGAACTTCTCGGAGCGGGCGACAAAATCGGTCTCGCAATTGACTTCCACCATCACACCCACTCGGCCACCGCCGTGAGAATATAGCTCGACCACGCCCTGGGAGGCTTCACGGTCTGCACGTTTGGCAGCCGTTGCCATGCCCTTTTCGCGCAGCCAGTCCACTGCCTTGTCGAAATCGCCGTTGGCTTCGGTGAGCGCTTTGCGACAGTCCAGAATGCCGGCGCCGGTCGCAGCACGCAATTCCTTGATCATATCAGTCGTGATTTCCATCAATCTATCCTTATTCTGCATCATGGTGTTTGTTCTTCGGTCGGCTGCTGGGCTGGAACTTGATCATTCCCGTCAGTGGGTGCAGGCGTGCTGATTCCGGCTCTTTCAGGGGAGGTCTCTGCCGGGGTGGTATCTTCACGGGCTGCGTTCAGTTTTGCCAGGGTGGCTTCGCCGAGCAATGCGCCATCTTCCACCTCTTCATCCACATCCACAACTTTGGGAATTCGCCGAGCGGATCGATCGGTCCTTGACTGTGCCTCTGCAACAGGCTTCTCTTCGATTTCCTCATCCTTGCGCATGGCTTTGCCCTCGAGGATCGCATCGGCGACCTTCGCAACCAGCAGCTTGATGGCGCGAATGGCATCGTCGTTTGAGGGGATCACGTAATCGATGTCTTGCGGATTACAGTTGGTATCCACGAGAGCAACAATTGGGATGTTCAGCAGGTTCGCTTCGCGCACCGCGGACTCTTCGCGTCCAACATCCACAATAAAGAGCAGGTCCGGGCGGCGCTTCATGGTGCGCGTGCCCGAGAGCCGCGTGGTCAAACGCGTGATTTGGCGCCCAATGAGCAGACCTTCCTTCTTGGTGAGGCGGTCCAGCTCGTTGTTATCGCGCATCTTCTCCAGGCGCTCCAGCTCCTGGATACGGGCATGCATGGTGGACCAGTTGGTGAGCATGCCACCCATCCAGCGCTCGGTCACGTAGGGCATGCCGGAGCGGGTGGCTTCTTCTGCCACCGTCTCCTGCGCCTGGCGCTTCGTGCCCACGAACAGGACGGTCCCGCCATTGGCGGCTACATCACGGATCACATTGTAGGCGGTGTTCAGCAGCTTGGAGGTCTGCTGGAGATCGATAATGTGAATCCCGTTACGCTCGGTGAAGATGTACGGTTTCATGCGGGGGTCCCACTTATTGGTGCGGTGCCCGAAGTGGACGCCGCTCTCAAGCAGGGCCTTCATAGAAATAACTGCCATTTGTTTCTCCTGACTATCGCCGTTCTCCAGCACGCAGCACGATCGCTGGCGCGGAACGGGACGAGTTTAGTGGGGATACGCTCTGTGAGCCAGACCCACTCAGGGACGCTTATTGCCCGTCCCAGGCAAGATATATGGCGCCTTCGCCGCGCTATGCGGGCTCGCGCCGGGACGGGATTATATCATAGAAATGTGCATTGTTTTTTTCGCCGTGGAAAATTTTGTGATTAAAAAGCTCATTCGGGGCTGAGCCCCGAATGAGCTTTTCCGCATTCTCATGTACGTTCTTCTAAATTACTGCGCCCTGCCCGTATAACTGCTGCTTGATATGGACAACGCGTTTGCGCAAGTCCGTCTTGGTTTCGATATCGCTTGCTACCTTCTCAATGGCATACATGACCGTCGTGTGGTCGCGTCCCCCCAGCACTTCGCCGATCTGCGGCAGCGAGGCATTGGTTTCCTTGCGCAACAGGTACATGGCGACCTGTCGGGGTTGGGCAATTTTTTGGGAGCGATCGCGGCCCAACAGAGCCTCCACGCTGGTCTGCCACTCCCTGGCGACCAGCTCGATGATCTTTTGCGGCTCGACGTCACTGCGCTGGGGTAGTAGATCGGCGAGGGCTACCTCCACCAGCCGGGGTGTGAGATGCGTCCCGCTTAGATCCGCAAAGGCGAGCACTCGATTGAGGGCGCCTTCCAGCTCACGGATGTTGGACTGAACGCGCCGGGCGATGCTCTCCAGGATCTCGTCCGGTACCTGGCGGCCCGTTCGCTCCGCTTTGGAGCGGAGGATCGCAAGGCGTGTTTCTAGGTCAGGCGGCTGGATGTCTGCCGTAAGGCCCCACTCGAAGCGTGAGCGCAGGCGCTCATCCAGCGTATTCAGCGACTTGGGCGGGCGGTCAGAGGAAACGATGATCTGCTTGTCCTGCCCGTGCAGGGTATTGAAGGTATGGAAAAACTCCTCCTGCGTCGATTCTTTCCCGGCAATGAACTGGATGTCATCCACCAGCAGCACATCGGCGGAGCGATACTTCTCGCGGAACGCCTGGTTAGTATGTGTGCGGATGGCGTTGATCATGTCGTTGGTGAATTCTTCGGAAGAGACGTACAGCACGTTCAGCCCGCGTGCCTGGCAGGCATTCCCGATCGCGTGCAGGAGGTGGGTTTTCCCCAGCCCCACACCTCCATACAGGAAAAGCGGATTATAGGCACGCGCCGGCTTTTCGGCAACCGCCAGGCAAGCCGCATGGGCAAGACGGTTGCCGGAGCCAACGACGAACGTCTCAAAGAGATAACGGGGATTCATATTCGAGCTGCGCGCGTTCTGCTCGTAGGCGGCGCTCTCCCCTTCCCGGCCGCGCTCGAACGCCTCCGGCTGGTTGAGCGGATGGGGCGCTTCCTCCACCACCGGCTCCAGGTCATTGCCATTCACAATGAAATTGACCGCAACGCTCGCATTCATGATCCCAACAAGCAGACGGCTTACAGTGCTGGCGAGACGGCTTTCCAGCCAGTCGCGCGCATAGGCATTCCGAACTCCAATCGTCAGTGTCCCATTTTGATAGGAAAGGGGTCTTGTGTCGCGCACCCACGTGTCAAACGAGGCGCGTGGCATTTCCATCTGGAGTTGCCCGAGTACTGATTGCCATGCTTGCTCTACGTTCATAGTGACTCCAAGGTGTAGATTTAAGTGACGTCGAACTAATCCGCTTGTTCGGCGGCTTCTGCACTGCTGTTATAAATTGTTATGAGATTTAGTGGGACTTGCGATGGGTCTCTATCACCACATCCTGATCTCAGCGTGCACCCATTCTAGCAGATATATATGCAAAATAACAACACGTGAAGCCTACGGTATTTTTAAAACTTCCGTTTTTTTAAGGTCACTCAATGTTAAAGATTCAAGGCGTAGACAGATCTCATCGGGGACGATTCTATAGAACATGCGTTTCAGCCAAGTGCATCCCGACCAAACTGGACGCCCCCATATATGGGGTCTTTGTTTGAAAATCACTACCGCGAGGATTCGAACAAATATCTCTTCTTAAAGAATCGCGACTATAAAGATTCGAGTTTCCATTTTTCGGAGACACGGAATTCTGTGATTCAATAGAAGAGGAGTCTCTATTCCCGCCTTTTACCTGCGCGCGCGGCGCGGAACCCAGGCAAGGACGGTCGTGCCTTCGCCAACCACTGAGGAGATATCCACATCGCCGCCGACTGCGCGCGCCCGCGTCTGCATATTCGCGACGCCATGGCCGATGCTGGCATTCATCTTCTCCATTTCAAAACCGCGTCCATTGTCGTGAACTTCCATCAGGACGCGTTCCTCGGTTGCCCAGAGTGAAATGTCTACCTGTTTTGCCTTCGAATGCTTGGCAATGTTCGCCAACGCCTCCTGGCAGATGTGGAACAACACCGTCGAATTTGCCGGAGGCAGATCCTGCAGGTCGCTATCATTCCCGGAAAGCTGAACCTGTGCCAGCGTGTTGGCGCGAAATTCGGAAATCAGGCGGTGGATGCCGCTCAGCAGACCTTCGGTACCCATCTGGCGGGGCCGCAAATCCAAAATGTAGGCGCGCAGATCGCGGATTGCCTGGTTTAAGCCTGCGATCGAGTTCTGGACGCGCCTCTTCGCATCCTTCGGATCCTCTTCGAAGGAATGCAGGGCGCTCTCGAGCGATAGCCCTACACCATAGATGGACTGTATGATGCCATCATGCAAATCCATGCCGATGCGTTCACGCTCTTCCAGGACCGCCAGGCGGTGGGTATTTTCGTGCAAGCGCGCGTTCTGAATGGCAGCCGCCGCATACGCTGCCAGCATCTGAATGATCTTTTCATCGTCAGCCGTAAATTCCATGGCATCCATCTTATTGGTCAGATAGATCTGTCCCAGCTGGACGTTGCCAGCCCGGATCGGCACGCCCAGGAACGACGTCATCGCCGGATGTTGCTCCGGGAAGCCGGCTGAGCGCGGGTGGTCCGCGATGACCGGGATGCGCAGGGGAGTTTCCGTGCTCATCAACTCGCCGATCAAGCCGTTCCCGACCGGCGGGTGAGCCATGCGTTTGATCTCATCGTCCGTCATTCCGACGGTGATAAATTTGACGAGCTTGCCGTCTTCATCCAAAACCCCCAGCGCAGCATAGCGAGCATCCGACTGTTCACAGGCAACCCTGGCGATCCGTTCCAACAAATGATCCAGGGAAACATCTTTTACCAATTCAAGACTGGCATTGTGCAGGGCAATGAGTCTTTCTTGCAGTTGTTCGCGCGTTAATAGCATCCTTGTGACACCTCGTGACCATTATCCCATAAAATGTGATAGATTTTGGCAGGGAACAGGCATAGAATCACGCCTGGAAAGAGATTCGCATGATGACTTCACGCATTCCCGGTTTCTACACCATGACTCTCGACGAGCGCCGCGCGAAAATCATGGAGGCAGGATCGTCTGAGCCAGGCAGCAGGCCTGCTCAGGGTTTCTCCTCTCTGTTTTCGAAGGGCAGTTTACCAATTGACGTCGCCATCCACATGATTGAAAACGCCATTGGGACCTACGAGCTGCCGCTGGGCATCGGTCTTAATTTTGTCGTCAATGGCAGGGACGTGCTTGTCCCCATGGTCATCGAAGAACCGTCCGTGGTGGCGGGCGCCTCCTTCATGGCAAAACTCGCCCGGGCTGGCGGTGGATTCGTCGCCGAAACAACCGAGCCGTTGATGATCGGCCAATTGCAAGTCCTTCAAACCGATGACGTGCACAAAGCTGCGCATACGGTTATCGAGCAGAAATCGGACTTGCTAACCTATGCAGACAGCACAGAGTCATCCCTCAAATCGAGAGGCGGCGGCGCGCGGGACCTGGAGGTTCGAATATTCGAGTCATCGCCAATCGGGCCCTTTCTTGTTCTTCACCTGCTCTATGACGTCCGCGATGCGATGGGCGCCAACGCGGTCAATACCGCCTGCGAGAGGCTTGCCCCGCATGTCGAAGCCATCACGGGCGGGAAAGTCCATCTGCGCATCCTCTCCAACCTGGCAGACCGGCGGATCGCCCGGGCGCACTGCAGGATCCCTGTCCAGGAACTGGCGTTTGACCATTTTTCAGGCGCAGACGTGCGGGATGGGATTATTGCCGCCTACGCCTTTGCCGCCGTGGATCCCTATCGAGCCGCGACCCACAACAAGGGCATTATGAATGGCGTAGACGCAGTGGTGATTGCCACCGGGAATGACTGGCGTGCCATCGAAGCCGGCGCGCATGCCTACGCAGCGCGTTCCGGCAGGTACACCTCGCTATCCACCTGGGACAAAGATGCGGACGGGAACCTGGTGGGTACGCTCGAGATGCCGATGGCGGTTGGAATCGTCGGCGGGGCGACCCGTGTCCACCCGGCAGCGCAGGCAGCGGTAAAGCTGATGGGGGTGAAGACAGCCGGCGAGCTGGCGGAGATCATTATCTCGGTGGGGCTGGCTCAGAACTTAGCAGCCCTGCGCGCCCTCGCCACCGAGGGGATCCAGCGCGGACACATGTCGCTACACGCACGGCAGGTCGCGATTGCGGCGGGAGCGAATGGTGAGCTGATTGAAAGGGTCGCAATACAGATGGTCGCGGAGAAGGTCGTGAGGATCGATCGGGCGAAAGAGATCTTGAAGTCGCTGGAAAGTGGAAAGTAGACGGTGGAGCTATTCACTGGAAACAGAATGGAACTTAATTTACCCGTGCTCAAAGAGCTCTCAGGCTGCAAAAACCTCCTCATCGCCGGTATGGGCGGTGGCTTTGATATTTTCTGCGGTCTGCCGATCTACTTTGAGCTCAAAAAACATCGCATCAACGCTCATCTGGCAAACTTTAGCTTTTCAGATATTGAAAGTGTAGATTTTGGAGCGCGCTTAAGTAATACCCTGGTAGGTGTCACTTCTAAACTAGAGAGGATTTTTCCATACTTTCCTGAACTGCATCTGGTCAACTGGTTCAAGGACAAGCGGAACGAAGACATCACGATCTGGTGTTTTCATAAAACAGGAGCCATGCCATTAACGGAAAATTACAGAATTCTAGCGGAACACTTATCTTTGGATGGTATCTTACTGATAGATGGCGGCGTGGACAGCTTGGTGCGAGGCGACGAAGCGGAGCTGGGAACCGCGATCGAGGATCTGACATCCCTTTACGCAGTCAATCAGCTATCGCACATTGACACCCGATTATTAGCCTGTATTGGCTTTGGCGCAGAGCAAAATCTGACGCATGCTCATATCCTTGAAAACATCGCAGTTCTCACGCAAGCGGGCGGCTTCCTTGGCGCCTGTTCACTTACCCCACAAATGGACTCGTACCAAGCCTACGACGAAGCCGTAACTTACGCACAGACCAACGAATTTCAGGACCCAAGCGTTATTAACTCGTCGATTATCTCGGCTGTGCGCGGGAATTACGGTGATTATCATCTGACAGAGAAGACAAAACGTGGTCAGCTATGGATTTCGCCAATGATGCCGATTTACTGGTTCTTCGATTTTGATTGCGTAGTCAAGCAGAATATGCTTCTACCGGAAATTGAAGGCACACAGTTGTTTCGGGATGCGCTTTATAAAGTCATTGCAAAAGCAGAAAGAATTTCCCGGCGTCCAACCGGTAAAATACCTCTCTAGGAGAGAAAGCAAGGATCATTATTAAATGACAACTCCTCATACACATTCCCCCACTTTACTTAAACCCGCCAGGCCGGTGGGCATTATCGGTTATGGCGCGTATGTGCCTCGATTCCGCCTGCCTGCGAAGGAAGTGGCGCGCGTTTGGACTGGCGGTAAGAGCAGCGGACTTCCCATCAAGGAAAAGGCTGTCCCGGGCATGGACGAAGACGTGATCACGATGTCCATCGAAGCGGCGCGCAACGCCATGAAACGCGCTCAAATCGATCCGCATGACCTGCGGGCGGTCTGGGTCGGGTCAGAGTCTCACCCGTATGCGGTCAAGCCTACCTCTACGCTGGTCGCGGAAGCGATCGGCGCGGTCCCGAACACGCAGGCGGCGGACTGGGAATTCGCCTGCAAAGCCGGCACGGAGGCGCTGGTCGCCGCGATGGGACTGGTCGGCTCAGGCATGGGACGCTACGCCATGGCGATCGGCATGGATACCGCGCAGGGCAAACCTGGCGACGCGCTGGAATATACCGCGGGTGCGGGCGGCGCCTCTTACATCCTTGGTCCCGCGGAAGAGTCTCTGGCAATTATCAACGCCGCGTACTCTTACGTGACCGACACGCCCGATTTCTGGCGACGCGAATATCAAAAGTACCCGGAGCATGGCATGCGCTTCACGGGTGAGCCAGCCTATTTCAAACATATCAGCCAGGCCGCGACCCATATGATGGAAGCCTCCGGCACGACTGCCAA
The DNA here is from genome assembly GCA_035463495.1 of Anaerolineales bacterium. GTDB lineage: Bacteria > Chloroflexota > Anaerolineae > Anaerolineales > Villigracilaceae > Defluviilinea. The sequence goes on along the minus strand of DATHTH010000382.1, from coordinate 34,856 downwards.
GGACTACAAGTGGGCGGTATTCCACCAGCCGAACACCAAGTTCCCGCAGCGGGTAGCGGGTCAGCTCGGATTCTCGATGGAGCAGATCGAGCCGGGATTGCTCGTGCCTGTCATCGGGAACACCTACGCCGGCGCAGCCGTGATCGGTCTCACTGCGACACTCGACATCGCCCAGCCCGGCGACCGTATTCTGATGGTCTCGTTCGGCTCCGGCGCCGGCTCGGATGCATTCGATATCACCGTCACAGACAGGGTGAGCGAGCGCGCCAGCCTGGCGACAAAAACACAGGATTACATCGCCCGCCGGACTGAGATCGATTACGCCACTTATGTGCGCTTCCGTGGGAAGCTGGCGATGAAGTAAGATTCATGTCATTGCGAGGGCTTTGCCCGAAGCAATCTCCAATGCAATTTACCGAGGAGATTGCTTCGGACGGAAGAGCACCGTCGCTCGCAATGACGGGGAAAATCAATCATGGCATTCTTCGACCTCCCTCTTAACGAGCTCAAAGCTTACTGCCCCGAGCGCGACGAACCGGCAGACTTTGACGAGTTCTGGCAATCGACACTCGAGGAAGCACGTGCTTTTCCGCTGAACGCAACCTTTGAGAAGGTGGATTATGGACTCGCAGCGCAGGAGACATTCGACGTTACGTTCAATGGCTTCGACGGGCAGGCAGTCAAGGGTTGGTTGATCCTCCCCGCACAGCGCTCAGAAACAGTACCCTGTGTCGTTGAATACATCGGGTATGGCGGTGGACGGAGCTTGCCTATCGACTGGCTTCTATGGGCAAGTGCAGGCTACGCTCACTTTGTAATGGACACTCGCGGACAAGGCAGCAGCTGGTCGGCTGGAGATACACCCGATCTATATGCCGGAGGTGGCAACGCCCATTTTCCCGGCAGCATGACCAGAGGCATTCTCGACCCGCAGCACTATTATTACCGCCGGGTCTTCACCGACGCCGTACGCGCCATCGAGGCTGCGCGCAGTCACGCTGACGTGGACGCAGCCCGGATCGCCGTGACCGGCGGCTCGCAAGGCGGTGGGATTACGATTGCCGCAGCGGGACTTGTCCCGGATGTCGTCGCAGCGATGCCGGATGTGCCATTCCTGTGCCATTACCGGCGCGCCACAGAGATTGTGGACACCCATCCTTATAAAGAGATTGCGGAGTATTGCCATATCCATCGTGACAAAATCGAAACCGTGTTCAATACGCTCTCGTATTTCGACGGAGTGAATTTCGCGACGCGCGCGAACGCGAAAGCATTGTTCTCCATCGGCTTGATGGACGAGGTTTGCCCGCCTTCAACAGTTTTTGCGGCATACAATTACTGGGCTGGCGAAAAGGAGATCAAGGTCTATCCGTATAACGGGCACGAAGGCGGTGAGAGTTTCCAGACGGTGGAGAAGCTGAGATTCTTGAAGGAGCTATTCAAGTAAACAGGCAAATAAGTCTGTATAAAGATGCTCCGGTAGATACCTGCTTCTATTTCTGCCTGTGTATCCCCTCATAGATACTGTTATGACAAACATTGCCATCTCGAGCCTCGTTCTCCCGTTGGTTGCTTTGGCAGCCTGTGTACCTACATCTGGACAAAACCCTACGCCTGTGCCCACAGAATTTATTCATGTACATTCCTATTTTGCGGCGTATGCATTTCTCGACACGAATGGCAATGGACAACTCGACTCAGCTGACACGCCCATAAAAGATGCAACCTTCATCGCTGCCCTTCAAGGCGGCACAGAGTTTGGCGACGAAACGGATGAAACAGGTTATGCCTTTATTAGTATTCCAGCAAGCGTGGAATTTCCCATAACGCTGCGGATGGATGCTCCGAAAGATAGCACATTGAAAGCAATCGAACCAACCACAATCACGTTATCAGAAGTGACAGGTGAGACCGTACAATTTCTTTTTTCATCAGGTGAGACAAAATGACAGAAGTCGTTATCGCAGGAATCGGGCAAACAGAAGTCGGCGAGCATTGGGAGATCGGGCTGCGTGATCTCGCACTTGCGGCAATCCAGGCAGCCGTAAGGGATGCAGGCGGACTCAAGCCGCAATCGTTATTTGTTGGGAATATGCTGGCGCCCAATCTCTCGAACCAGGCACATCTGGGGGTGCTGCTCGCGGACTACGCCGGCATGCTGGGAATTGAGGCTGTGACCATCGAAGCTGCGGGCGCCTCAGGCGGCGCGGCGCTGCGTCAGGGATACCTCGCGGTCGCCAGCGGCATGGTGGATGCGGCGCTCGTGGTTGGCATAGAGAAGTTTACCGATACGGTCGGACCCGGAGTAGAAACGGCGCTTGCCACCGCGGGGGATGCCGATTTCGAGGCCGTGCAGGGAATGACTCCCGCGGCGCAGGCAGCCCTGCTCATGAAGCGCTACATGCACGAATACAAGGTCCCTGCAGACGGATTCGCGGGCTTTGCGGTGACGGCTCATGCCAACGGAGCAGGCAATCCGTTTGCCATGTTCCGCAAAGCGATCAAGCCGGAGACGTATGCCAGAGCCGAGATGGTCAGCGACCCGGTCAATATGTTCGACATGGCGCCCAATGCGGACGGTGCCGCGGCTGTCCTGCTCACCCGCCGTGAGCTTTTCCGAAATGGTTCCCTGCATCCTCTTGTCAAAATCGCCGGCTCCGGCTCTTCATCCGATACGCTGGCATTACACGACCGGAAGGACATGCTCTATTTCGACACCGCGCAGATCTCCGCCGGCAAAGCGATGAAGCAGGCTGGCGTGATTCTGAATGATCTCAACCTGTTCGAATACCATGATGTCTTCAGCATTTACGCGGCGCTGCAGCTCGAAGCAGTGGGCTTTGCTGTCAGGGGGAAAGGCTGGAGGCTTGCCGCGGACGGCGAGATCGGTCTGGAAGGCAGGGTTCCGGCGGCAACCATGGGAGGGATGAAGGCGCGCGGCTTCCCCGGAGGCGCGGCAGGCGTGTACCAGGCTGTCGAAGCCGTAACGCAGCTGCGGGGTGAGGCGGGACCGAACCAGATCCCGGGGGCGAAGACGGCCTTGATCCAAGGCCTCGGCGGGCCGGCTTCGACCGCGGTCAGTCATATCCTGCAAAGGCTGGATTAATGGTGATGCACCGGCAGTTGATCTGCCGGTGCATCGTGCAGGCTATGCCGGCTTCGCATCTACCGGCGTGACAATCTGAATGGCTTTTGGATGGAATTTGACGGTGACCGGCAGGTGACCGATCACTTCGCCATCCCCCTGCACCGGGATGGGTTCACGGCTGCTGATTTCGACTTCCTGCGAGGCTTCCACACATAATACATTCCAGTTGTGTTCCTGATCGCCCCGGAGCATGCTCAGCCCGAGCTTTACGTAATCGCTGACGCTATTGGCATAAATCCGGCATACATTCATCTTGCCATCATCCATACGAATGTTCGGGTCGAGCTGCAGTGCCTTCAAACCGAGGATTGAGGCATTGGCAACCATCAATTCGGAGGCCCGAAATTTCGTGGTGGTTGCGCCATCGATCCTGACCTCAAACTGAAAGTTCTGAAACTCCAACACTTCCGATACCGCTTTGCGCAAATCGGCGAATTTGCCCAGTCGGCGCTTATCCTCTCGCTCCACATCTTTCATCGCCATTGCACCGATTCCTGCGCTTACGCTTAATACAAAATAATCCTCATCGACCTCCATGGCGTCGATTGTTCGAATCCGGTGAGGTTGGAATAATAAGTCGATTGCCGGACCGATTTGCAGAGGGATATCCAGAGCGCGCGCCAGAGCATTCCATGTGCCGGTCGGGATGATCACAAGAGGTATTTCCGTCCGGATCAAGCCATCGATGACGGTCGAGAGTGTTCCGTCTCCACCTGCGGAAATAAATAGCTTGAAGCCCTGTTTCACCGCATCGCGGACGTGTTGCCTGAGATCCTCATCGGGGGTGGTCTCGTAAATCTCCAAGGGAATATCATGTGCCTCGAAGGCGGATTGGATGCTTTGCCGGACGACTTCGGGATCGGAAACCCCTGCGACGGGGTTGAGCACAACATATGTCTTCGGCTTTTGCTGAAGATCTACTTGCATATTTCTCCATTTCTAAACGTACTATGCTTTTCTGATCTGTCTTTTTTATTCCATTCAGACCCTTTGAAGATCATGAACACTCGAATGTATACGTAACTTCTATTGAAACATAACGATAAAGGCAAACGATTGCCACGTTTTTTGAGAGCAAGATTCCGATCGTGCGGACAGGATTACCAATCTCGTAAAGAGATAAAGAGATAATGAAAAGACACTACCCGTGCTCTGTGGAATCAGGTAAAATTCGGTCACCGGAAATTATATATAATATATAATTTCGGAAAATTGAGGTGTTTATGTCTGGTTTTACCCCCGGTCGGAGATGGCAGCCAGCTTACTCGCCCTTCAAAAAGGAGAATTTTGGGGATCGAGCATTGCAAGTGCTCGAATACAGCATAAAGGGGCCGCTGTTTGGCTGCCGGATGTGTGGCAACTGCCTCCTGCAAGAGACCGCCTTCATCTGCCCGATGGAGTGCCCCAAAGGGCTGCGCAACGGTCCCTGCGGCGGCTCGACATCCGAGTATTGTTATGTGGATAAGACCCGTCCCTGCATCTGGTACAAGATCTATGAGCGGTCTTATCAGCTGGGGCGCGAGGAGCTTCTCCTGGAAGTCCTCCCTCCACTCGATTGGGAAAAGGTGGGACAGGATTCGTGGCGGGATATACTCAAAAGTGCTGCAAGGCTTGGGGTGAGAAACCTCCTCAAAGGGCTTCTGTCTCGATCTGCCGAGACACGCAGACAAACCTGGGATGGCATCTTCCGCCCGGTGCGCCAGCCAGACTGGTGGCAGGGCGATAGCCTGTACCATCCACCCGCCTACACGGAACCTGCTTCCGAGCTGGAGCGCAGACTGACCGCCGGCGAATTTGTTGTGACCAGCGAGATCGCCCCACCCCTCTCGATGAAAACTGACCGACTGATCCATAATATCCGGGCCACCAAAGATTATGTCGTCGCGCTCAACTTTACAGACAACGCTTCTGCTACGCCGCGCATGACCTCCTGGGCATGCAGCCAGATCGCGCTGGACCATGACGCCGAGCCTGTGCTGCAGATCTCGGCGCGCAATCGCTCGCGCAGCAATCTGCAGAGCGAGGTGATCGGCGCGACCGCCCTCGGCGTGCGCAACATCCTGTGCGTGACCGGCGACAGCGCGAAGCTCTCTCCCTCCCCGCGCGAGACCATGGAGATCAACGACCTGGATGCGATCCAGATGCTCTGGATCCTGCGGCGCATGCGCGACGAAGGCAAGTTTCTCGATGGACGAGAGATCAAGCATCCGCCGAAGTTCTTCCTCGGTGCAGCGGCTTCGCCCTTCTCGTCCAACCCGAAGTTCCAGGCGCTGCGCGAGCAGAAGAAAGTCAATGCGGGCGCACAATTCTTCCAGACCAATCTTGTTTTCGATATCGACGGGATGGAGATCTGGCTGAACGAGCTGGCAAAGCGGAATGTGCTGGAGAAAGTGTACATTCTGGTTGGCATTGCCCCGCTGAAGAGTCTGAAGATGGCAATCAGCCTGTCGAAGGTGCCGGGCGTGTACTTGCCCGAGAGAGTCATCCAACGCATGGATGCCGCCAGTGTAGCCGGCAAGGCTCAGGAGGAGGGCATGCAGATCGCCCTGGAATTGATCAACCAGATCAAACAATATCACGGGCAGGGCATTCATGGCATACATCTCATGCCCGTCGGCTGGGACGAAGTAATCCCGCGTCTGGTTATCGAATCGGGACTGATGCCCGAAGGATTTATGTTCGACCGATCCTCACGGCAGGAGTGGAATCATGCACACCGTCTTGAATAGTAACACGAAGGAAGTCATCATCGGGGCAGACAGACCGTTCGTCATCATCGGTGAAAAATTGAATCCCACCGGCATGAAGAAGCTGGGGCAGGCACTGGTGGAACAGAATTTCGAGTACGTCAAGTACCTGGCGCAGAGGCAGGTCGCCTGGGGCGCCGACGTGCTGGACGTGAACGTGGGTCACCCGCAAATCGACGAAGTGGCGATCATGCCGAAAGTGGTGGAAGCAGTTCTCTCGGTCGTGGACGTGCCCCTCTGTATCGACTCGAATGAGCCGAAGATCCTGGAAGCGGGGCTCAGACTCGCGCCAGGTAAGCCCCTTGTCAATTCGGTCAACGGCGAGGAAAAACAGCTGGCGACGGTGCTGCCGATCGTCAAAGACCGAGGTGCAGCCGTCATCGGGCTCACGATCGGCGAGGAAGGCATTCCGGCAACACCTGAGGGACGCCTAGCCGCAGCGGGCACGATCATCGAGCGCGCCGCCAGGATGGGTATCCCGATCGAGGACATCATCATCGATCCGCTGGTGATGACGGTGGGACATAACAGCGATGCGGCGCTGGTGACACTGAAGACCATTGAGCTGGTGAAACAGGAATATGGTGTGAATATCAGCCTGGGCGCCAGCAACGTCTCGTTTGGCTTGCCAGACCGCCATTCGGTCAACAGCGCATTCCTGGCGCTGGCGATGCGGGCCGGGGTCACGACCGCAATTACCGATCCCATCAAGCTGGGGAGCGCGATCAGAGCTATCGACTTACTGCTCGGCAGGGACAGCAACTCGATGCGTTATTTGAAGTACTTCCGTGCCACCGAGAAATTACGAGCGCAGGAAGCCGCAGTCAAGGTCTGATCCTTCCACAGGAAAATCCAAATTTCGGCTCGTGAGCGAATCATGAGCCGTTTTCTTTATGGTATAAAAAGTTTGACTATCTGGTGTGCCTTAAACAAATGGAATCAGCCAACCACGAAATAACCGGGAGAAGGGGTATCCTCTAAATTTTCGTGAAGGGTAGACAATCTGAATTAAGAAGGAGAGAGTATATGACCGTAGCGCGACGCATTGGATTCATTTCCACCCGTTTTGCAGGCACCGACGGCGTTTCCCTCGAAACTGCTAAATGGGCAGCTGTGATCGAACGGATGGGTCACCAGTGTTTTTATTTCAGTGGCTTGTCAGACCGGCCTTCGGAAATAAGCTATGTCGTGCCCGAAGCCTTTTACCGGCATCCGACCATCGATGCCATCAATCAGATCGTGTATGCCAGCTCATGGGGACGTTTGCATCAGGGGCGCAAGGCACATCCCGAGATGGAGGAATTGCATCAGGACTTCTTCTCGGAATACATTCGTCCCGCGCGGATTACGAAACAGATCCAGGATCTTAAGGAAAATTTTAAGGAGCACCTTTACAAGTTCGCCTACCAGTTCCGGCTCGAAGCGCTCATTATCGAAAACGCGCTAACGATTCCGCTCAATCTGCCTCTGGGTCTGGCGTTGACCGAGTTCATCGCCGAGACCGGCTATCCGGTGATCGCGCATCATCATGATTTCTACTGGGAACGCCAGCGATTCCAGATCAACTCCGTGCACGATTACCTGGCAACCGCGTTCCCACCCAGGCTGCCATCCATCCGGCATGTGGTGATCAACTCGGTCCAGGCGCACCAGCTCGCCTCACGGCTGGGGATCGATTCGATGATCATCCCCAATGTGATGGATTTCGATTTTCCGCCTCCCCCGCTGGACGACTACGCTATGGGAGCCCGCGCCGACCTGGGAGTGGCTGCCGATCAATATTTGATCCTCCAGCCAACCCGCATCATCCAGCGCAAGGGCATCGAGCATGCCATCGAGCTGACCAAACGCCTTGGGCTGCCGGCAGAGCTTGTCATCTCGCATGCTGCCGGGGACGAAGGTACCGACTACGAAAAACGCGTCCGCGAATTTGCGGCGCTGCTGGACGTCAAGGTGAATTTTGAGTCAGCCATCGTCGGCGATACCCGGGCGCTCACGCCCGATGGGCGAAAGATCTACACCCTGGCCGACATTTACCCGCACGCCGACCTGGTCACGTATCCTTCTTCCATCGAGGGATTTGGCAATGCCTTCCTGGAAGCGGTTTATTTTCAACGACCCCTTTTGGTCAACAACTACTCCATTTACGAGGCGGACATCAAGCCCAAAGGCTTCCAGGTGATCGAATTTGACGGGTTCATCAGCGAGCGGACCCTGAGCGAGGTGCGTTATCTCCTCAAGCACCCCGAGCTGGTCGAGGAAGAGTGCAGGCACAACTATGAGCTTGCGAAGCGATATTACTCATTCACTATGCTCGAGCGCCGGCTGAAATTCCTGCTGGCGGATTGCTTTGGGGAGATTGTATAAGGCAGAGAATGGAGAATAGATATCAGGGAGTAAAGATTAAGGATTGGAGATTGATGGATGTTTCTCCAGCGCCGATCCTAATCTTCAAGGCATTGGCTCCCACGTCGACCGCGTCGCCATCCAGCCCAAAGAAGCTCCAGAACACAACCTCTGGCCGGTTGGCTTCGAGCAGGATGGAGATAGCCGGCTCCTTATGACCATAGTATTGGGAGCGCCAGCCACGGGTGCTGTTCGCATCCCCCCGCACTACTGAGAAATTCGCATCCCCCTCCAGTAGGCCTGTTTGTAGAAAGAATCTGGAGTCAGACAGCTTGCTGTTCAAGCGATCAAGCCAGATCCCGTAGCTTGCAGGACCAAGCTCCCGGACTCCATATTCGGAGTCACAGAGCAACCAGTGCAATGCATACTGATGGGTCTGTTTGCCGCGGAGATGGTCCACGACCAGCCAGCGATCCGCATCCAGTGACAGGACTGTCCGTTTGTGGCTCACCGGGTCTGCCAGGCGTTTGTACCCATCATGTTCGCCCTGCCAGACTTTGGCGTCGTGGCGCAGGACCTTCCCTCTTGCCCAGTGCGTCCAAGTGAAGCGGCTGACCATATGCATTTGATCTTGATGATCCACCGTGACAGTATTGTGTACAGCCGTGCGCGCAAGCCCATTTCGCCACATGCCCTCCCCGCTGTACAGATACGTGCCTGCGTCACAGGCAATATTGTCGTCTCGCCACCAGAGATCGACATGGAGCTGGTCGGCGTGCGAGGGTCGTGAGCGAAAGTCCGTACAGCGGATGATGGCTCGACTGGTCGCACCGCGCAGTAGATAGGTGCCGCCGTCAGGAAATGAACTGCGAAGTGCGCGAAGATCGCTAAGCTCTGTATTTTTCCTGGAAGTGAGCTCTGTCCCGCACAGCCAGAGCATATCCTCATCCCATGACCCCGGCTCGAAGAGCGGCTTGCCTTTCAGCAGAAATGAGCCAAGCTGTAACAGCGGGCGATAATCTGTGAAATCACATTTGTTGAGGGGTAAGACGAGCGCGCCGTCGTTCGAGCCATAGACTGGCATCCGCCCGGTGTGAGGATCGATGAGCTGAGATAGATAATCAAGGGATGCAGCGACCCTCTGCCGGAGCGCATCTGAAAACGGCGACCCGTTCAACTGCCCCAGCCGGATCGCATACAAATAGATGTGCAGGATAAAGCGATGATAGTTCAGGGAATACATCGAGTAGCTGCCATCGGGGAAGATCTGCGCCAGTGCTTCTCGTTCCAGCAACCTGCGTCCCCGTCCAAAATACTTTCTGGCGTCTTTCAGTTCGGGAAAAAGCAGTCCGACCAGCCATAAGCCGAACGCCTCACTGATCGTGTGATTCCCACGCGTGGAAATGGCGAAGGCGATGTTTTTATGAATCCGCTCGGCATGCGCCGCGACCAGCATGGTGAATTGCGCCATCCGCGCGGGCGTTGTCGCGGGAGAATCCAGAAAGGCATAGAACCCAAATGTCCATGCCATGAGGCGCAGCGCCGCCTCCTGGCCGTCCATCCAGTTGGGTCCAGTGTTGGGAGGATTAGCCTGCGCCCAGGATTCGATCAGCTCCCAGAACGCCTCCGCAAACTTCGAGTCCGGCGTGGAAGCATACGCCCGGACGAGGGTATATACCATGCTGAACCGGCTGGCTTCCCAGATGAACTTGATATCCACATCCGCATCGCTGGAAATCTCAGACCAGTGTTTGCTGGCGTTCACGCGCTTGCCTGAAGCCGGGTCTCGATGCCAGTCCGGTGGAAAGCCGGTCCGGAAAAATTCGTGCGCAAAATACTGCAGCTCACCATTGAGAATTCGCTCAGCCTCGGCCACCGCGAGCTGTGGATTCCAGGGAACATCGACCGGTGATCGTCCTTCGACTGCGTGATGAGAAGAGCGCTCATCACTCCGCTCACCAAGTCCTGGCGATTGCGCGGGAGCGCCGAGCGATACGAAAAAGAAATGAGGAGAATGCTCCCTGCGCCATCGGGCATACGCTTCCGATCCTGAAGGAATTCCTTTCTTCAGCCAACTCTTAAGCGGGCGATCTTCCCAGCGATAGGAAGGAATTTGTTGCCGAAGGATCCCCGTCCGCATGCGCAGAGCATAGCCGAGGCGGAATAGTAGCCAGCGCGCGCCGAGGGATTGATAGAGAGCGTTGAGGTTGCGGAAGTTATTGAGCACGTGCGCTGTTTCCTGCGATGAATGCTTGCCTGTCAACTACCGTCACGCTTGCTGCTCAGAGGTTGTCACAACACTCGGAAGCCGGGAGGCGTGGATCAATAAGAGCCCCCAGACCAGCGGCAATCCGAGAAAGATAAGGAACGGCGCGACCGGATCACCGTGTGTCGACTCGTAGGTCAGCAGGACCGCGAGCGCCGTTAAGAAGATATACAGCGCGCTGATCGTGCCATGTTTGTAACCACCGCTGACCAGCTGCTGAAAGAGGTGCAGGCGATGACCGGAAAGGACGTTCTCCCCTGTCACCAGGCGACGGAGAAATGTCAGGAATGTGTCTATAATGACCGTCCACATCAGCAATGTCCCCATGGTCAGCGCATCACCGCTCTGGTCGGCAGAGAGCAGCGGCAGGATGGCAAAGCTGTATCCGAGAAACGTGCTGGCAACATCTCCCATGAATATTTTTGCCGGGGGCCAGTTATGCCCCAGGAATCCCAGGCCGGTCGCCGCGATCGCCAGGGCAACCCAGAATATGAATGGATTGCTGACGTTGGAGGAGAGGATCATCCAACCCAGTCCGGCAACGACAGCGACACCGGCTGCCATCCCGTCGATCCCATCCATAAAGTTATAGGCGTTGATCATGCCGATGATCCAGAGAAAGGTGATGATGATCCCTACGACACCCAGGTCCACATCGCCGACTAAGGGGATCCTGACAACCCGGAAATACCCGAGCACCAGGATGGATATCGTGGCGACCAATCCCTGCACGAGGAAGCGGTAGTTGGGGCTGAGCGAGAAAATATCATCTCGCCAGCCGACCAGGGCAAGGATCGCGCCCAGGGTAACATAGAGCACACTCTTGTAGATTTCTGTCTGGCTCACAGCCCATACCGCGGTGCCGAGGACCAGGAACACAATCGCCAGCCCGCCTCCTCGCGGCATGGGGAGGGAATGCGAGCTACGCTCACTGGGATGATCCAGGATCTGGTGATGCAGTGCCAGGCGGCGAATGTAAATCACACTGGTGTAGGACAGGGCTGCGAGGACGAGAAATACGATGAGGGGTGCCATTCGGATGATTGTAAACGAGAACTGGCTCTGCCTATCACCCCCGGTACCCTGCTAAAGCCTATTGAATTGCCAGCTTTTCAAGCAATTGCAGCGTTTCAGCCAATTTATCGCGCCGATCGAGATGTTTCACCAGGTAGGCACGCGCGTACTCGCCCAGCCGCTTTACCCGCTGAGGGTCTCTCGAGAGCTCCAGAATTGTTTTCGCCAGCATCTCATCATTCCCCGGCTCGACAAAAACTCCCCCATTCGCCGCTTCGACGACCTGGCGGATCACGCCGTCGATGACCAGCACCGTCGGACGCGCCGAAGCCATGTAATCAAATACTTTGTTCGGGTACGTGCTGCGAAACATCGGGATATTTTGCAGGATAGCAAGGCAGACGTCTGCCGAGGCGATCACAGCAGGGATGTCCTTTTTCGGGCAGACGCCTGCGAACAAGACGTTCTTCAGGCTCAGCCTCCGCGCCTCGGCTTCCAGGTGGGGGCGCTCCTTACCATCGCCAAAAAACACAAATTGAATGTGCGGATCGTCCTCCAGACGCTTGGCAGCACGCAACACGGTATAGAGATCGTGCGCCTGTCCGATGGTGCCTGCATACAGGACCATAAACTTATTCTGCAATCTTAATTTCTCACGAACGGAGGAGCCATCTATGCCGGGATGGAACATACCGATGTCTGCGCCATAAGGGATAAAGGCGATTTTTCCTGCGGGTACACCTTTGTTGACCATATATTCTTTATAGGCTGGCGAATTCACCAGAATATGGGTCGCCCGCGCATACAGGAAACGCTCAAGCCAGTAAGCAAGCCGGATCATCACCGGATTCCTGATGACCCCCATGCTGATCGCAAACTCGGGCCAGAGATCACGCACTTCTAGCAAAAAGGGCTTGCGCCGCAGGAAGGCAACCAGCCAGGCTGAGACCGCCTGAAAGATGTGGGGCGTTGTGCCCATCACCAGGTCGACACCCTTTACCTGCAAAGCCGTCCACACAGAGCTGAACATAAAGCTGAAGAAGGAAATCACACGCCAGAAATAGCTGCGGTGCAGCGTCTCGGCGCTGTAGGCGCGCAGGACGCGTATCCCGTCGATGCTCTGTTCGACAAATGCGCCTCTCGGTTTTACCGTGCGCAGACCGGTCTGGTAATTCGAATCGCCGGCGACGATCACCATGTCGTGCCCGCAGTCGCGTACATATTTCGCCATTTCGATGTGCCCGGTGTGCCCCGGCTCATTGTGTGAAACGGCGGATTGATTGATCAGCAAGATTCTCATGACGGAACGTAACCTGACAAGCCGTCATTATAGTCTGGTTTTCCACCCCTTGTCTGACCGGCGGTTTGAGGGGCATGCTATTCAGAAATTCTTGAAAGTTCCTGCTTTAGATAAGGAAGTGTCAGAAGAGCCAGGACACCTGCCAGTCCGAAGGAGACAGCAGGCAGCAGCCAGCGAGCGTTGACCAGCAGGTACTGGTAGAAGAGAATACTCTCCTTGCGGATCTGGGCAACCACGATGGGCGGCAGATTTTGCAGGCTGAACCAGATTGCACTCAGGCTTAGGGAAAGGATCATTCCCAGGACAATGTCGCTCCAGGTGAGGTGAAATGATCGGGGCGCCGGGACGGCCTTGATCTGCGCCAGCACATCCCCTGTAATAGTACGCGGTAGGGACGCCAGGGGCAACGTTCGAAGTGCATCTTCGATCGCGAGATCCGGATTCTCGGGGATTAAGGGGTTGTCCATGCTAACTCCTGATAGCGTTCCAGCGCCTGTCGCAGCTGCTCCCTGGCACGGAAGAGTCCGGTCTTGACGGTACCCAGCGGCAGATTGAGCATGCCGGCAATCTCTTCATACGACATCTCATGTTGATAGCGCAGCGAGATCAGCAAACGGTACTTTTCATCCAGATCATCAATCGCCCGATGCAGGTAAGCGCGTAATTCATGAGACTCCAGTCCGTGGGCTGGGTTGTCAAAGGTCGGGTTTGTTTCAGGGAGCTCTGCGATCACGTCATTGCCCAGGTCGCTTAGCGAGCGGCGCAAACCCGGCAGGCGGTTATAACAAAGATTTGTCGTGATGCGATAGAGCCAGGTCCTGAACTTGGACTGCCCGCGGAAGTTGGGCAGCGCCGTCCAGGCACGGACGAAAGTCTCCTGCGCCAGGTCGAGGGCCTCTTCCTCGTTTTTGAGCATTCGCAGCGCCAGGGTATAGACGTAGCGCTGATACTCAGTCACCAGCGCTGCAAAGGCTTCATGATCGCCGTTTCGGGCGCGCTGGACGAGGTGTTGTTCGGCGTCTGGCATGAGGTCTCTATGGGGTTAGACAGGGTACATGCGGAAAAGTTTCGGGTTACCCATAGACAATGGACGATCGACCATGAGCCATTGTCTATGGGTAATCGTCCCACTGAAACTTTTTCTGCCCCTGCCTGTCAAACGAAGTGAGAACATCCTAGCGCTGCATGGTAGCATGCGTGGGACACTTTGTAAACAAGGAAATTAACCATGAGAAGACCTCTAATCATCACCCTTCTAGGGATCGCGCTGTCACTGGTATGCCTGGGCATCGGCGCCGTCATCTTTTTCGCTGCTAACGATGGCTTTCGGGCGAACGACCCTTTCGACAGGCAGAACATACCGTCTCAACTGGAAGAAAGCGAGACCCTCAACATAAATCCGGAAAGACCGGTGGACCTGAGCGTGATCAATCAGGCCGGCAGTGTCACGGTCACAGGAGGCGACGTCGAAACGGTGCAGGTAGATGTAATAAAAACTGCCTATGATTCGTCCCAGTCGCGCGCCGATCAGGAGGTGAAAAGTATCCAATATACGGTCGAGCAAACCAACAACACGATTACCCTTAAATACGAGCTGCCAGACTCCATGAACTTCAGCAACAAGGTCAATACCGTGGATTTCGTGGTCACCGTTCCTGAAAATACGTCTCTGGAGGTGAGAGCCGGCGCAGGCAATATCGACGTGTCCAGGCTAAAGGGACCGGTCGAGGTTGAATCCGGGTTTGGAAGAGCCGTGCTCGAAGACATCCAGGGCGCAATTTCCGTAGACAGCCAGAGTGGCTCGATCCGTCTATCTCAGGTGGAGGCGGGACGGGAAGACATCGCCCTGGCTACCAATTTTGGAGAAATCTCGCTCGAGATGGCTAGCGCACAGAGTGTCAATATCAGTTCGAGAAGCGGCGCCCTACAGCTGCAGGATATTCGTCTGACTGGCGACCTGGTGGCATCGACAGATTTCGGCGAGATCACTCTCGATCAGGTAAGGGCTAGCTCTTACGATCTCGATTCGAACAGCGGCTCGATTACGGTGGATGGGGTGCGGGGCCGCCTCAGCGCCCACACTGAATTCGGCAGCATTCGCGTTTCAAACGCTACCTCCGTTGCCCTGGACCTTCTCACGCGAAGCGGCAGCATCGAGTTTGCAGGTTCCCTGAACGAGGGTCCTCACAGCCTGCATTCGGATTTCGGCGGCATCAGCCTGACCATCCCGGCTGACTCCGCCTTCGACGTAGATTTATCCACAGACTTTGGTCAAATCAGCTCCGATATTCCGGTGACAATTACAGGGAACATCGACGAGCAGCATCAGATCGGGACGATCAACGGCGGCGGAAGCGAGCTGAAGATCCAGACAAATAGTGGAAATGTCAACATCCAGGCGGGCCAGTAATTGACGTTTCAGGAGGCTTCTTTTCCTCGCCTCCGGTGAGGGAAAGAAGCGGTGATCGTTTCGCACGGTATAACACGATGAACAGGCTGATACAATACAGCCAACTCCCTGGTTCCTATGAGAGGCGGTATGTTTTCGGATCTTGTCCCCTGTATCAGTCTGGTCAGCGTCCTCCTGGTTATTTTCGGCTTTCTGGCCTTCCTGCGCTATATGAACTATCGCGAAGCCATCGCCCTGGCGGAGAGGGGACTTAGCCGTCCTGAGGCGAAGCCCGGTAAGGGTCTGCTGCGCTGGGGAATTCTCGTCACCGGGCTGGGAATCGCTCTCTCTCTGGGACTCTACTTTGCCGGCTATAACTCGGGTCAAAGTTACCCGCTTCACCTGGGACCATGGATGCTGGGGGGCTTTGTCCCGCTTTTTCTGGGGCTTGGACTGGTCCTCCTGCACTTCCTGACTTCCAAAAACTAGCAAATTTGGCTTTCATTCATGAAAGGAATGGACCCTGAGAGTCTTTGAGAGTTCCTTCACATAGAATCAGGCGTGGAGAAAGGAACTGACACATGGAAATTCCAAGACACTGGAGACTCAAGAAACAACGCTACGGGCTGGTCGGCGAGGTCTGCCCGCATTGCGATTATAAGATTTTCCCCCCTCGCGATGTCTGCCCGAACTGCGGCGACGAAGCCAAGGACCTGTTCACCTTTAGCGGCAAGGGTGAAGTTTACTCCTTTACCACGATCTACGAAGCCCCCAGCGGCTACGACAGCACGGCCCCTTACACAGTTGCCCTGGTCAAACTGGACGAGGGACCCATGGTCACCGCCCAGCTGACCGACGTGGAGGACAATGCCGTCCAGATCGGCATGCCCGTCGAGATGGTTACCCGCAAGATGCGCAATGATGGGGATGAGAGAGGGTTAATCGTGTACGGGTATAAATTTAGACCTCGAACATTGGCGGTAGCGTAGGCGGTAAATAAATACGACATCGCAAACGAAAACCAGCAGGAAAACGATTCTTTCGGATTGATGAACACTGCGTATTCACGCTCCCTTCATTAACAGGGAGCGTGAATTTCTTAATATAATAATCCTGGGCGAGATCTCCGGGCAAAACCGAACTAGCCAGTTTCAGAAACTGTGTTATAGTAAATAAGATAGTCCAAGTCAAGATTCGACATACTGATACAGCCTACTCCAGGTCCGTCTGCGTCACCGTAGATGGCTCTTTTTGTATCACAGCCTATCCATCCCGTGTCTACAGATGGATGTTGTTGTGAGGAGGGCAAGTGTACTGTAAGAAACAGGCTTCAAGGCTGCTAGTGTGATCAACGCCATCAGTTATATCCTGTGGTCGCTGTGGCTGATCGCCTTCGGGATTGCTTTACTTCTGCAGTAACGACAACCACGAAAACGAAATTCGAGGTGACTCGTGGAACAACTTCTCTCCACCAAACTTTTTATTCCCTCCATCAGGCAGGAGCTGGTTTCCCGTCCCCGCCTGATCGAACGGCTAAATCACGGTCTGCTGCGCGTACCAGGTGTGACCCTCATCTCCGCGCCCGCTGGCTTCGGGAAAACCACCCTCATCAGCGAATGGGTTGCCGGTTGCAGAAGGCCGACTGCCTGGCTGTCTCTGGATGAAAGAGATAACGACCCCAGTCGCTTTCTGGATTACCTGGTCGCGGCTCTGCAGACGATTGTGCCGGGTATCGGAGAAGGACTCTCCAGCATACCCCAGGCTCCCCAGCCGCCAACGGAATCGATCCTGACCACTCTGCTCAACGAAATCTCTACCCGGGCTGAAAACTTCCTCCTCATTCTGAATGAGTACCACGCTATCGATTCCAGATCGGTTGACCAGGCACTTACCTTTCTGCTCGAACACCTGCCACCCCAGCTGCACCTGGTCATCTCCACCCGCCAGGATCCAGATCTGCCGTTAGCCCGGTTACGTGTTCGGGGCCAATTGACCGAGCTGCGCGCGGCAGATTTGCGTTTTACCTCTGCGGAAGCCGCGGAATTCCTCAACCAGGTGATGGGGCTTAACCTTTTAGCCGAACATATCTCGGCCCTGGAAGACCGAACAGAAGGCTGGATAGCAGGTTTGCAGTTGGCTGCGATTTCTCTCCAGGGACATCGAGATGCTGCCAGCTTTATTGAATCCTTCACCGGTAACCATCATTTCGTGATGGATTATTTGCTGGAAGAAGTTCTGAAGCAGCAACCTGCCAGCGTCCAAACCTTCTTATTACGCACGTCAATCCTCGACAGCTTATGCGGTCCCCTTTGTGATGCCGTTCTGCTCGACCTCGTGGGACCTACCTCCGCGCAGAAAACCCTGGAGTATCTCGAGCGCACCAACCTGTTCATCGTCCCTCTGGACAACCAGCGACACTGGTACCGTTATCATCATCTCTTCGCCGATCTGCTGCGACAGCGACTGCAGGAGAGCCTTGATTCTGCCAGCCTGGGGGAAGAAAGGGAGACCGTTGCCGAGTTACACCTGCGTGCCAGCCGCTGGTATGAAGCTCGTGGACTGGAGCTCGAAGCATTCCACCACGCTACTGCCGCCAATGATATCGAGCGCGCTGAGCGCCTGATCGAGGGAGATGGCGTGCCGCTATATTTCCGAGGTACTGTGGTACCCGTCATGCAGTGGCTTGAGTCGCTCCCAAAATCTGTGCTGGATGCCCGGCCTTCCTTGTGGGTGATGTCTGCTTCAACACAATTACTGACCGACCATACCCTTGTGGAACAGAAACTGCAGGCAGCGGAGTCCGCTTTGCAAGATAAGGAGCTAGACGCCCACACTAGGGATGTGATGGGGCGTATCGCCTCCCTGCGTGCTACGTTAGCTGTCATTCAACACGATGCAGAAGCCATTCTTGCCCAGTCGCGCCGTGCCCTGGAATTTCTGCATCCCGACAACCTGCCGCTCCGCGTCGCAGCGAGCTGGTCGCTTGGGCATGCCTACCAGCTGCAGGGCGAGCGAGCGGCAGCCAGCCAGGCTTTTCGCCAGGTCATTTCGATCAGTAAGTCCTTAGGGGATTCCGTCTACACCATAGCGGCGACAATCAATCTGGGTCAGGTACAGGAAGTCGATAACCAGCTGTCTCTGGCGACAAAGACATACAAGCGCGTCCTGCAAATGGTCGGCGATCCGCCACAGCCGATGGCCTGTGAGGCCTATCTTGGCCTGGCGCGTATCTACTACCAGTGGAATGACCTGGATACTGCACAACAGCATGGGCAGCAATGCCTGCAGCAGACGCGTCAGATCGCCATGGAAAACGTCGACACAGTCGCCTCGTGTCAGGTGCTGCTTGCTCGCCTCAAACTGATCCAGGGCGATATGCCTGGCGCGGTTGCAGATCTGGCTGCCGCCGAAGAGTTCGTGCGCCAGCATGGATTTTTGTTCCGGATGGCGGATGTCGCTGCAGGACAGGTGCTGACTCTGCTGTACCAGGGCAATCTGGCGAAGGCGGCTCAGCTGGCGGAAATCTATAAGTTGCCGCTTAGCCTGGCGCGGGTATTGCTGGCCCGGGGTGAACCATCCGCGGCCCTGGAGCTGCTGGAACCGCTGCGCCAGCAGGCGGATGACCGGGATTGGCAGGATGAACGACTTAAAGTGATGGTCTTGCAGGCGCTCGCATTCCATGCACAAGGCGAAAAGGACAAAGCGTTAGAGTGGCTGAATGATGCGCTGGTTCTTGCAGAACCGGGCGGATTCATCCGTTTATTTGTGGATGAGGGAGAACCGATGCGATTGGCGCTGCTGGACTTTAGACGATGGATGGCCAGACAGCCGCAGGCCCAGGACTATAAAGTAAGCAGTTATGTCGATCATCTCCTGATGGCGTTTGCCCAGCCGGTCGGTATGCAACCGTCGAAAAGCAGCAAGGGGAGAGCTACAATGGTTGAGCCACTGAGCGAGCGTGAACTTGAAGTGCTCAAACTGCTCAGAACCGAATTGAACGGTCCCGAAATTGCCCGCGGACTGATGATATCCCTGAACACGATACGAACTCACACCAAAAACATCTACAGCAAGCTGGGGGTGAACAACCGCCGGGCCGCGGCCCGCCGGGCTGAAGAGCTCGATTTGTTATAACGAACACGAAAGTGGCGAACCGGCCCTGGCATGTGCTGAAAAGCACTTGTCGGGGTTTTTTCGATTTCTCACAGCATCCCGATCGATAAACCACCACATGTGGTGATGACACCTCACCACCTTAGCTTGTATTATGAGATCGACGTAAGGAATACATGCAACCAGCAAATGAGAACAAAGCCAGAGACAGAATGATGGGAAATGACATGTCGGCCGGGGATCGTGACGAGACCAGACTCTATGAGATTCGCATTCAGGGACACCTTGATCAGCAGTGGTCAGACTGGTTTGGAGTCCTGACTGTGAAACTGGAGGAAAACGGCGATACATTACTCACCGGCACGATGGTCGATCAATCCGCGTTGCATGGCTTGCTTAGAAAAGTGCGTGATCTCGGTATGATATTGATCTCGGTAAATCGTATTGAACCCGGCGGGGCAGATGTACCGGATGCGGAACCATAAATGAAGAGAAGCTAAATCGAATGGAATCTTACCTATCAAGGCAATTCATAAAGAGGGTGACGTAGCGGTATGCGTACCGTTTATTCAGTCCAAATATAACCAAGAGGAGAAAATACAATGAATACCAGGGAAGAGATCGGTTCGAATAAAACAGCCGGGCATGATCTTAAGAGTGTATCAATGCGTTCTCGTATGACCTATTCGCGGCTGATTGGCGCGCTATTTCTAGCCGCATTTTTACTGTACGGACTAGGCTTCGGACTCGTGACCTCCGCAGTCGGTGCGCCTGTCTCGCTCTCCACAATTTCGGCACACCAGTCCACCCTGGTTCTCGGAGCCTTTATGATGTTGCTGAATTCCGTCGCCGTGGTCGCCATTGGTGTGCTGTTCTTTCCGATTCTGGAGCAGTACGGCAAGCGAACCGCAGTCGCCTATCTCACCGCGCGGATTGTGGAGGGGGTCTTCCTGGCGGTTGGGGTGCTCAGTCTTTTGATGATGCTGCCCCTGGCACAACAGGCTGTTAATGCCGAGAACGCGGCTTGGGCCGCCGGACTTGGATCCCTTGCAACCCAGTGGAACACCATGGCCTACCAGATCGCTATGATGTCACTGGGACTGGCTAGCTTATTTGTGTGCTGGCTGCTGTTCCAGACCCGGCTCATTCCCCGTTTTATATCGGCTTGGGGCTTTGTCGGTTACGCAATTTTCATGGCAGGGGCTATCGCTGAAATCTTCGGGATCCACATCGGAGTCTTGCTCTCAGTCCCAGGTGGACTTTTTGAGTTGGTGCTGGGATTTTGGCTCATCATCAAGGGCTTCCAGCCCGAAGCCTACAGCGGTCATGCAGAAGACGCCAAAACCTCCGACGTTCGCCCAGCCTCAGCTACCTTGTAGGCAAGTGCGAGATATTGACCTAAAGACGTACTTGTGTAGGAGCCTCACTATGAAAATCGCTGCTCACTCTCCTGTTGCACCTGATGAACTGCACCCTGCACGGCGCAAGAGTCGTATCGCCTTCTGGCTCAAGCGCATTGCGCTGTGGCTGATGATCGGCATCATCACTCTCGCTGCAGTTGGCGCGGTCTATCAAACGATCGCCACCGCCATGGATCGGCGCGCACTGCCCGCTCCGGGCCAGAGGATCGATGTCGGCGGCTACAGCCTGCACCTGTACTGCACCGGCCAGAACATGGGTGGACGACCCACCGTCATTCTGGAAACCGGACTGGGCGCGACCTCCTCATCCTGGGGCTGGATCCAGCCAGAAATCGCGAAAACTACCCGTGTGTGCGCCTACGACCGCGCTGGCATGGGTTGGAGTGACCCCAGTCCGGCGCCCCGCGATGCGCAGAACATTGCTACCGATTTACACACTTTGCTTCAGAACGCGCAGATCCCCGGACCTTATGTTCTGGCGGGTTGGTCGTATGGAGGGATGTATATACGCCAGTACGCCGCCCAGTATCCTGATGAAGTGGTGGGCATGGTTCTGCTCGACAGCTCCTCGCCCGAGCAGTGTATCAGCACACCTGACACGCAAGCCCAGTGCGACACCATGGCTATAACCTTCACGTTAGCGCCCATACTGACGCGATTCGGCGTCCTGCGCCTGATGGGCCTTTCCATGCCCGCGTCCGGTTTGCCAAGCCCGCAAAACGAGGAGCTTCTCGCTTCGTTTTCAGCAACAAAAGACTGGGTTACACAGAGCGCCGAATTCTTTGCTTCCCCGTCCACCCGGGGGCAAGGACTGAATTCTGAGTCACGGGGCGACATCCCTCTGTTCGTGCTCAGCGCAACCGGTCATGATTTTGAGGAGCTCTGGCAGGGCTGGCAGGCAGGTTTTACCTCGCTGTCCACAAACAGCGTCCAGCAAGTGCTGCCTGACGCAACGCACGGGTCCATCCTGTATGATGCGACGCATGCCAAAGTAAGTGTCGAGTCGATTTTGAAAGTCGTGGAAGCAGCCCGCACGGGTACAGCGTTGAAATAAGGCGCGAGGCTGGAACCTCTTCGCTATGCGTCGGACCCCCGAGAACAGTCGCGAAAGCCGGTACCCTGTGGATAAAAGCGTTTCTCCAAGTTATTCAATTCAACAAGAAAGGCAAACCAAGATGAAAGCAGTTGTGTACACCAAATTCGGATCACCCAATGTCCTGGCGCTGAAAGAGATGGCAAAACCTGTCCCCGGGGACAATGAAGTGCTCATCAGAATCCATGCCACCACCGTCGCAACAGAAGACCCGGGGATGCGGCGTTCGCCCGGTCTCAACGGATTTACGAAGCCCAGAAAGCCCATCCTAGGATTTTATCTGGCCGGGCAGGTGGAAGCTGTTGGGAGAGATGTAAAACGCTTCAAGAAAGGGGATCGTATCTATGGGAATACTGGCATGAGCTTCCTGGGAACCTATGCCGAGTACAAATCGATGCCTGAGGATGCGCCGCTCGCAAGCGTGCCGCAGAATATGACCTATGAGGAAGCCGCTGCCATCCCCAATGGGGCGTTGACGGCATTGCCGTTTCTGAGAGACAAGGGAAGTATTCGGAGCGGACAAAAGGTTTTGATCAATGGCGCTTCTGGGGCGGTGGGCACATCTGCCGTACAAATCGCCAAGTCCTTCGGGACAGAAGTTACGGGGGTGTGCAGTACGACGAATATCGACCTGGTGAAATCGCTGGGAGCCGATTATGTAATCGATTACACCAAAGAGGACTTTACAAAAAACGGTCAGACCTATGACATTATCTTCGACACGGTCGGTAAGATCTCGTTTAAGCATTGTAAGGCTTCGCTCACAGAAAATGGAATCTATCTTTCAACGGTCCCTTCACCAGCGACATTTATCCAGACCTTATGGACATCAAGGACAGGCGGTAAAAAGGTAGGGATTGCTGCCACGGGCTTGAGACCAGCCAGCGAGAAATTGAAGGATCTCATCTTCATCAATGAGTTGATCGAGGCGGGAAAACTACATGCAGTCATCGATCGGTGCTATCCCCTGGAGGAAATTGCCGACGCGCACAGGTATGTGGAAACAGGGCATAAGAAGGGAAATGTTGTCATCACCCTGAGTCGTATTTAGGTGTGGTCGATTTGCGTAGCCAGGAACAACACGTATGAAGGCAATTGTGTGGACGAAATATGGACCCCCGGATGTTCTTCGCTTCCAAGAGGTCGAAAAACCGACTCCCAGAGACGATGAGGTATTGATCAAAATACATGCGACCACAGTCACAGCAGGAGACTGTGAATTGCGAAATCTCAAACTTCCGATCCTGTTCCGGCTTGCCATACGAGCCTATGTGGGACTGAGAAAACCCACACGAATAACGATCCTGGGGCAGGAGCTGGCCGGAGAAATTGACGCGGTAGGTAAAGATGTAAAACGATTAAAGCCAGGTGATCAGGTTTTTGGAACAACGGGTTTGAGATTTGGTGCGTACGCGGAGTACATATGTCTGCCTGAACAGGGGGCGCTCGTATTGAAACCGTCAAACATGACCTACGAGGAAGCCGCGGCTGTCCCTACGGGAGGACTGGAAGCATTGCATTTTATAAGGAAAGCTGACCTTCAGCATGCACAAAAGGTTTTGATCAATGGCTCAGGTGGAAGCATTGGTACCTTTGCGCTCCAGCTTGCGAAATATTTCGGGACTCACGTGACTGCTGTAGACAGCACAGAAAAAGTAGACACGCTACGCTTGATCGGTGCAGATCGGGTGATTGATTACACTCGAGAGGACTTTACAAAAAGCAGAGAGACGTATGATGTTATCTTTGACGTAGTCGGCAAAAGCTCGTTTTCGCGGAGTATTGAATCCCTGAAGCAAAACGGACGCTATCTTTTAGGGAACTCAAACCCGTTACAGCGTATTCGAGGGCAATGGACCTCGATGAGCAGCAGCAGGAAAGTCCTATTTGGAACATCCAGCCAACGTGCGGAAGATCTACTCTTCCTGAAAGAACTGATCGAGGCGAGAAAACTAAAGGCGGTCGTCGATCGCTGCTACCCTTTGGCGCAAATTGCCGAGGCGCATCGGTATGTCGAGACAGGGCATAAAAAGGGGAACGTCGTCATTACAGTGGATCCTAGATAGGTGTGACCACTTATGGATAAAAGAAACTTGAGAAAGACAATGAGCGAAAAAAACCATGGAAGGAAAAATCTGCTTGATCACGGGCGGCACGAATGGGATCGGGAAGAGTACGGCACAAGTCCTCCTACCTGGCATCTTCTTCCAGCGTGGAGGGGGTTACGGGAAAGTACTTCTATGATTCGCCATTGCCAAAGCGGTATAGCGTGATCTCCCGGCCGGTTTCACCGATTTTATAGACACGGACAACACCCGAAATCAGCAACGTAATGGCGTCCGCTCGGTCTCCCTCTACGAAAACATCCTTTCCGGCCGGGATTCGCGCAAAGAAAGACTGAGCCTGAAACTCGCGGGAGAGCTGTAGACCGGTATGCCCCGGGAAAGGTAGAGCTAGAGAGATGCGTTTGAATTGTTCTTCGGTGAGCATAATCTTTGTTACCGTGCGATCACTTCAAAGATCACCGCCTGGTCATCGCGGTAGACCTCTCTCAACCCGGGATCTTCCGCCCCCACCCGCAGGAAATCTTTGTGATGGAGATCCGTATGGATGTACTGGGAACCAAATGTGCTGGCAATGACCTGTGAGGGGTTTTTGACATCGCCCCGGGTGATATCCAGCCACAGCTCGTAGAGATCCGCATCGTACAATTGCAGATAGGTCGGGTCAAGACCGATAAGATAGGTGTTATGGGTGTTGTAATAGAACAGCCGTGGGAAGTCATCCCAATCGGTCTGGAAGAGGCGTGAGCCGGGAGGTGTATTCTGCTCCAACCATAAGGAAGCATTCGAATACAGTCCATACGGCTTGGAGCCGTCTACCGCCGCGCGCGCAGGGGAAACGGACCGCACCATACCAAGCAGAACCGCCAGGGATAACACCATCACCGGCAGATAACTCTGCGGCAGGGATACCAATGGCGGCTGAGGAGTCGAAGTCGTCTGTGCCGGATCAGGCTTTGATCCCAACAAGGGCGCCCAGGCGAAGGCTGCGAAGATCAGAGCGAACGGAGGGAAGTATTCCACAAAGCGCCGCGCCTGAAAAAGCATCAGACCGAAGAGCAGGGAAACGAACAGCCCCAGCGCGGTGCGTGCATCCATTTTGCGGCCGGTCAGCCCCAGGGCAAGCACGCCGCTGGCGAAGGCGATCAGCGCCGGCAGAGAGTTATCCAGCAATTGCTTTGTATCGTACGGATACCACTCGTTGCCCACACGCACGGAAGTGGCGTCAGCCAGCTTTGGCAGCATGTGGTGATAAGAGAAGATCAGATTGTCCGGGAAATAGGGGTTGACGATCATCCCCAGGAGGATGCCGGCAGAGGTGTAAAGCAAGGGACGGAACTCGAGGCGGTGCTCCGTCAACACGACCGCCAGGAAGTGCAGCACTGCCAGCGCGAGCAGCAGGGGGAAAGCGTCGTACATCCAAACATAGAGGAAGCCAAGGACTGCCAGGTGTTTGTACTTCCCTTCCAGGAGCCAGAGGTACCCGAGCGCGAGCATCCCGAGAGAAAGTGACTGCG
Source organism: Anaerolineales bacterium (assembly GCA_035463495.1). Classification (GTDB taxonomy): domain Bacteria; phylum Chloroflexota; class Anaerolineae; order Anaerolineales; family Villigracilaceae; genus Defluviilinea. The sequence continues at coordinate 9,439 of DATHTH010000382.1, read as the reverse complement.
CCCGGGTGATGCTCATGCGGAAGAGAAATGCGTCAGAGATCCCCAGCAGCCCCAGCGACCACAGCCATGCGTAGGGAACGCGCTGGCGATGGAGGAGGTACCAGACGGCCAGACATGCTAGGCTGGCGAAGACGACTGCTGCCCATTTTGCACCGATCCGCAGGTCGCCGAACGTGAAGGGGATGAGCGCGACGTGGAAAAGAAAGTGGTGATCGTAAAACTCATTCGCATTCAGAATGCTCAAAGGCAAGTATGGAAACTCTGGCTTGAGTCCCTCGGTTCGCATCAGCCAGGCGAGCTTGATGTGGTAGAAGCCATCGTTATCCGGCATATCTGGCGTGACAAACTGGATCAGCGCCATGCCGAGAAAAAACAGAAGAAAGAGTGCAAGGGGGAGAAACCGGTTTCCCGTCAGGGCTGCGCGCCGGAGGGGATGAACCATGGTTCGAGGGAGTTCGAGAGTGTTTGACATACTATAAACCTGCCATTCCGATTTGATTTTGTCATCCTTCTCGGAAATAGTCTGGAAGCCGATCGACTTCCAGACTATTTCCTTGTTAGCGGGTATTGACGTGGAGGCTAGTCGTCGTTGTCATTATCGTCATCGTCACCGCCCCTGCCGCTATTGCCATCATCGTCGTTATCGTCATTCGAATTGCCACCATTGTCATCGTTCGAATTATCGTCATTTGTGTTGCCGCCGTTGTCGTCATTGGTATTTGTGCCATTGTCGTTGGTGTTGGCGTTATTCGAATTGTCATCGTTGCCATTATCGTCGTTGGTGTTTGCGCCATTTTCGTTGGAGTTGCCGTTGCCATCATTGACGTTCGCATCGTTGCTATTCGCATTGCCATCGTTGACGTTCGCATCGTTGGTATTGTCATTCCCGAACGGCGACAGGGTGGAGACATCCTGCGGAGTCGGGGCTTCCACACGGGTCACCGTAAAGGAACCGTCGGTCCCGACGATGCCCTCCACTTTCACCTGGTCGCCCACAGCAAAGGGACCGTCTCGGACGACCTCCGGGGCGACTGTGACCGTGGTGCCGCTGATGACCCATTGATCCCCGACCATGCTGTCCACGATCCCAATGAACGCTACCGGGAGCGCGGCTGCGGTTCCACTGCCTGCATTGGGAGTAATGGCGATGGCGCCACAGGCGCTCGATGCAAGTGCACCGACGATCAGGACAAGCACGAGAAAATGAATACGTTTCATAATCTACCTCTCTTTTCCTTCTTGGTTTTGTTGCAGACATCTTAGCAAATGTGATTTTGCGCCACAAGGAGCATTCGTCGCAATTCCAGATGCCAAACGTCGAAGACCAATTAAGACTTAAGTCTTAAGCAGCCTCCATCTTTGGGTCATTCAAAAAAAGGAGCCGAGTCCACTATAATGAACACGGTGTATAGCTAGGATTTGTATGGAGAACAGGTATGTCAATCCCACTTAACGCTTCTAGCAGACAACCGACCCTGGCGCAGCGGTTCATGCTGGCTAGCCTGATCATATTGATCGTTGGGATGGCCGGAATTGGCTTCTGGATCGGGAACGAAATCAAGACCGGGGTTGCCCACCGGACCGGCGCAACGACGGCGCTCTACGTGGACAGCTTCGTGGCGCCTTTGTTGCAGGAGCTGGGAAACGCCCGGGCGCCGTCACCCCAAAATATGCTGCAGCTAAGCCAATTACTCCAGGACACCTCCATGGGGCAGCAGATCGTCAGCTTCAAAGTCTGGAGCCCCACGGGCCAGGTGCTTTTCAGTACAGACCAGGAGTCCGTTGGCAAGACATTCCCGATCGAGGAGGGCTTAGCCCTGGCGCTGCGGGGCCAGGTAAGTTCTACGATCAGCCCGCTCGAGAGAGCGGAAAATGTCCCCGAGCGGACCATCCGATCCGAGCTGCTCGAGACCTACAGCCCTGTTCGCCTCACCGGGACGAACAAGGTCATTGCCGTTGCGGAGTTCTACCAGACGATCGATGCGCTCAACCAGGAAGTGGCTGCGGCGCAGCGCAGAAGCTGGCTCGTCGTGGGCGTGACAACCCTGTTGATCTATCTCTTGCTGGCGGGCTTCGTCCAACGCGCAAGCGAGACCATCGAGCAGCAGCGGGCGACGCTGAAGGACCAGATCACACGCCTGACCGAGCTTCTCTTGCAGAACCAGGAGCTGCACGAGCGTGTCCGCCGCGCGGCTGGCAGTGTGGCAACGCTGAACGAGCGCTTCCTGCGCCGGATCGGCTCCGAGCTTCACGATGGTCCAGCCCAGGATCTGGGCCTTGCGCTGTTGAAACTGGATGCGCTGATCGGTCGCTGGGAGCAGGGTCAGCCGGGCTCCGGGATTGCGGAGGAACTGACCGGTATCCAGACCTCCCTGCAGCACGCCCAGAAGGAAGTCCGCGCCATCTCCAGCGGGCTGAGCCTGCCGCAGCTGGCAGAGCTTTCCCTCCCCGAAACGGTCATTCGGGCGGTCCGGACCCATGAGCGGCGCACCGGCAGCCGCGTCAAGCTGGATGCCGCGCCGCTGCCCGAGCAGGCAGCCCTGCCGGTCAAGATCACTGTCTACCGGGTGATCCAGGAATCGCTCAACAACGCCTATCGCCATGCCGGGGGAGCCAACCAGCAGATACGGGCATTTATGGATAGCGAGGTACTGGTGCTGGAAGTGTCGGATGAGGGTCCGGGCTTTGTGCCTCAGGCCTCGGCGGCGTTCAATGGACATCTCGGGCTGGCGGGCATGAGGGAGCGCGTAGAAAGCCTGGGCGGTGTGTTTTCAGTGAAGAGTGAGCCTGGCAAAGGGACGCAGGTGACGGCGCGTTTAGCTCTTCGGGCGGAAGAAGGTGAGAATGAGCGATAAGATTCATATCGTGATCGCGGACGATCACACGTTGTTTCGGGAAGGTCTGGCGGGCATCATTGCTGCAAATGAAGATTTCGAGGTCGTAGGGCAGGCTGGGACCATGCAGGAGGCTGTGCAGCTGGCTCGGGATCTGCTGCCCGACATTATCCTGGTGGATATCGACATGCCAGGCGGCGGACTGGAAGCGGCGCGCATCGTCGCCGAGGACTGTCCGGTCACTCGCATCGTGATTCTGACCTCCTCCGAGGAAGACGATCATCTCATCCGCGCCCTTAAGATCGGGGCGCGCGCCTATATCTTGAAAGGGGTTGCTGCCCGGGAGCTGATTCGTATCCTCCGGGCGGTCTCGGCCGGGGAGAGCTATGTGCCGCCTAGGCTGGCAGCCAGTCTGCTACTTGAAATGCGCGAAGCGCAGTCGCAACACCAGCAACCTTCCAGCCCGCTGGACGAGCTGACCCCGCGTGAACGAGAAATTCTTGAAGGCCTGGCAGCCGGTCTGAGCAATAAGGAGATCGGAGAAAGACTGTTTTTGTCCGAGAAAACGGTGAAGCACTACATGACGAACATCTTGCAGAAACTCCAGGTACGCAACCGGGTGGAGGCAGCGCTTCTGGCACAGAAGGAAATGAAGAAATCGTAAAGACCTCCGAGGTCCTGCAGAACCTCGGAGGTCTTTGTACTACTTCAACGTAACCGTCCTACTCGCCGAACCGCCCAGGCTGCTTCGGACCGTGATACTCTGGGGATTCGTGGGCCAGGAGAAATCGCCGCGGTAACGACCACCGCCTTCGTTGCGCAGCGTTCCGATGAATGCGTTTGTGGACGTGACATAGATCGACAATGTCGCGCTGGCGTTGCTGCCCGTCGCTTCCACGCGCAACTGCTGATTGCCAGCGGAATACTCCGCAAGCTGGATGGAGACGGAATCAGCCGCGGCTGTCGTTGGCGTTCGGGTGCTGGTCGGCGAGGGGATGGCAGTCGGCGTTCGCGTTGCCGTAGGTGGCAGGGTTAGCGTCGGTGTAGCCGAGGGACCCGTGGTAGCCGGAGGCAACGTGGAGGTTGGCGTCAGGCTTGGACCTACGGCAGTGGGCGTTCGCGTGGAGGTGGGCAGCGCCGGGGCATCCCGCCTGATCTCAAAGGAGCGGGCTGACGACCAGGCGCTGAATATTCCCCCGGCTGTCCGGGCACGCACACGCCACCAGAAGCGGCGCTCGATGGTAAACGTCTGTGTGGTATGGGTCTCGGTGAGCCCGGTCTGAGCCGCGATGAGCGGGTTGGTGAACGAGCTCGAATCGTCGAACTGGACTTCGTATGTCGACGCGCCGGGAACGGCGCTCCACGAGAACGGAATGGGCTGGCTGCGCGGCAGCCGCGCACCGTTTGCCGGGCTCAGCAGTGTTGGCGCTGGCGGAGGCGTCTGCGTGGGCGGCGTCGTTCCGCCGCCCGTCGAATTGATCAACACATGAAAACTCGCACTGGACCCGCCGACTCTCACGGCAATGTCGGGTTTGCCATCGCCGTTGAAATCACTGGCGGTGATGAAAATCGCCCCGCGGCTCGAACGATCCGGCAGCATGAGGTAACTTACCGGCACCTGGAACGTCCCATCGCCGTTGCCGTGGGCAATCTCCACTAAGCCAAAGGTGCCGCTGCCCATGGCGCGTGCAATGTCTGGCATGCCATCGAGGTTGAAGTCCGCCACCGCCAGATTGAGCGGGGAGCTCGTGGCATTATGGGTGATCCGGAAGCTCTCGCGGAAGGTGCCGTCGCCATTGCCCAGCAGAACCACGTTCCCATTGCCATTGCCCAGCGGGATGACCAGGTCCTGAATCGTGTCGCGGTTGAAGTCCGCGACGTCCACATCGTTGCAGGCAGAGAACAGATCGCCGCCAGGAACGAGCGTCATCTCGGGCTGCCGCACGAAGGTGCCGTCGCCGGCGCCGAGCAGAATGTGGAGCTTCGTGTTTTCCGAGCCGATGGCAAGGTCCTTGATGCCGTCGCGGTTGAAATCCCCTGCCTCCAGCGCATGCATATGCTGGGGCGCGGGGAGCTCGCGCGTCTGGAAGGTGCCATCGCCGTTGCCCAGCATCACCGTGATGACTTCGGCTGCGAAGCAGGGCGCGGTGAAGCAAGCAATCGAATGCAAAATAGCCAGGTCGAGCCTGCCGTCGTTGTTCAAGTCCGTCGCAACGATATCCGGCGAATCAAAACCCGACGTGTTCGGAAAATGGACCGCCGGGTTGAGAGTCCCGTTGCCGTTGCCCGTCAGCAGGGCAAGGCTGACCTGCGGGGTGGCGATCGTCACGACCACATCGGCTTTACCGTCGCTATTGAAATCGCCTGCCGCCACGGCTTGTGTCCCACCGGCAACCGGGTATTCGACTTGCGGCTGAAAGGTGCCATCGCCATTGTTAAGCATGACGACCGCTCGGTCTGCGGAGGCTCCTGCCAGATCCAGTCTCCCGTCGCCGTTGAGGTCCACGGCGGTATGAGTGCCGAGGAAGGGGTAATTGAAGGTTGTGAACGTTGCCGATCCTGCTGACTGCGCCTGAGCGAAGGGGGCCACAGTAAAACTCATGAGCACGCTGAATGTGACAAACAGGGCAATTGCCTTGGTCAAAAATCCTCTGCTGATCATGGGAATGGTATCCTTTCTAATCCAGGGGTAGAGTATTCGGAGACAGGCTGACGTTCATGATTTGTAGGTTCAGTGGAGGCCCGGGTTTGTATATCTAACTTATACGCTTGCAGGGTCGTCCTGGATTTATGTGAAAGACCGGGCAGGACGGCGGGCTTGATCGCAGTCCTCCACGGCAAAACTCTCCAGGGGTCACGATTTAATTCGAAGATGCTACCTAAAAACCTACAATACAAATGTAACCTTCTGCCGGTTGAAATGGACCCTGGACCGCCGTATAATGATTATGGGTAATTTGGACATATATAGGCATGTAAGACAGGATTTGTGAACCCACGGATTGATCGCCGACAACTGAATACGAATCGTCTGCAGTGTTTTGTCGCCAACAGGGCTGGAGCCGCCAGCATTACCAGACACCGGGAGGTGCAACATGAATCGTCGAGCGCTTATGATCGTCACTATCGTTCTGTCGCTGCTCTTAATTGCGGCAGGGCCGTTTCGTGACTCGAGCCAGTCAGGCGGCGATGCGCAGAATTCCGCGCAGGGTGACTCCCATCCCGGGAGCATAACGAACACCTTGCCCGACGGGTTCCACGACGCCGCAGAGGGGATGCAAAATCCGTTTTCCTGTGTGGCTGAAGGCTGGGCTGCCGATCCGGACGATCGAAATATCGACCTGAACGTCAGAATCCTGTCGGACGGCGCGGAAGTAGCTCAGACCACAGCCGGCACGTTTCGGCCAGACCTTGAGGAGGCGGGTGTCTGCCCCGGTGGCACGTGCAGCTTCTCTGTTAATCTGATAGGTCTGATCGCACTTGGGGTGGATCATTCCATTACGGCTCAAGCCCAGGATGCGCAAAGTGGAGAATGGGTAGATCTGGGCGCGACACCAAGAACGTTGAACTGCATCGATCCCGGAGCGCAGCCAATTGTGTGGGATGGCTTTGGGAATCCCAACAACCTCCTCATCGAGGCTCTTGAGGTCTTCAGGGGCCAGCTGTATGCAGAGACGACGAACTTCGCCGAGGGAGCGACAATCTGGCGGCGGGATAGCCGTGGAAATTGGACCCCGGTCACCTCCCCGGGTTTTGACAGCGCCTACGGCGCCAGCAATGTCATCGCATTTGATATGCTCGCTTTCCGGGGACAACTTTATGCGGGGACCGGGAACTGGGACTTTACTCCCTTCGGCGGGCAAATCTGGAGATCTCCGGACGGAACGAATTGGAGCCTGGCAGCCACCGATGGGCTGGGCAATCCAGCCAACCTCGGCTTTACAACCTTTACAGATTTCCGGGGGATGATCTACGCCGCGGCGCTCAACCGGGAGCAGGGGGCGGAGCTGTGGCGAAGCAGCACTGGCGACCCCGGAAGCTGGCAGCAGGTTGCATCCGAGGGGTTTGGAGGCGGCTCTACGTACTTTGTGATCACCAGTCTGACGAGCTTCAAGGGTCAGCTCTATGCCACCATCGAAGGCAGCGCGGGGACCAGCGCTCAGGTCTGGCGCTCCTCGAACGGCACAGACTGGACCCTGGCCGCCGCCAACGGCTTTGGGGATGCAGATAATTTTCAGACGGGGGCCTCCGTCGTCTACCGCGGCCAACTCTACGTGACGACTCGCAACGATGTGACCGGCGGCCAGCTGTGGCGGACGAGAGATGGGGTCACATGGGAGCAGGTTGTCGGCGATGGGTTCGGCGATGTGAACAACGTCAAGATCGAGTCTGTGATCGTTTATGACGGGAGGCTTTATGCAGCTGCCGCCAACCCGGTCACCGGCATCGAAGTCTGGCGCTCTGCCAACGGCGTGGACTGGACACAGGTCAACATAGACGGCTTCGGAGAAGCTGCCATCACGGGCACATTGTGGTCCAATGCAAGCGTTGTCTTCCAGGGAAATCTGCTGATCGGTACGGGCGGGCCATTTGGCGGCGTAATCTGGCAATTGCAGAGATAGTAAATCATGAGGACTGTATCAGTACCTCAGTATTGAGCAGTGTATGATATTAAAAAGCCTTAGAGAAGCCATCTCTGAGGCTTTTTAATATGGATGCTATGATTCTTCTACTATTGAGCAGACTCTAATGAAGCAACTCCCACAAACCCAAAACCCGCTGGTGCTTCGTACCGATTTCTCAAACCAGGCAGCGTGGGAAACAATCCGCGCGTCTATTCAAAAGCCGGTTGGCATTTTCCGCTTCCGGGCAAATGTGGAATTTCTCGATGATCGCGAGTATGCCGGTCTCACGAAAGATGAATTGCTGGAGCTTGTTCCCAAAAATTACAATCATAGTTTCATAGCAATAGTCGATCGAACTGCAATCTCGCATCCTGAGCATCCACTTCTTATCGTTGACTTATTCGAAGGCTCCGGGAACGAGTTCCGCGCCATTCCATCGCAGATCCAGGGCATTGAGAACAACCTGTCCCTTGCCAACATGGACTTCGAAGAATTCGCCGAAGAGGTGGCTGAAGATGGAATTTTTCGCGGATTCGCAATAAACTGAACTCATGACAAGCCCCATGTGGAAAGAAGCAAATGGATAAGCGTAGGTCAGGCTTTTAGCCTGACAATTGTCAGCAACTGTCAAATGGCAGCCCGACAGTAGCTCGATTTAGAGCCTTTTCCCTCAGTTTGACAGAAATGCTATAATGATTCCAGCCTATTCGCGTTTTACCAGTAAAAAGTCGAGGATGTGGACATGCCCCCAACATCCGATCCCATTACCAGTATTCTGCCGGGGCTGGTGCTCACAATCTTAATCGTTGCAGTGCCGCTCGCCTTCCTCGGCTCCATTGGCCTGCTTAAGCTTTATCGGCGAGCAGTGATTCGAGCCATGCTAAAAAGCAGTCACGGACAACGAGCAAAGTCGATCACGCCCGAGTCCTTCACATCTTCAAATGAAACGGTGAAAAGATCATTCCAGGTCTTTGCCATGGAGTCTCGCTCTGGAGTCGAAGCAAGCCCAGATCAAGATGGTCTTTATGCAAATCTCATCAATGCGCCGTGGCGAACAGCCATGATTTATGGAATAGCAGGGCTATGCTATGCGCTTATGATGACAATTGTTTTTATAGCAGCCAACGACGATGGCTTTTATCCGGTCCGGTTTCTTGTCCTATTTTGGTATTACGCCTGGCCGGTTGTCGTGACAATCTGGTTAGTGGCGGGGGCGACGTGGCGGACAAGACTCACCATCCTGTCCATTTACTTCTTAATTCTAATGTTGCTGGTGGCCATCGCACTTGTTACAAATTCAGTGCTGAACTGGGCACAGCTTGCTACACTCTGGTTGCTCACAAACTTCGTGATTGCTCTCGTGCTACTAGCCTTTTTCAATCGCACAATTCGGGCGGTAGGGCCCCTTGTCTTAACGTTTGCGATCATCGCCGTCACAGGCTCGCTCTTTACACCACTTATCGTTGATAACAATACCCGCTTGCTTTCCCTTCTAATCCATCTGGGAGGTTCTCTCGGGCTGGGTGTTTCGGGCATTTTTATGGGGCTTTTCTTGCTCGGCTTCCTTGTGTTCGGAGGGATCGGCTGGCTGGTACTTCAAAAGATTGGAGATTGGTACCAAAATAAGCGTATCAGTGAACAATCTATCACGCTGGATGCCGTCTGGCTACTATTCGGTATCTTCCAATCTATCGGATTGATCTTCGAAGGAGAACGTTGGTTCGTTGCCAGTCTTATATCATTCCTTGTATACAAGCTCGTAGCCTGGGCTGGCTTCACATTTGCACGCCGTAACAGGTCGGCAGGTCGAACCCAGCCAAAATTGCTCGTGTTAAGAGTGTTTTCACTTGGCCGGCGCAGCGAGCGCCTGTTCGACCTCCTTGCTATGCACTGGCGATTGGTCGGCAGCATTCAACTTATTGCAGGACCAGACCTGGCGGCCACTACGGTTGAGCCCCATGAGTTCCTTGATTTCCTAAG
>DATHTH010000381.1:0-9007 GCA_035463495.1 Anaerolineales bacterium | reverse complement strand
GATCAGATCCCGGCTGCGAATGAGATCGGCGGACAGGATGTGATCCGGTTCTCCCCCGGAGCCGATCCTGTGCAGGTGGCAGAAGCCATCCTCAAGTGGACCGAAACGAGCCCCGTATTCCATTTACGGCGGCGCGTCCGGCAGGGCCTCACATGGCGGAGTCTATTTCAACGTGAGATTCTGCCCCTTCTGGATAACGGTGGAGCGTGAAAGTAAAGAGTCATCCAGAATTAACGGAGTGGGTGGAGCAGTCTGAACGGCTGTGGTTATTCCTGGACTATGACGGCACCCTGGCGGACTTCGCGGCAACGCCCGATGAGATCGTCCCGGATACCCGGCTCATTACCCTGCTCGAACGGCTCGCCCGCAAGCCGGGATTGCGCGTCACCATCCTGAGCGGGCGCCGACTGGCACACATCCGTGAGTTGTTACCGGTGCCGGGTATTATGCTGGCAGGCACGTATGGTGTTGAATTGCTCAGTGAGCAAGGAGATCTGATCCATCGAGTCGCGCTAACAGAGATACGGCCTTTTCTCGAGTCAATTAAGCCAGCCTGGAGTGATTTGATCGCTGGGCAAAACGGCTTTTATCTGGAGGACAAGGAATGGGCGCTGGCGCTCCATGCCCGCTTCGCGGAGGACGCGGAAGCTTCAGAAGTACTCGGCAAGGCACTTGAGGTAGCCACCCTTAAATTACCTTCCGGCACATTTCGCATCCTGGGTGGACACAAATTCCTGGAAGTAGCCCCCCGCATCGCCAGCAAACGCGAGACCGTTGCTTATCTGTTACAACAGTATCCGCTTCCGCAGGCACGCCTGATGTATATCGGCGATGACGACAAGGACGAAGAAGCCTTTCCGCTCATCCATGATCATGGCGGTGTAGCCGTCAAAGTGATTCAACCCTCGCAGTCAAACCAGGCTACAACGGCAAATTATTTTTTTCATTCCCCGCAAGATACCCTTGCCTGGCTGGAAGAATTGCTCGATGCTGAGTGATACGCATCGAGCCCGACCAGGCGCCTTCCTACGCGTATTCCTCCCTTGCATCCAGGCGAAGCAGATTCCCAATCACTCCGATGAGGAAAGCAACGCCCAACGCAGTCAGAAGCACCCAGGCTAGCGGCCAGTTGGGATCATACACGAACAGCGGCGATGAGCTGAGCGGGGAAAGCAGCAGAGCCAGATGTACCAGCCATGTTCCGCCAATTGCAATAAAGATAGAAACTATTGCCAGCAGCATTTTGACCGGTCGTGAGCGGACGAAACCACCAACGACAAAGCCCAGCGCGATCAACAAACAACCCAGCGTAATGAGAAATCCCCGGGGAGGGGTATTCAGGAAAAGGAGGTGGAAGATCAGAAAAGCAAGGTTGATCCCCAGTCCACCGGCAAGCGTGCCGAAAAACAGGCGGAGGAAGAAGCTCGAGCCGTGAAATCTCTCGACGACGAGTCGTGCCAGGAAGATCCCCATACCGAATACCGAACCCGTTATCAAGCCTCGTTCTAATGAAGTTGTGATCCGTCCCAGATCGAAAAAGGTAGGCAGATAAATAACGAGATAAACATGCAGCGCCACGCCAAGCGCTGCGCCGAGAGATGCCAGCAGATAGGCGCCTACGAGATTCACCGGTTGCTGTGTCAGGCGCTGCAAGATCCAATCAAGCAGCAATCGCAAGCGTACGCCGCCCGGGACAAAACCTGGCAGGCTGCCTGCTTCACGCTGGATCAACAGTAGGGCATCGATTTTTCTAGCCTCATCCGGGGACCTTAAGATTGCCTGGACGGCAGAAGGAGCACGCAGGTGGCCTGCCAGTTCTGCCGCCCTGTCCCCGGCTTCGGAATCCTCCATCGCCAGCTCTCCAAGCTGCCGGAGCTGCTCAGGGCTAATGGATGGATCACTCCAGCCATCGGCCGGCCGCATCAGGGAACGCAGGGCAATTAAGAGGTTGTCACGCAAGCGGAGGTCTTTGGTCTTCATGCCGGTTGCCAGGAGCGCGCGCACGATGGTGACGGGTAGTCCCCGTGGAGAGGCGAGCAGTTCCGCATCCCGTCTGAGATGATCCAGGACCCGCGCCGCGATCACCTCGTTATCTCCTTCAAGCAAGCTGGAGCAGACGACGAGTCTATCTTTCAGGCTGCGTGCCGCCGCCCACCAGCTATCATCGTTGTGACCGTACGTCAACGACTGCGACAACATGAAGCGGTAAAAGCTATCGCTTTTGAATTCCCAGTCCTGCAAATTGATCAATGCAAATTTGGTCAATCCTAGATTGAACTTGCCCTGCGCGGCTTCCCATTGCACCAGCCCCTCCTTGAGCAAGATCTCGGCATCGGTGCTGCGCGCAGCGGATTCACCATGGGGGGAAACGGCAGGCAAGGGTGTGTCCGGCAGCTTAAACACATAACGGAGCATTCGCACGACCTCAATCGCCGAGCGCGGGCGAAGCCCCGGGTCGGCATGCGTCACGCGGCGTAAGACGTTGGTGAGCAGAGCCGGCAAGCCGGGCACATACTCACAGGGATCAGGCAGTTCCTGTGCGGAATGAAGCTGCTCCACTCCAAGCTGGCGTTGTCCGTTCCAGGGCAACTGGCCGGTAAACATTTCAAAGAGCAGGATGCCGAAACTGAAGATATCGGATTTGGCTGTGATCTCCTGCGAGCGGATTTGCTCCGGCGGCGCATACGGCGGCGTTCCATGCCCGGTGTGGAATGCCAGTGTGGAAGAGGATACTATTCTGGCAAGCCCAAAATCAGCGAGGTATGTATGATCGCTGAGATCGAGGAGAATGTTCGAGGACTTAAGGTCGCGGTGAATAACGCCTTCAGCGTGAAGATAATCTAGCGCGGCAGCAATCTCACTCCCGTACCGCAGTACATCCTCAAAAAGTAAAGGTTCTATTCTGATCCGTTGGGTTAAGGTCCCGCCCGGGATATAGGGATTGACCATGAAACGGATTTGCTCTTCAGACCCATATTCATGTACGGGAAGGATGTGAGGATGTCGCAGCCCGGTCAGCTTCTCCAGCTTTTGCTCGATCCCGATCTCCTCAGCATGAGTCAGGTCAGAATCGAGAATCCTGTTGAACTTGATGGCATAAATGCAACGGTCGAGCGGAGACAGCGCAGACCAGACGACAGCCTGCCCACCCATGCCGATCTGCTCTAGTAATTGATAGGTATGGAAAATCCCTCCGGGTCTGAGCCTGCTGAGGGAAGACGAAGGAGAGGGAATGTTGGTCGCCACAGGCTGGGTTCAAGGGGCAGTGAAGCTGCCACTCACCTGGCAATTAATATCAAAGACAATACGTACGCTATAGTCGCCAGGAGCCAGAGGGTCAAGGAACTGAACGACAAAGCTCGATGGGTTGCCCAGGGGAAGCGCCCGGCTGGCGCCATTCCAGTTGCCTTCGTTGGGGATATCGCTAGGTGAAAAGTTATCTGAGATATTCCAGATCTCAGTTCCATTCAGAAACAGCTTGTCAAGCTTCTGGGAAGCCGGGGATTCCACCCAGTGGACCAACACCCCTTCGATTGTGACGGGCACCTGGCTGGTGATATTCATCGCGAGTTCTCTATCATTGGCCTTGCTGATGGGGCCAAGATTGACCGCTATGCAAGACGAAAGTGTCGGCGTGATGGTCACAGTCGCGGTTTGAGTAATGGTCGCTGTTGCAGTGGCAGTAGGTGTAATGGATGGGGTCAAGGTCTGGGTCGGCGTATTCGTTTGAGTGGGTGTATTAGTCCGCGTTGGTGCCCGCGTGGGTGTCCTGGTCGGAGTCCGCGTAGAAGTGCGGATTACGGGTACCAGGGTGCGGGTGGGCGTACGCGTCGGAGTGCGCGTTACGGTCGCGGTGGGCGTCCAGGAGGGGAAGACAAAGATCGTCGGCGGTGGCGTGATTGTCGGAGATGCAGTGCTAGTAGGTGTAGCCGAGTCTACAGGGCTGGGCGTAGGGGTGATGGCATTTTGAAATGTCTGTTGCGCTTCCAGGGCCGAAACGGGAATGACCGCATTGGGTGAGCAGTACTCACCTGTGATCGTGCAGGCTGTGTTCAGTTCCTGCTGGCTCAACGGCTCGGGCGCCGAAAGACCACCTACAGCCTCATTGCCATTCTCCCCGCCCAGGCTCACGCGAACCTTGTGTCCCGCGCCGAAGTACTGCTCTTGTCCGTTCGCAACGATCCTGCCCGATCCATTGAAAAGAGTAACTTCCATCTCTCCGTTCTTGACCGCTTTCAGGCTGGCGTCGCCCATCAGCGTGAGCTCCGCTCCATTGACGCGGAGTCGGAGTCCGCTCCCATCGGGTGTATTGATCACCAACCCATCAAAGGGAACCTGCTCACAAAGGATCTGACCCAGCTCGCTGGAAAAATAAAACGATTCCATCGTCCCATTTTCGTTTTCCAGCGTTGTATTGCCAAAAACGATCATTGTGACCGTTTCGCCTGGCAGAGAACGCGGCAGGTTCGCCATGATCTTGAAAACGGCGATCCCCCACTCATCATTATCCAGGTTGAGCGGCGAGGCGGATAAGCTGCGCATCTCGTTCACAGCCACAATATCGCCTCGCTCCGAAAAGCTCCGGGAGGTGTTCGGTACGAGCTCCGCCTGGAGAATCGTATTTCCATAACACACATTGTTCGAGAGAGTTCCATCACAGGAATTGCCGGAGGCCTGGATGGCTCGGTCGATCAGTACCTGACAACTGGCATTCCGGTCTGCTATCGCAGTGGCTGTCCGGTTCATCGGAAAGAGCAGCGGGTTATAACCACCAAGATAAAGTGCAAAGCCCGTAATACTGAGACAAATCAACGCCAGCACTCCACCCAGCAGGACGACCAGAATTGACTCCTGTCGTCTCCTGCGGGATGATCGTCTGGGTGAAGTGTACGGACTGTGATGATCGGTCATGATGCGGTGAAGCGGCTGGAAGGATACCTAGGATCGCTTTGCGACCTCCGAAACGGTCCGGAAGAGAACCACGAAGCGCATCCGGCCCAGTCGTAGTTGTGCGCCGCTCGCCAACGGACGGGGTTGATGTGGAATCAGCTGCTCATCGTTGAGCCAGGTACCGTTGGTGCTGGCGAGGTCTATGATCTCATACCGACTCCCCGCCCGGCGGATCTTCGCATGCCGCCTGGAGAGGCCCAGTAAATAGCCGCCCAGATTCGAAAGATCAAGGAAGGCTTCCCGGGTCGCTTCCATGCGACGACCGATAATGAACTGGTCATCGGAGGAGACAAAGACGGGTTTTGCAGTGCCAACCACATACACTGCAATCCCATCTGCCGGAATGAGCGCCGGATCGAGCAACCGGGCTTCGACTTTTTCAACATCCCCGGACTGCGCCCCGTCCGTGCGCGCGGTCGCAATTGCGTCCAGGAGATCTTTATCCAGAGCTGCACCACAATGTCGGCAAATGAGCGCATTATGCTCATTCTTGTCCTTACAAATGGGGCAGAATTTCTCGGAAATCTCCAAGGTGCGTCTCCAGCCACCAAGCCTCTGAAACATCAGCGTGCGACCTCCATCTGGCATCCGATGGGAGTATTTTCAACGAAGGGTCCGGGCAATTTCATTCTAAACGAGTTCTCTTTCAATGAGTAGCCATAACATGACTGGAATCTTTACAAGTAGGTTACAACTTTGACATCCCCCGTAACCAAGACACTGACCCTTGAGGAAAGGGCCTCTATCCGGATTCCAGGGAATTCATGCGTGCAAAGCTGGACTTCAAGGCAGGATACAACTCACGGTAAACATCGTAAGCACGACTATACAGTCGTCGGTTCTCTTCAGAGGGAACCGTTCGCCCGGTGACTCGCACAGTCGTCTCACAGGCAGACCGAACATCGTCCCAGTGTCCTGCGCCGACGCCAGCCAGCAGGGCAGCACCATAAGCCGCGCCTTCTGTGGTATTGACTGTTACCAGCTCGGTCTCGAACACATCCGCAAGAATCTGCCGCCACAGCCCCGAGCGAGCTCCACCCCCCGAAACGCGCACCTGCTCGATCTGCTTGAGCCCCGCTGATTTCATCAACTCGAATGAATCTTTCAAACCGAATGCCACACCCTCCAGCACGGCGCGAGTGCAATGCGCGATGCGGTGCCGAACGGTGAATCCGACAAAAGCACCGCGCGCCAGGGGATCTGGATGAGGTGTGCGCTCGCCGGTAAGGTATGGCAGGAATAGAAGGCCCTCCGAACCAGCCGGGACGCTCGCAGCCGCTGACAGTAATTCATCATATTGCGTTGCCGCGGCAAAAGTATCCCGATACCAGCGCAGGCTTCCCGCAGCAGAAAGCATAACACCCATTAGGTGCCACTGCCCGGGAACGGAATGGCAGAATGCATGCAGACGGCCCTCCGGTTCGATGAAGGCACCGCCCATCGTGGCAAAGACGACCCCGCTCGTTCCCAGTGTCAGTGCAATCACCCCTTCTCGGATCGCGCCCACACCGACCGCCTGCGCGGCCTGGTCCCCGCCACCCGCCACGACCGGAGTGCCGGGCTTCAAGCCGGTTGCGTGTGCCGCCTCCTCACTGATCGCTCCGGTGATTTCTGTACCTTCATACAGCGGAGGCATCCATAGCCGGGAAATCTCGAGCGCGGTCAAGACATCCTCTGACCAATCCCGCTTTTTCAAATCCATGAGCACCGTGCCCGCTCCGTCGGCTTTATCCATGGCAAAAGAGCCGGTCAGCCTGTACCGGACATAATCCTTGGGCAACAGCACGTGTGCTGCTCTGGCATACACATCGGGCTCATGCTCACGCACCCAGAGAATTTTTGGTGCAGTAAAACCGGGCAGCGCGACGTTTCCGGTGATCTGGATAAATCGCTCCCTGCCGATCCGCTGATGGATTTCATCACACTGTACCTGTGTGCGCTGGTCGTTCCAGAGGATGGATGGACGCAGGACGCGGCCCGCTTCGTCGAGCAACACCAGGCCGTGCATCTGGCCTGTCAGACCGACCCCGCCGATCTCACCTGCATCGATGCCTGCACTCTCGAGGGCGCGGCGAATGGACTTTTGCGCGCCGTCCCACCACAGGTCAGGATGCTGCTCGCTCCACAGGGGCCGGGGAGTCTCATAAGGATATTCGCTAGACGCGGCAGCAACGACGGCTCCGCGCTCGTCGATCAATAAGGCTTTTGTGGCTGTCGTGGAAATATCGATACCCAGGAAGTACATCGAGATCGCCTCCTAGCGCACGCCCAAGAGAAGATCGACCGTTAACTGGTCAAGGCGCTCGTAGTTGAGGCCGCGACGACCCAGCGCCTGCCGGTCGAAGGTTTGGGTCTTCAGACTGGAAGCCTTTTCAGCTGAGTAGGCTCCTAAAAATGGAGCCATAGATCCATCATCGGCATGGATCTCCGCCAGCAGCGATTGTATCTCGGTGTCGGCGTTGAACCGGGCAGCTTTTTCCTTCAAGATGAGATAGGTGCGCATGCAGCCGCGTGCGAAATCCTTGACGCCTTCATAATCTTCAGTCCGATACGCATGCGCGTCGAAATGCCTCGGGCCCGCGTAGCCGTTGTCTTCGAGCAGCTTCACCAAAAAGAACGCGCTCTTCAGGTTGACCGCACCAAAACGGAAATCCTGGTCATAGCGTCCGAATGCCTGATCGTTCAAGTCAATGTGGAAGAGCTTGCCCGCTTCCAGAGCTTGCGCCACCCCGTGCACGAAATTCAATCCCGCCATGTGCTCGTGCGCCACTTCCGGATTCACGCCGACCATCTCGGGGTGATCCAGGGTCCCGATGAACGCTAGCATGTGCCCGGTCGTGGAGTTGTAAATATCACCGCGCGGCTCGTTCGGCTTGGCTTCGAGCGCAAATCTCAGATCGTACTTCTGATCGAGGGCATACTCACACAGGAAGTTCAATGCCTCGCGGGTCCGCTTGATGGCCTCGATCGGGTCTTTCGCCGCGTCCGTCTCTGTCCCCTCGCGCCCACCCCAGAAGACATAAGTTCTGGCACCAAGCTCCACCCCCAGGTCAATGGCGTTCATCGTCTTCTGCAAGGCATACGCACGGACACGGGGATCATTCGACGTGAACGCTCCATCCTTGAACACCGGGTCGGTAAAGAGATTCGTGGTAGCCATCGGGACGACAAGCCCCGTTTCAGAGAGGGCAGCCTGGAAACCCCGAACGATCTGATCTCGTTCCGCCGCGCCGGCATCGATCGGAATGAGATCATTATCGTGTAAGTTCACACCCCAGGCGCCCACCTCTGCCAGCAGGTGAACCAGCTCTACAGGTGACTTTACATCTCGGACCGGACCGCCGAATGGGTCGCGTCCGGGGTTGCCCACCGTCCACAGACCGAATGAAAATTTATGTTCAGGTTTGGGGGAATAATCAGACATAGCGTTCTCCTCAAAGTAGATTGCGACGAGCCTGGAATATCGAACCTCCCCGATGATAGCACCATTTCCCATCCGGCGCGCCAGACAAGCCACATTGCACCCTTGATCCGCACAGTATAATTATTGGCTAAGAGACAGTCGTTGACGGAATACAATCTCAGATGATATCGCAAAGGACACCTCTCGATATTTTCATCCCGGAAGACCTGCACCAGGTTTTATCGAGAGGCGAAGCTCTGCCCACCCGGGCTCACGGATCGGTATTGTTTGCCGATATTTCCGGCTTCACGGCGCTGACAAGCATCTTATCCACGCGGCTAGGCGCCAAGCAAGGCGCGGAAGAACTGATTCGGCAACTCGATCCGATCTACACCAGCCTCGTGTAAGCCATTCACAGCTACAGGGGGAGCGTCATCGTCATTAGCGGCGATGGAATCACCTGCTGGTTTAATGAAGACAAGGGTCGACGCGCCACAACCTGCACCTTCAGGATGCAGGAGATCATGGCTCGCCATACAACCATCCAGCTGCCCACGGGACAACAGATCAGTCTTGGGATGAAGATCACGCTGTCTGTCGGTCCAGTGCAGCGATTCCTGGTCGGCGATCCCGATATCCAGCTCATCGAAGCCA
>DATHTH010000380.1:0-4046 GCA_035463495.1 Anaerolineales bacterium | reverse complement strand
GACGTCGCGGGGGAGCAGGCTGCCAGGAAGAGTCCGCACACCAGAGCAATGTGGAAGAATCGTAACAATATCAATTGAATCCTCTGATGATCTATTTTTGCTCTTGCCGGCCGGCTCATGCTCACTCCTGCGTTTTCAAGTCTGGATACATTCGGGAGAGTGTATAACAACCGGATGTTTCAAACAACATACCAGAGGAGGGTTAAGCGCGGATGAAACTCCCCCGTCGGCGCTCGAACAGCAATCAGTCTGTCAGGTCAATGGCAACAGGCAGAGCAGTGCGCGCCCATTGGCTGAGCGTTCTCCCTTCCTCCCATTCCCGATACTTTTCGGCAATCCGGTAGCGGGCGATCTCTTCTTCCTCTTTTTCCTGGACGAGGCGCGCCGTCCCCATGAACGTGTGCTCCCCAATGCGCACCATTACAGAAGGGTTCTTCAGCAGGTTCTTGACCCAATCGGAGGTCTTGCTGCCGGAGAGCAAATAGAGCGTGCTGCCCTGCAATGCAAACCAGATCTCGATCTCGTGCGGGCGGCCCGTCACGCGTCCCGTGGTAGTCAGGTAGCAGTATTCTTCGTTCAAGAGTCCGGAAAGCAGCTCGCTTATGGCGCCCGTGTCTTTCACCGGGCTATCTCATTCCGATGCCGCGTGCCATCATGGCAGCCGAAAAGAGGATCACCGCAACCGCGAGCATCTCCAGGCGCAAGATCCACCGGATGCGTGAGAACTCCCGATCGGAGATCTGAGGCGCCTGGTTCCTGGCGAAGAATCGTCTCCAGGAGACGAACCGGACCGTTGGATAGATCGAAAGCAGGGCTGCCAGGGCGAACCCGAGCATTTTGGTCCAGAAGAACCAGTTCTGGGCGTAGAAGGGCGCCCCTTTCTCGAAGTAGAACACGCGCAGCAGTCCGGCGATCAGGACAACCGCCGCGGAGACCCCGTAGACGATATCCATCCTCTGGATCCGGCGAGCATCCACGAGCGACATGTTCTGACGAAAGGTTGCATGCTCATAAACAATGGCGGCTACCAGGGTAAACGCTGCCAGGTGGTGCACGAATGCCATGATCGCGCTGGTCATCTCTGCCTCCTTTTGATATTGTACGCTTGCGAAGCGCCCCCCGAAGGGAGGCAGCCTTCACAAGGGTATTTTACACAATATCACCTTACAATTCCCTGTATGACACAAATCAGTGTCGGTTGTCAATTGCGGAGAGAGCGAAAATTGGGTAAGATAGAATATGCCATGACAAAGATTCTGGCATTAAGCCATGCTCTCCGGCCTTCAAGGAGTCAGCCAGCCTGACAGGTACCCGTTTACCTGCCAGGCTTTTTTATTCGCATGTGCAGGAGGCGCGCCGGAGAGCGCTTTCCACCCAACAGCTATACCAAGGAGAAAACATGCAAACACCCTGGGAGTATCGTTACGCCCATCGCATCCAGAAAATGGAGAGCTCGGTCATCCGTGAATTGCTCAAGCTGACCGAGCAACCCGATATCATCTCGTTTGCCGGGGGGCTACCGGCGCCGGAGGTCTTTCCGGTGAAGGAATTTCGCGACGCCTGCAATTATGTGCTCGATCATTTTGGTCCGCAAGCGCTGCAGTACAGTACAACCGAAGGCTATCTCCCGCTGCGTGAGATGATCGCCAGGCATACCGCTCGTTACGGGGTCTCGGTGACGCCCGAAAACATTATGATCACCTCCGGCTCGCAGCAGGCGCTGGATTTCATCGGACGTCTATTCCTCAACCGCGGCGATTACATCGTGGTCGAATCGCCGTCCTATCTGGGTGCCCTGCAGGCCTGGAGTGCATACGGCGCGCAGTATATCCCGGTCCGCGCCGACGAGCATGGGATGATCGTGGACGACCTGGAAGCGGCGCTGCGCATCGGCCCGAAGTTCATCTACGTCCTGCCCAACTTCCAGAACCCGAGCGGCTCGACCCTGAGCCTGGAGCGGCGTCACCAGCTGATCGAGCTCGCCGACCGCTATGGCGTGCCCATCGTCGAAGACGATCCCTATGGCCAATTGCGCTATGAAGGGGAGCACATCCCGTCGATCGTTCATCTGGATAGCGAATATCGCGGCCCGAACGGCGGGCACTACAGCGGCAATGTGATCTACCTGAGCACGTTCTCGAAGCTGCTGGCGCCGGGTCTGCGCCTGGCATGGGTCATTGCGCCGCCGGAAGTCATCCGCAAGCTGGTGATGGCAAAGCAGGGCGCCGACCTGCATACCTCGTCCTTCAATCAATACGTCGCATACCAGGTGGGCAGAGGCGGCTTTTTGGATGAACACGTCAAGCTGATCCGCGCCACCTACAAGGAGCGACGGGATGTGATGTTCGAGATGATGGAAGAGATGTTCCCGCAGGGCGTGACGTGGAGCAAGCCGCAGGGCGGGATGTTCCTGTGGGGTGTGCTGCCCGAAGGTATGGACGCGACCGAGCTGCTCAAGCGCGCCCTCGAGAAGAAGGTAGCCTTTGTGCCCGGCGCAGCCTTCCACCCGCGCGGCGGCGGAGAAAATACCCTGCGCATCAACTTCTCGTACTCAGCCCCCGATACCATCCGCGAGGGCGTGAGGCGCCTTGCGAGCACGCTGAAAGAGTCGATTACAGAAATAGCTGAACACGGAAGAAACGTCCCGCAGGTGAGCGCGTCGAAGGGTTGACCTTCCACACGATCTCAGCTCACCGATTCGGGACGGTGGGCAACACGCTGTTTCCGATCCTGTTTATTACGCGTGTCACCTGGCATTTATAAATTCCAACCCGGACCCGGTGGTTGGGTAGCCCCAAGCGTTTGCTGAGGGTGTACACCTGCACTGGTACGGCGTCGACCGTGGCGCTGGTATGCGAATGACTATTGCACACGCCGCCGACTCGACCAACGGACTGCTCTTCAAATAACGTGTAGAGCACCTGGTTGCTATATATTTTTGAGAACGGAGTTCAGCTCATCGAACGACGCGATCGTGACGCAATCGGGATCGGGGAAGACGCCCAGGGGATCGTACAGCACGGGGGTTAGCCCGGCGGCGCGCGAGCCGACCACGTCCGCGTAATAGTTATCGCCCACGTAGATCACATCCGCCGGGGAAAGCTTTGCCCGGCGCAGGGCATGCTCGAAGAGCCCGGGATCAGGCTTCCAGATGCTGACCTCGCCCGCTGCCAGCGAGAAATCGAAGAACTCGCCGATGCCATGCTCCAGCAGAAGCTGCTGGAAGGGTTGGTCGCGGTTCGAGATGACCGCCAGCACGTAGCCCGCCTCTTTGAGCTGCGGTAAGGTCCTGCGCACATCTTCCGGCACAACACTTTGCGGTTTGTACACCTCTCCCATGTGTCTGGAGACGTCGGGCGCGAATTCTACCGCCCACTCCGGCGAGGCGCCGAGTATCACCAGGCGTCTCCGGCTGTATTCGATCCAGAAGTTTTCGGTCTCGGCGGAATGCGCCAGCAGGTCGTTGCGCAGGTCCATCGAGTTCGCCCAGTAGAGGTGCTCCCAGCGTATGGCGCGCAGTCGCGCTTCCTCGTCCACGGGCAAGCCGAGGGTGATCACATAGTCCGTAAATACATCGCCGCCCGATGGGATGCTGTGACGCAGCGTCCCATCTAGGTCGAAGAAAATCGCTTTAATGCCGTTGGGTGGAATCATGCCGCTATGTTATTGTGAATATAATACCCTTGTCAAGTCATTAACTATATGTCATTGCGAGCCCCCTGGTCGAGATGTCCGAAGGACATCGAGACGGGGGCGAAGCAATCTCATCATATCGGAGACAACCCATGCCCAGACTCACAGGCAAAGTTTCCATCATCACCGGCGCCACCTCCGGAATCGGAAAAGCGACCGCGCTGTTATTTGCAGACGAAGGTGCGCACGTAGCCATCACCGGGCGCCGGGTAGAGCTGGGCCAGCGCCTGGAGGCGGAGATCCGGGCACAGGGTGGGCACTGCCTTTTCCTTGAAACAGATCACTGCCAGTCCGAAGCCTGTTCGCGGGTTGTGGAGCGGACCCTCGCTGAATTCGGTCGCATCGACATCCTG
>DATHTH010000379.1:0-8282 GCA_035463495.1 Anaerolineales bacterium | reverse complement strand
GCGAGAGTGCCAATGTCCACCTTCCACTGTTAAGACCAATCCGCCCTTGACCTGGAGCGCGCTCCAGGTGTTATACTGCCGACCATGAGTTCAGTATCCTATACGATCAAGGAAGCGGCACAGCGCTCGGGTGTGAGTGTGGACACACTCCGTTATTATGAACGGATTGGCTTACTGCCTCGGGTGGGACGTGCCCCCAACGGTCACCGCCGCTATACAGGCTTCGACCTGGGCTGGATTCATCTGCTCAATCTTTTACGCAACACTGGGATGTCGATCCGGGAAATGTTGGAATTCGTCAGACTGGAACAGCAGGGATCAAACGCCTTACCGCAGCAGGTAGAGATTCTTAAAAACCACCGCGCCCACCTGCTCCAGCATGTGCAGGAACTGCAGACAAGCCTGGAAGCGCTTGACGAAAAAATAAACTATTACTCCGGGCTGGCACAGCAGACTCCCAAGCCTTTGCCTGCCAGTCCGCTGCGACGGCGTAAATCGCCTCGTCCGCGAGCACGAGCACGTCCTTCCGTCGGATAACTCCAAGCGAAAACCATCGCACTTCGATCTATGAAGGCAGGCACGGCCGCCTGCCCATCCTGTTTTCGCGCCAGTTTTCAAGACTCTATTCATTCACAAAGGAGAGCTGACATGAACTATCGTTATTTAGGTCGTACCGGGGTGCAAGTAAGTGTTTTGGGCCTGGGGACGGAAAATTTTGGTCCCCGTACCTCAGAGGCGGATGCCTGCGATTTGCTTGACCATGCCCTTGGGGAAGGCGTCAACCTGATCGATACGGCCAACTTTTATGGGACGGAAGATCCAAAGGATTACTCCGAGCATCGTGGTCGCAGCGAGGTGATCGTGGGCAACGCCCTCAAGCGCAATGGGAAGCGGCAGGATGTCATCCTGGCGACAAAGGGACGCGGTCCGATGTGGCTGGGTCCCAACGGGGAGAGCGCCTCGCGCTATCATATGGTCCGAGCTGTCGAGGAGAGTCTGCGGCGCCTGCAAACGGATCGCATCGATCTATATCAGATCCACTGGCCCGATGAAACCGTGGAGCTCGATGAGACCCTACGGGCGCTGGACGATCTGGTGCGCGCCGGCAAGATCCTGTACATTGGGACCAGCAACTTTCACGCCTGGCAGATCGTGGATGGCATCACGACTTCAGAACGGCTGGGCTTGAATCGCTTTGTCAGCGAGCAGACCATTTACAACCTGGCCTTCCGCCGGAACGAGCGCGAGCTGTTCCCTATGGCGCTCAAGCACAGGCTGGGCATCCTGGTCTGGTCGCCGCTCTTCGCAGGCATCCTGACCGGCAAGTACCGCAAGAGCAGTCCGATGCCTTCCGGTTCGCGCCTCGCGGATGATGCAAGCGAGCGCAACTGGCCCCGCAACATGCTGGGGGAACGCGCCTACACATTCCTCGACCAGCTCGAGGCATATCTTGCAGATCGAGGCTGCACGATGACACAGTTCGCCATGGCATGGGTGCTGAGTCAGCCGGCTGTGACGAGCGCTCTGATGGGACCGCGCAACATAGGGCAGTTAAATGAATATCTTGGCGCCCTGGATATAGAGATTACAGAAGAGGACGTCCGGCAGATGAATGCATGGGTGGGCAGAGCAGGCAGCGTGATGGATCCGGCATAGCAGTCTCTTCAGGTAGCTTTAGATCTTGTATGGATCCTCCGCCTGCAGGAAAGCCAGCAGCATGCCGCGCATAGGATGGTCCGTGAGCCACTCGCGGACCTGCCTGACGTGCTCATAATCTTGCTCGCCAAGCCTTTCCAGATAAATCTTTTCCAGGTGGTTGCGGGTCTCGGCTGCTCGCAGGTGATCCTGCCACGGACGGGTAAAGAATTCGTTCAGGTTGTCATGCAGGTTACGGTCGATCAGGAGGTCCCACTCGTTCTGGTCGAGCCAGATCCCGTTGCAGTTGCGGCAGCGGTCGATGTAAAAGGGCGTATCCGGAAAGATCTTGTAGCGCGCCATGATGTGACCGCAGTCCGGGCAGAGCTTTAATTCCCTCACCTCCCAGGAGGGGTCGACCTCGATCTCTCCCTCCCGGGGAGGCAGCTCGCGGCCCAGGGTCTTGCGCCAGGTGAGATAGACGTTGGACGAGATGGAAACGCCATGGCAATTTGGACATTGCCGGGCGGGCAGCCCCTCTACCAATGTGATCGGATCAAGAAGAACGGTTCTGCAGACCGGGCAGCGCATATCAGCCTCCAACTAACTAGTCGGTCCCAAGAAATAGAAGTTTTCCATCATTGCGAGCCCATCAGGGCGAAGCAATCTCCCATGAAATAACGTGAGATTGCTTCGTCGGGCTGCGCCTTCCTCGCAACACCGCACCTGCGGTGGGTGCAGGTGTGACAATAGCCGATTTTATAAATAGTTTAGAATGCCCATGTAGAGCGAAGCTGATCGGATTATATTGCTTTTTCCAGAATCACATATTCTCTTGCGTCGGCTTAGCCCTTTTGTTCCCAGTCCCAGAACCAGTAGGCCAGGCCCTTGAACTCGCCCCATTTTTCGAAGCGCTGCTCCACTTCTTTTGCCGTGACCGGTTTGCCGCGGTACCATTCGTGTGAGACCATTTTCAGGGCATACGAGTCGATCGGGATGAAATCTGACCGTCCCAGGAGCAGTAAAAGGTTTGCCGCAGCATAGGGACCTACACCGTTCAGCGTGAGCAATTGTTTGCGCAATTCCAGGGTAGGCAGATCGCTCCTTTTGAGCGCCTCGAGATCGAGCATGCCCGAGGCAACGCTGACGGCGAGCCTGTGGATGGCAGGAGCACGATACCCGACGCGTATTTTTTCCTTAAGAAACTCCGGACTGGTGCCTGCGATTGCCTCCGGCGTGGGGAAGGCTTTGGTCTCGGTACGTCCCTCCCTGTCGTTCGGGACTACGCGACCAGCGGATGACAACGGTTCGCCGAGCTCAGCCACCAGCTTACGGGTCATGTTTTTGGTGACCGTCCAGAGGGTATTGGTGGTCAGGATCGTTTTGATCACGTCCTCGAAGAGGGTCGGCGAGCGCAGGACGCGGCCACGCGCCATTTTTTTTGCGTGCGCCAGCTTTGGCTCCCCGCGCGCTGCGGCATAGAACCGCGCAAAATCCAGGTCCAGACCGAACATCCAGGCGACGCAATCCGATACTTCTTTGCGCTCTTTCCTTTTCCTCTCGAGCTTCTCCGTCTCGACACTCACCCCCTCCCCAGCATCGCGCAGCTTCAGCTCGACCACGCGTCCGTTGGAAAGACGCAGGATATACAGGAGTGTTTTGGTATCTTCCTCAAATGTGAACGGCGCGAGCTGGCGCCAGCCATGTGAGTTGACCACGGACAGAAAATTGAACGGTGGACGCCCGGATAGAATAAATCTCATGTTCAGCCAGTAATGGCTTCGCCGCGCATCCAGGCGCGGACCATGAACACATTGAGGATCAGGGCGGCGATGATCATCGCCGGGATAATGATGATGGGAAAGATCCAGCGCTCGAACCAGCTGTCGATCTGGGCGGTGTTGGGATTGGTCGGATCATAACGGACATCCACCTGTTGACCGACGCGGTAGGCGGGCGGGTCGGAGGCCGTATCCCCTTCGAAGGTATATACGTTTCCATTCACCTGAAAGTCAACCACCGGCACATAGGTGCAGCATCCGCCCTCACCGTCACTCTGCTCGTTCATTCTGACAACGGTCCCCATCGTCGTGACCCCGTGGGTCTGTAACTGCCACCCGGTGTAGGCTGCATACGCCCCCCACAGACAAAATGCTGCAAAAAACAAATTGAAAAATATTGTCCAACAACCGATCTGTAAGCGACTTGCCCCTTTTTCCACTGCGTTGAGAGTCTTGTCGAGACTGGACATGGAACACCTCTGAGGTTGGGATGTTCCGATTGTACATAGAAACGAGCTAACCGCGCAGGGCTATGCTGGCGATCTGAGGTTTTGCGATGCGAATGTAATCCTCCAGCCGCATAAAGATGGAGCGATCCAGCCGGCCGGCATTAAACACAACTTCCTCATTCTGCCGGATCAACGGATCCGCCAGCACCTGGAGCTGGTCGTTGAATGAAAAAGGTGGGATGGCTCCGATCACACAACCTGTTAATTCCTGCGCTTTCTCGCGCGAGGCAAAGGCAACACTATCCGCCTTGAAGTGATGCTGGATACCCTTAAAGTCGATGCGACAGTCACCGGGGACGTTGGCGAGGCAGTAGATATTTTCCCTTCGATTTAAGCGGACCTGCACGACGATGGACTTGATGGATTGCTCGATCCGGTTGCCGCGGATCTTTGCGATGACCTCCGTGCGGCCCTCCGGCTCATGCTCGATCACCCGGTAGGCTGCGCCTTCGCGGTCAAGCAGCTCTCGTAGCTGTTGATGAATATCATTCATGTGAGGAGCGTTAAGGGCATGCGCCCAGTGTATCGCCGTGGGCGAGATGAGCAGTGACCGCCGACTCTCGTACGCGCAAGGTATGCCCGGCATTTCTACCGGGCTTGTGACAGATCAGGACTTTTTCTTCTCCGTCGAATCCGTCCACCACATTGCCTTCCAGAACGATGATCTTTGTGATCAGAAATCCGCCGCCTTCAGCCATGCAGACGACAACCAGGACGCTTTGCCCGGGGCTCAGTTGTTCCGGAGCGCTGCTCTCGTTTTCGATCGTGACCCCTTCTTCCAACCCGATGGCTGGCCAGCCCCTGAACTGGACTTCATTATCGCTCACGCTCTCAACAGTCGCCATCACGGTCGCGCAGCCGGGGATTTCCGTAAAGGTGCTCAGCGGCGCGATATTAAGCACCTCCCAGGTCCCATCCTCCAGCAGCAGGATCTCCACCACTACGATCAGATCAGGCATAACCTCACCCGTGACGACCGTATCGATTGTCACATTGAGCTGAATGCCATGGACCACCCAGGGATCGGTAGAGTTGAGCTTGCCAACCAGAGTTATCGCCGGATTCAGAGGCTGCTCGTCTGCAGCAGGCGCAATGGAATTTGCCAGCCAGGTATTGTCGTCCAGGATGATGCCCTGTACCTTCACCAATTGCCCCATCTCGAGCCCTTCGGCGATTTGCGTTGTATCGCGGATGGCAAAGGTGTTCCCCGTCACCATCCAGGGATCGAGGCTCTGTGCTTCACCCTGCAGCTCGAAGGTGGTTTCGCCGGCAACCGGCAGCCACTGCTCATCCTCTCCCTGCGCTTTCACTTTAAGGGCGCCATCCTCCAGGCGCAGTGAGGCAGCCTCCGTAGCCGTGGGGGTGACACTTGGAAGGGCGGGTGTGCTTGTCCTCTGCTCTGTCGAACAGGAAAGCAAAATAGCCGCCATTCCAGCTACACCTGCAAGTAGCGGCCAACGAGCGACCGATCTCATTTTCGTATGCATGCCTCTCTCCCGGGGAAAGCTCGCCGGAGTGTGCTCTTTGTTTTATCATAGCACACATCGCTCTGCTGGCTATCACAGTCCCGGCTTCGCCCCTCTACGAGCGTCTCTAGTTACGCGACCCTGCGCTCCAGGCGTTCGGCATAGGCTTTTAAGGCTTCCTCGGCGCGCTTGCGATCGGTGATATCGTGGACCATCCCCAGAGAGCGGACGACCTGACCGTCTTGATCCCGAAAATGTTCGCACTTCTCATGAACGATCCGCACTTCACCGCTGGACTGCCGGACCACACGGTGCTCGATTTCATAGCTATCCTCACCCGCCTGGATGGAAGCGGAATAAGCCGCATCCACCGCAAGGCGGTCATCCGGATGAACAACTGCCAGAAATGCTTCGTAGGTGGCTGCGAACTCCTGGGGCTGCAGCCCAAAGATGCGATAGACCTCGTCGGACCAGGTTAATCGGTTATGAACTAGGTCCAGCTCCCAACTGCCGAGCTGGGCGATCTCCTGAGTGCGCTTGAGGCGCCGCTCACTCTCGCGGAGAGCCTGTTCTGCCTGCTTACGCCCAGTGATGTCTCGCATGATGGTCAATAAACATTCTGTTCCATCGATGTCCAGCCGTTCCACAGACATGCTGGCATGCCGAATTTCACCTGATTTGCGACGGACTTGAAGCTCGAAGCGGTGCAGGAATCCCTTTTCTTCGAGGCGGCGGATCAGCTCCTGCCGGTCGGTAGGGGTGACATAAATGCCCAGATCAATCGAGGTCTTCCCGATCACTTCGGCGGGCTCGTGGCCGAATAATTTCTTCCAGCCTTCGTTTACCTCGAGGATCAAGCCGTCCGACATGCGGCTGATGATGATGGCATCCGGAGTGGCGTGAAAGGCTTTTTCGAATCGCTCTTCGGAGTGTCGTAGCGCTTCTTCCGCCTTCTTATGGTCGGTGATATCCACATTGACGCCCACAACGCCGGTCAGCTGGCCCTGGCGATCGGTGATCGGAGCGGCTGAGGCTAACACGGTGCCCTTCGAGCCGTCGAAGCGCTGGATCTGCAACTCGACCGGCGCCACCGGCAGCCCGGTGCGCAGAGCGACGGCGACGGGATGTTCCTCAGGCTGCAGACGCTTCCCACTCTCGGAATGCCAGGCTTTGAAGCGGCCGTACTCTTCCATGCTGTTCACCAGAGGGGTCTCTCCAGCCCAGATCCTGTCGGCCTGCTCGTTACTGCCGATCAAGCGCCCATGCTGGTCGGCGATCCACACACCGACGGGTAAATGCTGCAGGATCGCTGCCAGCCGTGCCTGGTCCAGCTCGAGCAAGCGGGTGATCTCCCGGTGCCGGCGCTCACTTTCTGCCAGCGCCTCTTCGGCTCTTTTCCGCTCGGTAATGTCCACAGCCATCGTGATGAACAGCTGCGCTCCGAGCCGGTCCAGCCCCAGGGGCGCGGTGCAGAAGTCCCAGACCCGCTTCTCTCCGCGCCGTGAGGTCAGCTGGAGCTCTCCCCACTTGAGAGAGGGTGGATCTCCTTGCTGGGGGTCCTGCTGTGGGTAGGCTCTGCGCATCCATTCCTCTACCGTTGGAATATCCTCCAGGGTAAAGCCCGTGACGTGTGTCCATGATTCGTTGAGGACGAACACTTTGCCGTCCTCCCGGTAAATCATTAATGGAAACGGGATCACCTGGATTGCCAGCCGGAACCGCTCCTCGATCCCCGCGGTCTGTGCTGCGTGCTCCAAGAAGCTCCCCAACGGCAGAGCAGCAGACTTGCTTTCAGAAAGCTGGCGCTCCAGTTCGGCTACCCGGTCTTTCAGGGCTTGAAGCTGCTTTTGGTTGTCAAAAAGATTGTTGTTCATAGATCACTTCCAGGGTCATAGGATCGCCCATGAAGAGCCTGACTCATCGCGTAGAAAGCAGCCATGAGCCCAGGAGTGCTATACCTCCCCACATCCCTCTACGGTTACCCAAAGGCCAGAAACAGATGCGTTGATTTTACGAAGCAGGGAACCTTGATTCATTATCTCACGCGGTACAACACCTCACAAGACCTGGGGTGTGCTCCGGGGCAAAGAGAGGAGAATTGTCACGGATGCCGCGTTACGTTATTCATTCCCCCTGTCCAAAACGCTGGATTTGAACGGTCCAGCCTGCACGGGGTAAGCCATTTACTCACGCAGGATCATGTCGGCAAGCAGGGAGGCAATCGAGCGAAGATCAGGGTCGAAGCCGTCAGTGTTGGTGAGCAGGACAATACTCAGGTTGTGGTCCGGATAGTAGCCAAAGTAGGAATTGAATCCGGCGGTCGCACCCTCGTGCATGATCAACGTGCCCTGATCTGCCTGCTGGACCACGAAGCCGAGCCCGTAATCCGTGATCTCGCCGCTCGGCAGCTCTGTGGCGGTGACCATCTGTTCCCATATCTGCGGCGAGATTACGTTGCCGCTCGAGAGCGTCTCCAGCCACGTGAGCAGGTCGCCCACATGGCTGCAGAGCGCACCGGCTGCCCCTAACAACCGCAGGTTTGACGGACGGGCTGTTTCCAGTCCCGCGGCTCTGGAATGGTAACCGGTAGGCAACCCTTCGAGACCATCCGCGCAATCATGGATGGAGTCCATATCCAGGGGTTCGAAAAAAGCGGATGCAAGGTATGCATCGTAGCTCATCCCGGTCACGTTCTCGATGATGGCGCCGAGCAGAAAATAACCAATGTTGTTATAGCTCCATGACTCACCCGGCTCGAATTCTAGCTGTTGTTGCGTCCCGAAATAGTATTCGACCGCTTCCCCGGTTGTAAACGACTCCGGTAGTGCCTCCTGGGCAGCATCCGCCGACCATTCCGGCAGCCCGGACGTGTGATCGAGCAGATGGCGCAC
>DATHTH010000378.1:0-12669 GCA_035463495.1 Anaerolineales bacterium | reverse complement strand
CCGACGCCCAGCACCTGAAGCCATTGCTGCCGGGCGATCTTTGGCGACCCGCGCAAGAGAACGATCATCGCCAATGTCAAAGCACCCAGAAGCAGCCGCAGCGATACCAGCGTGAAAGGCGGGATGACCTCCAGCACCACTTTGCTGACCACGTACATCCCGCCCCAGATAGATGCCGCGCCGAATCCACAGAGAAGTCCTACGATTGTCCGGCTCATTGGATGCGGATTATAACGGCGAAAAATGTGGAGTGAGATCAATCTCGTTCCACGGATCGGCTCTGCCTCATCTTCTTGATCTCCCCTCTGCGTTTCTTCTCTTTCAGTCGCTCCTCTTTCGAAGCCCGGGTGGGTTTTGTCTTCTTGCGGGCTTTGGGCGGCACGAGCGCCTTGCGCACCAGATCGACGAACCGCCGGATGGCATCTTCCCGGTTCTGCTCCTGAGTGCGGAAGCGCTTCGCTTCAATCAGTAAAATGCCTTCCGCTGCCATGCGGCTCCCGGCAAGAGCGTGCAGGCGCTGCTTGACCTCCTCGGGCAAGGCGGAAGCACGCACATCGAAACGCAATTGCGCTGCGCTTGCCACCTTATTCACATTCTGCCCGCCGGGTCCAGACGCGCGCACAAAATGGATCTGCAGCTCGCGTTCGTCGATTTGAACAGTAGGCGTGATTTCGATCATTGCACAATTTTGCCACATACCAGTCCTGGTACGGCTCACCTGCCCTGGCGGGCGATGCCAGGGTAAGTCGCACCGTGTCAGAGGAGTCGCAAAGACGCGGAGCAGAGAAGATTCTCTGTCTCCGCGTCTCAGGGGGAACGGCGGTGCTGTTAGAACATCAAGTCGTTGATCGTTTTGATCATCTCAGGCGCGGGCCGCAGGTCTGCTTCCTCGAGGCGGTTGAGCGGCGTATTGACCAGGTTGTATGTATCCGCCAGGGTGGGCTTATCGGTGGTGATGTAAATCAGGCCGGTCATTAGCCAGTTATTGCGCTGTCCCTCCTCCAGCACGCGCAGGGCCTCGTAGCGATTGGTCGGGTCGTGACTCTTTTCGAGATTTTTTAGCAAGATGACCGATCCATCGTGCATCGTCACTTCGCGTACCTCGCCTTCCTTCATCTCCGTTTCGAGGCGGATCTCGCTGCGCGGCGCGACATATGTGATATCGTGCAGAGGGGCTTCGTGATCCTTGCCCCAGGGATAGGAGTAGTGGGAGTCCTCGTTATTGTTAAATGTCACGCAGGGGCTGATGATATCGAGCACGGCGATCCCGTGGTGTGCGTATGCAGCCTTGATCAGCTCCTTCACCTGCTTCGCGTTCCCGGCGAACGAGCGCGCGACAAAAGTTGCGTTGGAGACAACAGCTTCCATACAAATGTCGACCGGCATGTAAATGTTGGTACCCTGCTTCTTCAGCTGTAAGCCATGCTCCGCGGTCGCAGAAAACTGGCCCTTGGTCAGCCCATATACTCCATTGTTCTCGACGATATACACCATGTTGACGTTTCGGCGCATGATGTGCTTGAATTGTCCCATGCCAATACTGGCAGTATCTCCATCTCCGGAGACTGCGATCCCCTTGAGCATATGATCGCCGAAGAGACCGCCGGTCGCGATCGAAGGCATGCGTCCGTGCAGGCTGTTGAATCCAAACGAACGATTCATAAAATATGTAGGGCTTTTACTGGAGCAGCCAATGCCGCTGAACTTCAGTACCTGCTCGGGCAGCACGTTCATTTCATACATCGCGCTGATGATCTGATTCGAGATGGAGTTGTGCCCGCAGCCCTGACAGAGCGTGGTGGGGTTGCCGCGATAATCATTCTTCGTTAACCCGGCAAGATTCGTATTGGCTGGCGTGCCAGCCATAGGTAATGGTTGTGTCATGATTTGACTCCTTCCGTGACAGGCTCTTCCTCCGCAGCCCCCAGGCTCACGGTGGGCTGCATCTCCTCTTCCATCGGGTCTGCCTTCATGCTCTGCGCAAGGGTTGCCAGGAGACCCTCACGGACCCAGCGCGCCGATGCAGGCATGCCATCCCCATAGGCGACGGAGCGGAGCTTCATCGCAGCTTCGGGATAGTTGATGGTCAGCAGCTGGTGCAGCTGCCCGTCGCGGTTCATCTCCACGACGCCGATCTGGTCATGAGCGCGTATGAACTCGTCCACTTCGGCGGTAAACGGGATCGCACGGACGCGCAGGAAGCTCGTCTGCATGCCGTGCTCTCTTTCCAGCTGGACGCGCGCCTCGTTGATAGCGGCCTCGGTGGATCCGTAGGCGATGATGCCGATCTTCGCCCCCTCGGTCATGTAGGTGACTGGTTTAGGCAGATACTGCTTGGCGCTCTCGAACTTCTTCTTGAGGCGGTCCATGTTATGCAGGAATATAGAAGAGTCTTCCGTATAGCGGGCGTGTTCGTCGTGGCCTGTACCCCTGGTGAAATATGCACTCAAGGGATGCCTGTTGCCAGGGACCGTTCGATACGGGATGCCGTCCTCATCCTTATCCAGATAGCGGCCCCAGTTGCCCTTGAGCTCTTCAAGATCCTTCTCCCAGAGCACTTTGCCCCGGTCCATCGGCTGGTCCGGATACTCAAACGGTTTACTCATCCACTGGTTCATCCCCATGTCAAGATCAGACAGGACGAAGACCGGCGTCTGCACTCGCTCGGCGATATCGAAGGCCCTCCAGCCGAATTCGAAGCATTCGTTGATATCCCCGGGCAGCAAGATAATGCTTTGCGTATCCCCATGCCCGATGTTGTAAACAAAGCTCAGATCAGCCTGGGAGGTACGGGTGGGCAGACCGGTGCTCGGACCGATGCGCTGGATGTCCCAGACAACGATCGGCACCTCAGCATAATAGGCCAGACCTGCGAACTCGGTCATCAGGCTCAAGCCTGGACCCGATGTGGAGGTCATCGCGCGTAGTCCGCTCCAGCCTGCGCCGATCGCCATGCCGATCGCAGCCAGCTCGTCCTCCGCCTGGACGACGGCATACGTCAATTTGCCGTCTTCCCGTTTCCGCAGCAGGGGCATGTAATCGTTCACGGATTCGGCCAGCGAGGAGGCGGGTGTGATGGGATACCAGGAAACGAATTGCGCGCCGCCAAAGATCGAGCCAATTGCAGCGGCTGTGTTGCCGTCTGCCATAATCAAGCCATCGGTCTTGTTCATGGGCTCCAGGTAGAAGGGATCTTTCTTCTCGAGATTTGCCCTCGCCCATTCCGCGGCTGCCTTGATCGTTTTGAAGTTCATGTCGATCGGCTTCTGCTTGCCTTTGAAATGGAAGTCCAGCGCCGCATAAATCTTCTCGAGATCTAACCCGATCATGTGCGACAGCGCACCGACGTACACCATGTTACCCACCAGGTCGCGAAAGTCACTCGGGATGCTTGGGTCGCCGCGCACGATCTGCTTGACCGGCAGCGGGTACACGGCAATGTCAGCGCGCGTGATGGGCTGCTTGATGTCGTCCGCGAAGTAGAAGGCTCCGCCGGAGACGACTGAGGCGAGGTCCCGGGCGAACGAGTCCGGGTTCATCGCGATCACGATCTCCTGCTCTTCGCGGCGCGCAATGAAACCGTCCTTATTGGCGCGGATCGTATACCAGGTGGGCAAGCCCTGGATGTTGGATGGAAAGAGGTTCTTGCCCGAGACCGGGATGCCCATCTTGAAGATCGCGCGCAGGATGGTATTGTTGGCGGTGGAACTGCCGGAGCCGTTCTTCGTGCCGACAATGATCGAAAAATCGTTAATGACTGTATCCATGAGACTCCTCATCGTAGGAGGTCGGTCAGCGTTCTGACTGACTCCGGGGTTTACGATCGGTGATACAAAAGGTCGGTGTGCGCCACAAGGGCTTCATACCCGGCCTCATAGTTGCCGCTGCAAATCGCATCCACCATCTGCTGGTGGTATTGCCAGACTTCTTCCAGATACTCGTACCCACCCGCGAACACGTTGAGCCCAACGGCTTCATACGCATCCCAGTATGCCTCGAGCAGCCCCGTCACAAAGGGATTCTCAAGGCGGCTGTAGATCTTGAGATGCAGGCTGCGGTGTTCTTCATGCGGCACCTGGGTAGGGGCGCCGCGTAACTTCGCCCAGGCGGCTGCGATAATATCCTGCAAAGCGTGTTTATCTTCCGCGGTCAGCGCGCGCGCTGCCTGGTGCCAGAACGCCGATTCGATATGGTTGCGCAGCTCCGCATATTTGCGGAAGTGCTCGTCGTTCAGTACCAGCGCATAGCCAAGACTTTGCCGGACGGCGGGCGTGAAGGAATAATCGCGGCGCTTGGTGCCCAGGCGTGGCCTGACCTCGACCAGTCCGAGCGCACGCGCCACCTCGAGTTGCTCACGGAGGGAGGCCAGGCTGACGCCCAGCTCTGTGCTGAGATTCTTGAGAGAGGGAAGCCCGTTCTCCACTTCGGCATTTGTGGCAAGGTAGCGCAAAAACTCGGAAAGGTCTGGGGTGAAGCGATCTTTGAGCATAATGGTTTGATTAATCGGATTAATAAGAGTATATAGTCGATGTTAAAGGAAGTCAAGGCTGCAAGTGTCACGATCGAGACGTGTCATGTGTCCGGGCGAGTCAGGGGATGACTGGCATGCGCTCCCAAATAAAACAGCCGCCCGCGGGCGGCTGTTTTTGATCCGGCCATGGTTTATTTTGTTTCTTCCGACTTGCCCATACCTGCCATGCGGGCATGCAGCTCAGCCAACAGTCGCTGGATCTCATCCCGCTCGTTCCTCGCCAGTTGCAGCGATGCCCGGAAGGTGGATTTCTCCTCCTCAGGGATCGTTTCGAGCAGGCGCTCATCGCGCGTGATCTGTGTGATCTTTTGCTGCAGTTTCCGCTCAAGGCGCTGACGATACCCTTCATAGAACTCGGCTTCGCTCATCATCGAGGGTGCGGCTGGGATGTCCTTGGTCATCAGCTCCTCGACCGTGCCGAGGAAATGCTCGAAGTTCACCGGCTTTTCGATGAAGCGGGTCGCCCCGATGTTCAGCGCGAATGCCTTGTCTTCCAGTGCCACGTAGGTAGCGGTCAGGAAAATAACGGGGATCTCGCGGGTCTCGGGATTGATCCGTAAACGGTGCACAAGACCGAAACCGTCCAGCCTGGGCATCATGATGTCGGTGATGACCAGAGCCGGTCGCTCACGCTGGATCGCATCCAGCGCTTCCTGCCCGTTGACCGAGGTCACCACCCGGTAGCCTTTAAACGTCAGCGTCGCTTCCAGCAGCTTCAGGATATCGGGCACATCCTCAACAATCAGAATATAACCCTGTTGCGTGTTCATGTTTCTATTGTAATCTCTTCTTATTGGTTTGGCGAACGACCCTTTTCTCTCCCTTCAGTGCCGTGATGACCTGGAGAATCCAGGCTGGACTCTCGAAGAGATACTCCAACTCCCATTCTACATCCCCATGCAGGTGAAATCTCTTTCAAAAGGATTTCAATCTCAGATTCGTCTCCGCAGAGCTATGAACATAGCAATTTCATGACGGAGCCCCCCTCCTGTAACTTACAACTTTGTCAGGCGTCTTGTGTGCGCGTTTCATCTCAGAAAGGATGCCCTCATCATGACCCCGCGAAAGCCCTCTGCCGTTGTTTCTTTGTTCTTGATCGTTATCGTATGTCTCAATCTCTTGAGCGTCCAGTCCGCGCAGGCAGAAGGGGAAACGCCAACAGAACCGGGCGTCAGCCTGGCGGCTCCGACGGAAACCGAATTGCCCGTGGAGCCGGCTCTCCCTACTGCGACGCTGGAGCCGACCCTCACACAAGAGCCTACGGCAGCAGTGACCGTGACCGCGGCGGTGGCATCCTCCTCGCTCATGAATACTACCGACATCGTCGTACTGGATGAGCAGGGTCAAAGCCTGGTCATGGGCTCGCAGGAGGCGGCAAACGTCGTCGCAGGCTCGGACCCAGTCTGGTGCCCCGAACATGTCAGTGTGCCGACACCGGGAGCGAATGGCTGCAGTCCGGGCTACGCCAGTATTGCGGCTCTGCTTGCCGCCATGCAAGCGGACCCGGCGGGCTTCTCGCAAAACGGCACGATCTTCCTTGAAAAGACCCAGTTTAGCGTCCCTCTGATTCTGGATGATTCGAGCGCCAGCCTGGGTACTTCCTTCAATAGCCTGCGTCTTCACAATCTGACCATCCAGGGCGGCTGGGATCCAGCCACCGGCAGCACATCGGACCGGACAGTCTTTGTCGGGCAAAATGCCTTTGTGCAGGTGGGCTCTTTGACGAACCCATGGATTGGGTCTCTCGCGATCAATAATGTTTCAGTCAGTGGAACTACCGGCCGGGATAACATCCAGATCTTCGCCTCGAATGTTTCCCTGACAAATGTCAGCGCAACCTATGGTGATAGTAATGGCATTTCCATCACCGCCGACCAGGCAGGGGCTGTGGATCTGACAAATGTGCATGCCAGCAACAACGGCCAATCCGACGGCTCTGTCCCCATGGGATCTGGAGTCTTGATCAACGGTGCAGACACGCTGGTCAATGTCACCGGCGGGTCCTTCAAGAATAATGCCCGCTATGGCATCGAGGCATGGAACAGCATCAGCAGCACCATACCGCTCGCCAACATCTGGACGGATCAGGATGATTATGCACCCGGCAGTATTGTGACCATCAGCGGAAACGATAACAGTCTCAATGGCAACCAGAGCGGTTTTCTTTTCGGGGAAACCGTGCGCGTGGATGTCCGGGGCCCCAATGGATATACAGCCACGTGTGAAGCGACAGCCAATTCCTATGGCGCCTGGAGTTGCCAGATCACCCTGTGGAATAGCGAGCTTGCTGTGGGTGACTACATCTACATTGCGACCGGGATGTCCTCTGGCTTGGTCCAGACTGGGCTATTCTCAGATGGCTTGCCGCAGTCTGTAGCGCTGGACCCGACGAGTGTTACGGTGGCACAGGGTGGCAATGCCGTCTATACGGTAAATGTCGATATGGGGGGAAACGCTTCTGCCTGCACAATCACCTTGAGTGTTTCCGCTGGCTTAGCAACCGGAGCGACCGCGACCTTTAGCGGCGGCTCTAATCCAATTACTGCAACCAATGCCGACTTCTCGAGAATATTGACCATTGCAACCACAGGATCGACGCCTGGCGGCTCCCATACGTTTACTGTACAGGCAGCCAAGGGAAGCAACTGCCAGGGGGCCTCCACACCCGTGACCACCACTGGCACGCTGATAGTCAACGTGAGTCCCACGAATACACCCACCAACACCCCGACCCATACGGCGACTTCTACTCAGACTCCGACAAATACGCCGACCGCTACGTTGACGGCGACCAGCACACCGACAAATACTGCCACCCTTACGGCTACAAACACGCCCACCAATACTCCTACGAACACACCGACCGATACGCCTACCAGCACGCCCACAAACACACCAACCGAAACCCCTACAAGCACGCCGACAGATACCCCAACCAATACACCTACCAACACTCCCACGAACACGCCCACCAACACTCCAACCAATACACCTACCAACACGCCGACCGATACGCAGATTCCTACAAACACGGCTACAAATACGCCGACCCATACACCTACCAATACGCCTACGAACACGCCAACAAACACATTTACCGCCACACCTACGAACACCCTGACCAACACCCCGACAAGCACGCCCACGGATACATCCATCGCTACGCAGACTCCTACCAACACACCGGCGGATACGCCCACGAACACTTCTATCCCATCTCAGACGCCTCCAGGCGGCTCTGACAGTGGCTCGTCGGGAGGCGCCGTGGGAGGACGACGCACAGCATCTGTCCCGGGCGCTTCTGCCTTTGTGATCCCGTTGACAGGCGGCGAGCTGATCGACCTGGACTGCAACAGCGTGATCTGGGCATTCGGCATCCGGATCAGCTTCCTGAACCTTTGCGACCAGCAGACAACCATCCGCAGTGTTGATCTGGAAGGGTTGCCCGCGGATCTGCCGGCAGGCTATTCCTTCCTGTCGGGTATCGAGCTGGATATCCTGAGCAAGAACCAGAGTCTCGAGTCGCTGCCGGACGGTACCGGTATTGAGTTCGACTTCCCAATTCGATCGCAGGGAACTCTCGCGGTACTCTACTGGGATGAGACGGCGCGGGCCTGGGTGGAGCTCTCGACGCCGCTTGCAAGGCAAGATATCGCGGAAGCACTCACGCGGACTTCGGGCGACGAACTATATGAGCTGGTTCGGCACGAGGCAAGCGTATTCTTCCCGGTACTCACGACCGACAAGACGGGGATCTTCATCCTGGTAACCAAGTAGGGGGATGTTTCCCACGACAAGGACGGCGGGTCGCAACCGGCCGTCCTTGTCTTTTAGCAACGATATCAATTCCATATCCGGCTGTCTCGTCTGTAACCTTTACTGCACGAGCTTCGTCATGTCACCGTTTGCAGCTCGGAAAGTATCGTATAGGTGAAAGAAAGGTGTCGCAAATGCTTAAAATCAGACAACACCGGCTCATCGCAGCTATTTTATTAATGGTTATTCTGTTCAGCGCTTTGTTCAACGTCCCGGCAGCGCTGGCAGACGGGGAAACCCCGACAGAACCGGCCGTTGCCACCGAGGTGAGCGCGGAACCGACAGCCCTTCCAGAGGAGTCATCAACAACGCCCGAAGCCGGTCAATCTGCCACTCCCGAACCGCCTGCTTCGCCAGAGCCGGTCGCGCCACAAAGCACGCCGACCGCGGCAATCCTTGCCGATGTGCCCGCGGATACCAGCGTGGTCGTCCTGGACGGGCAGGGCTCGCCGCTTGTACTTGGCACCCAGGAAACTGCCGAAGCGGTAGTGAAATCTGACCCGGTCTGGTGCCCGGAGGGGCAGTTCCCCGGCGGACTCGGCTGCAGCGCGAACTTTGCCTCGATCACCGATCTCCTGACCGCCATGCGGACCAACCCGGGCGCGTTCGCTTCCAACGGGACGATCTTCCTGGAGCACAGTGGGAATACTACGTTTACCACGCCCCTCATTCTCGACGATTCGGCGGGCAGCCTCTCCAGCGCCTTTGCCACGCTGAGCTCTTTTAACCTGAGCGTGCGGGGAGGCTATAATGGCGGAACCGGTTCGGGCTCCGTCGGCGGCACGCAAGCCCTTTTCAATAATGAGGGCTACATCCTCATCGGTTCCCTTGCGAACCCCTGGGTCGGGAACATCCGCCTGGAAGATATCGAAGTGAGGGATGCGTCGCTGGCTACCTCCATCACAGTCTATACCTCGAGTGGAGACATTACGTTTGACGATGTCGATGTGGCTGAACAGACTGGCGACAAGTACCTGGTCTACTTGCATTCCCTGTCAGGGGATATCAATATAGGGAACGGCAGTAACTTTCACGGCAACGATGCGGATCTGGGGAATAATCAAAGTAGAGGCTTTTATGCCCAGACCGGTGGATCGATCACCGTCGATGGGACCGATAACTCACAGTACAGCTTCAGGGATAATGAAGGCACACCGGCGGGCGAGCATAACGGCGCCACGCTGATCGCGCCCACTGTTACCCTGACCAACGTGATCTCGCGCGCCAATGACGGCAATGGCATTTACATCCAGGGCGCCTCACTGGTCACGCTGACAAACGTGACCAGCAGTGTCAATCAGTCAGGCAGCACGGGCAATGGCTTGTCTGGCATTCTCATCCAGGGCACCGGCTCGACGATCGTCAATCTGCATGGCGGCACCTTCGCAAAGAATGGAAGATATGGGATCGAGTTGTTCGGCGGCACGCTGATTGTCTACAGCGATCCTACCTGCCCGACGGACGGCGCGACGGCAAACGGACTGGGTTGCTTTAACGTCACGCCGACCACACCCGGCGCGGATAACACGCCGCCGGTGATTACCCCCAGTGTATCTGGACCTCCTGGCAGCAATGGCTGGTATGTTGGCAATGTCACCGTCAACTGGATGGTGTCGGATGCCGAGTCGCCCGTCTCTTCGACCAGTGGTTGTGGCTCGTTCGTTGTCAGCGCAGATACCGCCGGCACTACTTTTACCTGCAGCGCCACAAGCTCTGGCGGCACAAACAGCCAGTCGGTGACGGTCAAGCGAGATGCGATTGCTCCCAGCCTGAACCTGCCCGCGAACATGTCGGTCGCGAACGGTCCTGTGGCTGTCAGTTACTTTGTCTCCGCAAACGATGCGATGGATCCGTCTCCCTCGGTGAATTGCTCGCCCGCTTCGGGCTCGGTCTTCCCGGTCGGTACGAGCACAGTCAGCTGCACCGCAACCGATGAAGCCGGCCACAGCACGCCGGGCAGCTTCCTGGTGACGGTCAGCGCCTCCAGCACGCCGGTCACACCGACCTCCCCGGCGCCTACTTCACCGGTCCCCACGAGCACAGCGAGCACAGCGCCCCGCGCTTCGGGTTCTGGTTCGTCCGGCTCTGGTTCCTCCGGCCCGCAATCCTTCGAGAGCTTTCTTGTTCCGCTGAGGAGTGGCCAACCGGTCGACATCGATTGTGATAGCGTCTACCTCGCGTTCGGAGTCAGACTCTCCTTCATAGAATTATGTGACTACCAGGCTATGGCTACGGAGGTAAGCGAAGATGGTCTCCCCGCCAGTCTGCCTGAAGACTCCTCTTTCGTCTTGGGGCTTGATCTGAGCATTCTTGACGAGGGACAGGCGCTCAAGACGCTTCCTGTCGGCGCCGGCGTGCAGCTCGATTTCCCGGTTGCTGCCGGTGAGTACACGGTCCTGTTCTGGGATGAGGCTGCCGGGGAATGGGTCGAAGTCTCCTCGCCGCTCGCTACAGGTGAGCTGGCGGAAGCCCTCGAAGGCGACGGGCTCTTTAAGCTCACCCCGAGCCTTGCGGACTTCCTGCAGATCCTCACCACGGACAAGACAGGCATCTTTATCCTGGTCCAGAAGTAAAGTCTTTATCCAACATCGAAAGAGGGACGGCAATCCCGTCCCTCTTTTTGTTTCTGCCTATCCGTAACCTTTTTCCACCCCGGGCGTCATGTACGTGATATTAGTCACAATCGGGGGATCAGAGGGGTAACCTCGTACCCTCCTCGGCTTCATAGCGGAACCGGGGAGGGTTGTCTTTCGCCAAGGGGCACGTAAATTGCAATCGAGTTGTTGTACTGGCCGGCGCGCTCCTGCGTATACTCCAAATGAATGGACACAACCTACACACACGACAAGATCGCCCTGTTGCGTCTCGCTTTCAGCGGGCTGGAGGACGAAGAGCTCGCCGAAGTCGCGGCCTTAACGGAGCTGCACACCTACCCGCCCAACCATGTGCTCTGTCATGAGGGCGCGTACGAAGATGTGCTTTACATTGTCGCCGACGGGCGGATTGTCGTTTCACAGAAGATCCCGGATGGGGAGGAGGAACGCGTCCTGCGCGTGGGTGGGCGCGGTGAGGTGGTCGGCGAGATGGCGCTCATCCAGAGCGCGCCGCGCGCTGCGACTGTGCGGACCACCACCGAATGCACCGTCCTCGAAATGGAAAAGGAGGACTTCGAGACCATCCTGCGCCGCAGCCCGCGCATGGCGATCGACTTGATCCGCATCACGCTGGACCGCATCCGCGCGAATGACCAGCGCATGATCGCCGATCTGCAAAAGACCAACCAGGTTTTGCGCCAGCTGGATCGCAATAAGCTGGAGTTCATTCAGATCGCTGCTCATGAGCTGCGCACCCCGCTGACGGTGCTCAACGGTTTTGTCAATCTGATGCGCACCTTCCCGGAGGCACAGGCGAACCCGGCCCTTGCAGAGGTCGCGGAGGGCATCTTTACCGGCGCTCACCGCATGCACAAAGTCGTCAACATGATGCTGGATCTCACCCGCATCGGGAGTGAGGCGCTGAAGGTTGCCTCGGTCCCTGTTCCCCTGGTGGAGATCATCGAGGTCCTTGTCCGTGATCTTGAGCAGGCTGCCTCCGAAAGGAATATCCAGCTGACCGTTACGCACGCCGAGGGAACCCCGGAGATCAAAGGCGATCCTCCCCTGATCCAGAAGGCGATCTACCAACTCATGGTCAACGCCATCAAATATACGCCAGATGGCGGGAAGATCCACATCACCACCCGTCCTGCAGTGATGGAGGATAGTGCGCCCGGCCTCGAGATCGCCGTACGCGACCGCGGCATCGGCCTGGATGCGGAACACCATGACTTGATCTTCGAAAAGTTTTATCAGGTGGGGGCGGTCGGATTGCATTCTTCCGGGAAAACCACCTTCAAAGGCGGCGGACCGGGGCTCGGCCTGGCGCTGGTGCGCGGGGTGGCGCGCGCTCACGGTGGCAAAGTCTGGGTGGAAAGCGCGGGAAACGATGAAGTCAACTTCACCGGCAGTACCTTCTACGTGCTGCTGCCGCTGGCTCCCCCTGCGTCATAATCGGACAGGCTCAGAGCAATCCACGAAGGTCGAGTCGCCCCGTGCTCTTCGGAGCGTATCGAGACCGGGATTCGAATGCCTCTTCACTGTCCGAATGTTTCTCAGCACAAGGACTTGGCGGGCATGGACCATGTCCATGCCCGCCAGCGCAAGAAAATGTCCCTACTTTATGAACACACAAACGGACCTTCCGCCGGTCGGTGCGGCGCGCTGCCCTCGAAGACCCACGCAAAGACAAACGCGATTCCCTCGATATCGCACTGTGAAAGCACG
>DATHTH010000377.1:0-6182 GCA_035463495.1 Anaerolineales bacterium | reverse complement strand
ATCAATTACCGATCGACTACGAAACCGACCTTTCTTTTACCGCGCCCATCAATTGGATGTATGCCCCGAACTACGAACGAAGTAACGTCCCCTATGCTCTCC
Source organism: Anaerolineales bacterium (assembly GCA_035463495.1). Classification (GTDB taxonomy): domain Bacteria; phylum Chloroflexota; class Anaerolineae; order Anaerolineales; family Villigracilaceae; genus Defluviilinea. Next base: position 6,080 of record DATHTH010000377.1, on the reverse strand, counting down.
TCTACACAGAAAAGCGACTGGGTGGAGGATCACTGCCTTCCCTGGAACCCGGTACAGACGTCAGCCTGCCCATTCGGAGAGTGAGCTTCCACGGCTCCACATCCCAGGCGCTCGTGATCTACATGCCCCGGAACGGCTGTCTGCGCGTTCTGGATCCCAAGCGCGGGGATGCCATCACGTATGGTCGGCAGTCGCGCTTTCTGGTGGACGCCATTCCGCTTTCCGATCTTTCGACCATTCTGCTCAATTCTGAGCATACCGCGAGCCTGCCTTTCCTCAATGAACCGCCGCATACATGGTGTTATTACTATGCAAAAGCGGAGCTTGCGTACCAACAGGGCGATTGGGCGCAGGTCATTGCACTCATCGAGGATGCCCGCTCACTCGGATATGAACCTGAAGATCCATTCGAATGGCTGACGTATATCGAAGCTCAGGCGTACACGGGAAACATCGCTGCTGCTGAAGAGATATCGAAGATGGCCCTTAAGCAAGACAATGCGATTCGCAGAGGTATCTGCGAGCTCTGGAAACGGGTACGCGCGCAAGGTCTGGCAGACACCAATAGTGAAGCTGATCTGAATGAAATCCTCTCGGAATTTCAATGTGCGCAATGACAGGATACCGTGCATGGATATATCTGAAGCATCTTGCACGCTGCTACCGGCAAACCCGTGCTGATCCTCGGCCGGTCCAAGCCATCCCTCTAATTTCCCATTGCATTGCTTGACGCGTTAAATGGGATGTGCTACCATCGTTGAAACTTTGTTGGAGTTGAGGAGAAGCATATGGCCAGTCTAAAACGAGGCGCGCTGGTTGCCTCCACGCTCATGCTGATTGCGGTTGTGATCTCTGCCTGTAATCAGCCGTACTCGCAACAACCCAGTGTCACCAATACGCCGATCGATCCCAATAGTTTATTCGGCTCGCCGATTGCTCAAACACCCGGCGGCATGGGGGAAGTAGAAGCTTTCGGAACGCAGACAGCTCTGGCACTGACAGGAACGCCGCTTGCCGGACTGGTAACACAAGATCTATCAACTCCTCTCGATGCCGTTTCTCAGGGCTTGACCCAAACGGCGATCGCATCCACCCCCATTGTCTCCACCATTCCCGCCTTTACGCCCACAGCAACCCTGGCAGTAGGCGGAACCCAGCCAACAGCGGGAGCCCCCACAAGTAGTGGCCCCTTGCCCACCTCTGCACCGGTCGGTTCACGTCCAGCGACCTATACGCTGAGAAGCGGTGAGTTCCCTTATTGTATTGCCCGCCGTTTTGACGTTGACCCGGATGCATTGCTCCGTTTGAATAGCCTGTCAAGTGGGACGATCCTGTATCCAAATCGCACACTGCAGATTCCTCAAAGTGGCAGTTTTCCCGGGACCCGCGCCCTGCGAAACCATCCCACCACCTATACTGCATCAGCAGGCCAGACGGTATATAGCGTTGCCTGCCTCTTTGGTGATGTCGATCCGGCCGCTATTGCACAGGCTAATAATATCTCTGTGGACGCCACACTGACAGCCGGACAGACGTTGAGCATTCCTTAAACAGGAACGACGATTGGAAGCCCAGGCACTTGCCTGGGCTTTTCTCTTATAATTCATCCACTCTCTTCTGGGTAAAGGAAAAAAGTATGCCGTTTGAATTGATCAAATCGGAGCCCCTCGTAAACGGTCGCGCCTTCAAGGTCCGCCGTGATACCCTCCGTACACCCCATGGACGCGAGACAAAGCTTGAAATTGTAGAACACGGTGGCTCCGTTGTCGTCATCCCCATTGATAAGGACAATAATATTCTCTTTGTGAGACAATACCGTCACGCGGCGAAAGCCGATCTTCTTGAGCTCCCGGCAGGAACGCGTGACGAAGAGGAGCCGCATGAGGAATGCGCGGCTCGCGAGCTTCGTGAAGAGACAGGTATGGCAGCCGGGAGCCTTCAAAAACTGGGGGCGTTCTATCTCGCACCCGGGTATTCCACAGAGTTCATGGTAGTTTTCCTTGCCACGGAGTTAAGAGACGATCCGCTCCAGGCGGACGATGATGAATTCTTGCAGCTCGAGAGAATCCCGGCAAAGCGGGCACTCGAAATGGCAGAACACGGCGAGCTGCCGGACGCCAAGACTCTGGCAGGACTGCTACTTGCCAGGCCCCATTTGGAGAGATATTTTTTCTAAAGCGATGATGATCCTCATTACGCTGGAGCAGGTTCCTTCTGCACAACTAGCTTAAAAGGTCAGAGACGGGAGCATTTCAGGCTCCTGTTTTTATTTCTACCTAAAATTGTCCGAAATATGACAACAAGCAGGGGGATTTAAGTCATTCATAACTATCAGGTTTCAGAGGCGAGGGATACACTTGTTAAATGGAAAATCCGGGCAAGCTGCTTGCCTGTCCTCTAAAGGAGCCTTAATGAAACAGCCTGTAATCATGATAGATGGCAACGAAGCCACAGCCTCGGTAGCCCACCGTCTGAGTGAGGTGATCGCAATTTATCCCATTACGCCCTCTTCCGGCATGGGCGAATTTGCCGACGAATGGTCTGCCAAGGGGCAGCCCAATCTCTGGGGTACAGTTCCGCTTGTGATCGAGATGCAGTCCGAAGGCGGCGCAGCCGGCGCGGTGCATGGCGCCCTTCAAACCGGCGCACTGACGACCACATTTACCGCATCTCAGGGCCTGCTGCTGATGATCCCCAACATGTACAAGATCGCGGGCGAGCTCACCAGCACCGTCTTCCATGTCGCCGCGCGTGCCATTGCCGCGCATGCGCTCTCAATCTACGGCGACCATCAGGATGTCATGGCTGTCCGCCAGACGGGTTGGGCATTGCTGTCCTCGGGCGGTGTCCAGGAGGCGCATGACTTCGCCGCGATCGCCCAGATGGCGACCCTCAAATCTCGCGTGCCGTTTTTGCACTTTTTTGATGGGTTCCGCACTTCCCATGAAGTTACAAAGATCTTCAAACTGTCAGATGAAGAGCTCCGCAGCATTCTGGATGAGGAGCTGATCCGCGCACACCGGGCACGTGCCCTCTCCCCGGACCGTCCTGTCTTACGCGGCTCTGCCCAGAACCCTGACGTGTACTTCCAGATGCGCGAGGCAGTTAATCCCTATTATGCTGCCACGCCCGGCATTGTCCAGGAAGCGATGAACAGATTCGCCGAGGTCACGGGCCGCCGCTACCACCTGTTTGACTACAGCGGGCATCCCGAAGCCGAACGCGTGATGGTGATTATGGGCTCCGGTGGTGAGACAGCTGAAGAAACAGTCGAATATCTGGTGGACCGAGGCGAAAAGGTCGGTGTGGTACGCGTCAGGCTCTATCGCCCCTTCTCGGTGAAACATTTCGTCGACGCCCTGCCCCTGACCGTGAAATCCATTACAGTGCTGGACCGCACCAAAGAACCAGGCACATCCGGCGAGCCGCTTTATCTGGACATTGTCAACGCACTGGTGGAGGGGGAGCGGTCGGGCATTAAAGTGATCGGCGGGCGCTATGGGCTTTCGTCGAAGGAATTCACGCCTGCGATGGTCAAGGCAGCCCTGGACGAGCTGAATAAACCCCAGCCCAAGAATCATTTTACTGTCGGCATTAAAGACGATGTTGCCTTTACCAGCCTTGACGTGGACGAATCGTTCAAAATCGAGCCCGAGGAAACCGTTCGTTGTGTGTTCTTCGGCCTGGGGTCCGATGGCACGGTTGGCGCGAACAAAAACTCCATTAAGATCATCGGGGAAGAAACAGAAAATTTTGCCCAGGGATACTTCTACTACGACTCGAAGAAGTCCGGCACGGTGACCATGTCCCATCTGCGCTTCGGGTCAAAGCCCATTCGCGCTCCGTACCTGATCGAGATGAATGAGGCAAACTTCGTTGCCTGTCACCAGTACAGCTTCCTCGAGCGCGTCGATATGCTCAAGTATGCCAAACCGGGTGGCATCTTCCTGCTCAATAGCCTGTACGGGCCGGAGGAGATCTGGGATCAGCTGCCCTGTGAGGTTCAAGAAGAGATCCTGCGGAAGAATCTAAAATTCTACGTTATTAACGGATACGATGTCGCCGAAAAGACCGGTATGGGCGGGCGCATGAACACAATCATGCAGACCGCCTTCTTTGCGATCAGCGGTATTCTGCCGCGTGAAGCCGCAATTGCCGAGATCAAGCACGCCATTGAAAAGACCTATGGCAAGCGCGGCGAAGCGGTTATCAAGAAGAATTTCGATGCCGTGGACCGGACCCTCGAGCACCTGTGCGAGGTCCAGGTGCCTGCAAAGGTGACCTCCACAGTCACACGCCGGCAGCCGGTCCCCAACGAAGCCCCCGGGTTCGTGCGCGAAGTTCTGGGCGAGATCATCGGTTCCAGGGGCGATAGCATCCCAGTCTCTGCCTTCCCGGTAGACGGCACATTCCCGACCGGGACTACTCAGTGGGAAAAGCGCAACATTGCTCTAGAAATCCCTGAGTGGGTTTCAGATCTCTGTATTCAGTGTGGAAAGTGTGTCATGGTCTGTCCGCATGCAGTCATTCGGCACAAAGTTTATGATGAGAGGCTCCTTGCAGATGCCCCTGAGACCTTCAAGCACATGCCCTCCAAGTTCAAGGAATTTTCGCAGGGTATGGCATATACGGTCCAGGTCGCACCGGAAGACTGCACCGGTTGTACACTTTGTGTGGAAGTCTGTCCCGTCAAGGATAAAACACAGGTAGGGCGCAAGGCAATCAACATGGTGCCTCAGCCGCCCCTGCGTGAGCAGGAGGTCAAAAACTGGGACTTCTTTATGTCGATCCCCGATCTCGATCGAACCCTGATCAATCCTTCCACGATTAAGAATTCACAATTGCTGCGCCCATTGTTTGAGTTCAGCGGCGCCTGCGCAGGCTGCGGCGAGACTCCGTACGTGAAACTGGTCTCACAGCTGTTCGGCGACCGCTCGATCATAGCCAACGCCACCGGTTGTTCTTCCATCTATGGTGGCAACCTGCCGACCACCCCATGGACTGTGGATGCAAATGGCCGCGGACCCGCCTGGTCGAATTCGCTGTTCGAAGATAATGCCGAGTTTGGCCTGGGCATGCGCCTGACGCTCGATAAGCAGAATGAATATGCTCGTGAATTACTCTCTGCCTTTGAGACCGAGCTGGGCAGCGAGCTCGTACATGCCATCCTGAACGCCGACCAATCTTCGGAAGCGGGCATTGCCGCCCAGCGCGGACGAGTGGCGGAGCTAAAGGAAAAGCTGTCAGCGTCGGCCGATCGGCGTGCGAAAGATCTGATCAGCGTGGCAGATAGTCTTGTGAAGAAGTCGGTCTGGATCATCGGCGGCGACGGCTGGGCGTATGATATCGGCTATGGCGGCCTCGATCACGTGCTTGCCAGTGGCCGCAATGTCAACGTGTTGGTACTGGACACCGAGGTGTATTCCAATACCGGCGGCCAGGCGAGCAAGTCCACGCCCCGCGCTGCGGTTGCCAAGTTCGCTATGGCAGGCAAAGGCATGCCCAAGAAGGACATGGGCTTGATCGCCATGTCATACGGCTATGTCTACGTCGCACGGATCGCCATGGGCGCGAACGATCAGCAGACACTGCGCGCTTTCCTGGAAGCCGAATCGTACGATGGACCTTCGCTGATCATCGCCTACAGCCACTGTATTGCGCATGGTTATGATATGGCAAAGGGTCTCGATCAGCAAAAGCTCGCCGTACAGTCCGGGCACTGGCCGCTCTACCGTTACGATCCGCGGCTCGCCCAGCAGGGCCAGAACCCACTGCTCATCGAATCGAAGGAGCCAAGCATCCCCTTCTCGCAGTACGCTTATAACGAGACCCGCTATAAGATGCTCTCCCAGCTGGATGAAGCCCGCGCCGAGCACTTGATGCAGGAAGCTCAACACGATGCAAAATCACGCTGGACACTCTACCAGCAGATGGCTGCTATGCATTATGGCAACGGGAATGGAAAGCAGGAGTAACACATCGTAACCAGGCCGTCCCGCAGGGTTGATGCCTGCGGGACGGTACCTATATTGAAAGAAAGTGAGCAATGATTATGACAGATCTTTCGACCACCTACCTCG
>DATHTH010000376.1:0-7364 GCA_035463495.1 Anaerolineales bacterium | reverse complement strand
CAGGCGGAAGTCAAGCATCCACTGCGGCTCTTCTTTCATCCGTGAAATGTTTTCTACGACTTCACGGCTCAAACCTTTTTGCGATTTGAACGTGTAGTTGTCATCACGGTCGTGAAAGCCGTATTTATACTGGCCGATATCTTCTAAAATTTTTGCATCTTCTGACATAACAATCTCCAAACTCATTAAACACAAAGGGCACAAAGTACACTAAGGATTTGAGCCAACGTCCATGAGCCCTTTGTGCGTAGGCGCCTTAAGCGGGTGTTTCCTCGTAGCGCTCGCGGATCCACTCGTAACCCTTCTCTTCAAGGTGTAACGCCAGCTCAGGCCCACCCGATTCGACGATCCGGCCACCCAACATCACATGGACGTAATCAGGCTTGATGTAGTTCAAAAGGCGCTGGTAGTGAGTAATCACCAGTACACCCATATTCCGGCTCATCAAAGCATTGACGCCGTCCGCTACAATTCGGAGCGCGTCGATGTCGAGACCCGAGTCGGTCTCGTCGAGGACTGCGATCTCGGGGCTGAGCGTCGCCATCTGCAGGATCTCAGCGCGCTTCTTCTCGCCGCCGGAGAAACCTTCGTTCAAGTACCGTCCCGCAAAGTTCTGATCCATTTTCAGCAGGCTCATCTTTTCCTTGAGCAGCTTGCGGAACTCCGGAATCGGCATGCCCTTGTCTTCCGGATTCTCTGCGCGGCGCCGGGCATTGAGCGCTGTGCGCAAAAAGTTCGCCACCGTCACGCCCGGTATCGCGACCGGGTACTGGAAGGCGAGAAAAATCCCAAGCCGGGAGCGCTCATCGGCCTCCAGCTCCAGGACATTCTGTCCTTTAAAAACGACTTGACCTTCGGTTACGGTGTAACTCGGATGCCCCATCAATGTGTACGCCAGTGTGGATTTTCCCGTCCCGTTGGGTCCCATAATAGCGTGAACTTTCCCCTGCTCCACGGTCAGATCAACTCCCTTAAGAATTTCCTTTCCTTCGATGCTGACATGCAAATTCTTGATCTCAAGTTGCGACATTCCATCTCCTGAACAAAACGCCTGTTGGCGGGGGTTTACAAATCGGCTGAATTATAGCAGATTCAGGGGAAAAAGTCAAATATTTATGATAATATTCTAGTATATTCAATGTCAAGATGTGAAAACTTTCACTTCCTCGATATTTATCATAATTATCTAGTATATTGACAACCCCTAAGGGCACTGTTATACTCATTTTCATGAAAAGCACGAAAGACAAGATCCTTCGGACGCTGCTCCGCAAGCCAAAGATCACGATCAATGAGCTGGCTGAAGCGGTGGGCATCAACCCCATCTCCGTACGTCATCATTTGACAAACCTGCAGATGGAAGGTCTCATCGCCGCAGAAGAGGAGCGCCATGGTGTGGGGCGTCCGCGTCTGGTGTATTCACTGACAGAAGATGGCATGGAGCGCTTCCCCACTCGGTATCTACGGCTCACCACCCGCCTGCTGACGCAAATGAAGGAATCCATGCCAGCCCCTATGATCACGCAGCTTTTCAACCAGGTGGCGGAAGATCTCGCAAGTGAGTATGCCACTCAGATCCAGGGATTGAGCATGGAAGAACGGCTGGAATTCGTCAAGGAGCTCCTTGCCCAGGAGGGCTTTACCGTTGAATGGGAGAAGAAGGATGACGAATACCAGATCCACGAGATCTCCTGCCCGTATTATCAAATTGGAATCGCTCACCCCGAAGTCTGCACGGTGGACCAGACGGTAATCTCAAAGATGCTAGCCCTGCCCGCCAGCAAGGTGCAATGCATTCTAGATGGCAGCTCACACTGCACGTATGTGGTCCAGCCGGCAGTTGTAAAAACCAGTTGACCAGGAGTCATGTTTGAGGAAAAATGACAGAAGAAACTGTAAATCAAATTAAGTGGACGATCCACGATACCCATCCGGAAAGAGTTCAGCAGGTGCGTGAGAAGTTGTCTGAGGTCGTAGACCCGGAGATCGGGATGAACATCATCCAGCTGGGGTTAGTGCGCGATGTGCAGATCGAGAACGACATCGCGCGTTTGAAGATGATCCTGACGACGCCTTTTTGCCCCTACGGACCCGCCATGGTAGAGATGACGAAAGCCAAGGCGGTGGAGGGCCTGGATATGCCCGTCACGATCGAAATGGGCATGGAAATGTGGGATTTCTCAATGATGGAAGATCCTTCCGCCCTGGACTGGGGTCTATACGCCTGATCCACGAAGGTGACTTGTAAAACTGGATTATCGCATGAGCGATAGTCCAGTTTTATTTTCCGGAGTGGATATAATATGCTTCGGAATCCAAACCCATATGAAGCGCAACTTTTATACCTATATATTGTTCCTGATGTTGCTCGTCGCCTGCAGTCCGGGGCCAGTTTCGGTCACAGCCAATGAGACTCTGGCGCTTCAGGATTGTGCACTGACCTCACCCACTGGCAATCAGGTGGACGCACGTTGTGGCACGCTCTCGGTCCCAGAGGACCGCGCCCATCCAGACGGACGACAACTAGATTTACATATCGCGGTCATCCCGGCGATCAAACGTGATCCTGAGCCTGACCCTCTTTTTATGCTGGCAGGCGGACCCGGTCAATCGGCTCTCGAGTCGTTCCCGGCGATGATCGCCCGAATGTTTCAAATCCATGAGGACCGCGACATTGTTCTAGTTGACCAGCGCGGCACAGGGAAATCCAATCCGCTGCGCTGCCTCGATCCTGAAAATGAATTGTTGACCGATGAGCAGGCCTTGGAAATCCTGAAAGCCTGTCCAGACACCCTCGAGGCCGATCTGCGCTTCTACACCACAGAGATTGCCATGACCGACCTGGATGAGGTCCGTCTCGCGCTGGGGTACGACCTGATAAACCTGTATGGAGCATCCTACGGGACGCGGGCGGCGCTGACCTACCTGAGGATGTTTCCCGAGCACGTCCGCACCGTCACACTCGATGCGGTTGTCGATCCCGAATTTGTCATCTTTGTGAATGCCGCCGAAGACGGGCAGGCTGCGCTTGAGACACTCTTCGGGCGCTGCGCAGCAGATGAAGCCTGCAGCGCTGCCTTTCCGGACCTGCGAGGTGAGTTCGAGAGTCTACTTGCCCGACTGGACGAATCCCCAGCCGAAATCACCATGCCTCACCCGTTGACCACCGAACCGTTGGACATAACAGTTACACGAGAGATGATCACCAATATGGTATTCAATACCCTGTACGTTCCCGACCTGGCTGCGACCTTGCCACTCTCCATCCACACGGCGTATGCCGATGGCAACTTCGTGCCCCTCATCTCGCAGGCGTACCTTGTGAATGCAGGTTTATACGAAGGAGTGTTCTATGCAGTGACCTGTACCGAAGATGCGCCCCTCATTTCCCCGGAGGAAGCTGCCAGCCGTAGTGAAGGCAGCGTGTTTGGAGATCGGACGCTGGATTTCGTTTCCATCTGTGCCGAATGGCCGCAGGGCGAGGTATCGCCTGAATTCCGGAGCCCGGTGGAATCACAGGTTCCCATGCTGATCTTTTCCGGGGCAGCTGACCCCATCACGCCGCCGAGATATGCGGAGGAAGTCTCCAAAAGTATGAGTAACTCGCTTCATCTGATTTTCCCGAGTATGGGACATGGCAACCTCTCCAGCCAGTGCAGCCTTAACATTTTCAATGAATTTCTGAACAGCGCCTCCTCGGAAGGCCTGGATGCCTCCTGCCTGGAGGCATTAGAGCCGCCGCCATTTTTTATCGATTTCAGTGGTCCTCGCCCCTAGCACACCAGGGACACATCCATGATACAGGTACAAGGTCTCTCAAAATCCTTTGGAAACGTGAAAGCCGTTCAGAACGTTTCGTTCTCGGCACCGGACGGACTCATCACTGGCTTACTCGGACCCAATGGCGCGGGCAAAAGCACCACGCTGCGTATGCTTTATACGCTTCTCAAGCCGGATCGTGGATCGGCAGAAATCGATGGCTTCGACGTGCAACAGTCGCCGCTGGAGGTACAACGCCGGATCGGCGTCCTGGCCGATGCGCGGGGGCTGTATCCGCGCCTGACCAGCCGGGAGAATATCCGCTATTACGGTCGCCTGCATGGATTGGAAGGCGCAGCCCTGGAGATGCAAATTGGAGCACTCATCGACCTGCTGGATATGCAGGCCATTGCAGACCGTCGGACAGGCGGATTTTCCACGGGCGAAAAACTCAAAGTCGCGATCGCGCGCTCACTGGTTCACGATCCCAAAAACGTACTGCTGGATGAACCGACCAACGGCTTGGATGTCATGAGCACACGCGCCATGCGCCAATTCATCCTACGGCTGCGCGAGGCCGGTAAATGTGTGCTCTTTACCAGTCATATCATGCAGGAGGTGGCCGCGTTGTGCGACCAGATCGTCATCATCGCTCATGGCAAGATCTCCGCGACCGGCAGCCCTGACGAACTGCGACGTCAGACCGGGAAGGAAAGTCTTGAAGATGCGTTCGTCGCCGCGATCGGCTCGGAAGAAGGGCTGGAATGATGAAGAAGATCCTGGTGATTTTTCAAAAAGAGATGCTCGATAACCTCCGTGATTACCGCAGCTGGATCACAGGGCTGTTCTGGGCGTTGTTCGGTCCCCTGCTCCTCGGTGGGATGATCATGCTGCTTGGCAACACCGTGCGTGAACGGGTGGAGGAGTCTCTGGTACTGCCGGTCGCCGGAGCAGAGAATGCGCCAAGCTTGGTTGGATTCTTGGAGCAGCAGGATATCGTCATCGAGACCGCACCTACGGACCCGGAGGCAGCGGTCATTGCCGGGGACATTAACGTCGCACTGATTATTCCGCCCGAATATAGCGAAGAATTCTCCGAGGGCAGTACTGCCCGGGTGCAACTGATTTATGATAGCACCCGCCAATCGGCTTCGCCCGATATCGCTCGCGCCCGGAGCGCGATTGAAAACTACAGTTATTACATTGGGGTCTTACGCCTGAGCTTGCGTGGGGTCAGCCCCGAGGTCATACAGGTTGTCCAGATCGAGAACGTGAACACTGCCACCCCGCAAAGTCAGGCATTGATCTTCCTCTCCATGCTGCCCTATTTCATCATCTTTGCCATTTTCAATGGCGCTTCCCCGGTGATTACCGATGCAACCGCCGGTGAACGCGAGCGCGGTTCCCTCGAGCCGTTATTGATCAACCCACTCCCGCGCGGCTGGATCGCGATCGGCAAAATGCTCTCGGCAATGCCTTTCGCCATTCTCAACCTGACGATCACGCTGGCAGGTTTCGCCGCCATCTTTCGCCTACTGCCCGTGGAGGAATTGCTCGGCGTTCAGATCGGCTTTGATCCGGGCGCTCTTCTGGCAGTTTTCATGATCTGTTTGCCGATTGTCTTCCTGGCATGTGCCATCCAGACCCTGATTGCCTCGTTTACAAAAACGACGAAGGAAGCCGGGACCTATCTGCCATTTATTGGCTTGATTCCCTCACTGCCCGGGCTCGCTCTCGCGTTCCTACCCGTCAAGCCAGACCTGTGGACAATGCTGATTCCGACCTTTGGTCAGCAGGTTCTGATCAATCAGTTCTTGCGCTACGAGCCGGTTTCAATGCAGAATATTTCAATCTCTGCCCTCCTGACAATTCTGCTCGCCCTGCTCATCACCTTTATCGCCGTCAAGCTCTACGAGGGCGAGCGCATCATCACCGGATGAGGAGAGGGCTTTACGCCCCTCAGCTCGCCCTGGGCTCGAATCTTATACAATCGGAAGCTCCAAACAAAAAGCGACCCGATTGAGTCGCCTTCTGTTTCCTATTCGCCTTTCTTCCAGTGCATGGCATGCAGTTGTTCCCCCTCTTCAAAACCTGAGATGATGATCAGGGCTGTCACCACGGTCGTGCCGATATTGCGCCAGCGATGCTTCAAATGGGCCGCGAACAGAAGGCTGTCTCCGGCTGCCAGTTCATAGATCTGCCTTTCCACCTGGTACTCGAGTGTGCCGCGCAGGCAGAAAACAAGTTCATGCCCGGTGTGAGTCATCGTGCGCGGCCCGCTGTTGGCTGCGGTCTCCAGGGTCAGTAAGAACGGCTCTACCCGGCCGATAAATTGCTCCCCTCCCAGTCCCTCAAAGACACCGCGTGTGAAATTGACGCGTGGCCGCCCGTCGGCTTTCAGAAAAACGACCTGTTTTTTCTCCGCATCCGCGCCAAAGAACGCCGTGATGGAAATTCCCAGCGCGTCAGCGAGCTTATATAACGTGCTTACGGACGGAGAAGCTCTACCCCGCTCGATCATGGACAGGGCGTTTGCAGAGAGTCCGCTGCGTTTCGCCAGTGCGCGCATGGAAATATTGCGAGCCTCCCGCAGCTCACGCAGTTTTTCTCCGATATTGATCGATATTGCATCCGGCTTATAAAGCGCCATTTCTATCCTTAAACATTCCGCAATTTGCCACTGTCTGGGTTCACACCACCCAAAATGACATTATACCCATCTTTAAGTGACATCACACACTATGGTACAAAGTGTCACAATATTATGATGGCTTTGTCTATATTCGTTCATGCGCATATAAGAAGGTAACAATGGTAAATCCCATTCTGAAACAAGAAATCATCCAGCTGGAGGCGGATTTCTGCGCCGCCCTTTCCGACCCCACCCGGATCTTTATTCTGTATGCCCTGAGTGAGAGAGCGCTCAATGTGACCGAGCTGACCAACGATCTCGGCATCCCCCAGCCTACAACTTCGCGGCATCTCAAGGTATTGAGAGATCGCGGCCTTGTCTATACAGAGCGCCAGGGAACCGTAATTATCTACCACCTGGCAGACAGACGGGTCATCCAGGCGCTTGACCTTCTACGCTCTGCAATGCGAGACCGGTTGACGCAGACTGCACACCTCGTCAGTGAAATCGCTTGAGGCTACTTCATGAAGAAGCGCTTCCCCGTGTGGACTTTGGGACTGCTTGGCATCATAGCCGTGATCGTCGTCCCGGTGTTCTACTTCCTTCCCGGCAACACCAATACCTCCACCGATCCTGCAAAGTATATTCCCAAGAAGTCAGTGCATGTAGATCATGTTGACATCATCCGGGGCGAGTTCAATTCAGGCCAGGATGTGACGCGTGCCTGTCAGGAATGCCATCAAGACGCCGCGGCAGAGGTGATGCAAACCACGCATTGGACGTGGGAGTCCAAAGTCTTCGATGTGCCCTGGCGAGAGGAGCCGGTGACCATTGGCAAGATCAATCAGATCAACAACTTCTGTATTGGCTCCCAGGGCAATGAACGGACCTGCATGTCTTGCCATGCTGGTTATGGCTGGGAACAGGGCAAGGAAACGGCTCTGGCAAATCCTGAGAACGTCGATTGCCTTGC
>DATHTH010000375.1:0-14269 GCA_035463495.1 Anaerolineales bacterium | reverse complement strand
TGACCGTCCTCGACCAGCGCGCGCACAAGGGTCTGGTACACTGCCTCGAAGTCACGCCCGCCGGTAACAGAACAGGCGAAGTAAACATTCATTTTTCCGGCAGGCGGCTCAGGATGGAATTCCGCTGCCGCTTCTGGGTGGTGTCGAGGTCGATCCCCGAGCGCATGCTCTCCAGCTCGGAGCTGAAGCGCATCCAGTCGTCCACCAGGATTACCAGATGCGTGGTTTTATCCTTGAAGAAGAAACGGTACAGGAACAGTCTTAATAAAGCGGGAGAGATCGGATACCCGTTCAGCTCAATCACCAGGGCAGTTTTGGTCGCCAGGGGCGAAAAGATTTCCCGGACCCAGCCTGACATGCTTTTTTGCGAAAAAATATAACGCATCTCGGTGGTTGTGGTTTTCCGGATGCGCTTATAAGAGATATTGATCCGCATGAACGGCGTGGCAAGCTTCAGGTAGCCGGGATGGGGCTGCACGTAGGCAAAGAAGCGACTGACCCAGAAGAAAATACCGATCATGATCGCCAGCCCGCCAATGGCTGCAAAGAGCTGCCAGCGCCATGGCAGGAAGCGTCCGAGTGGCTGGATGTATTCGCTGTATGCCAGCGCGAACATACCCAGACCGATGGCGATCATGGCGGGCCACCAGCGGTTTAACATATGTCGATAAACAATCAGCGGATATCTATGCCCCGCCCGCGCCATGCTTAATCGTCCTCATTCATCGGGATAGATAATCCGCCTCTACCATCATCCTCGATCTGACTGCCCGTGAGTTGGTTGCTCAATCTGCTGATCGCCTCTGCCAGAGCCTGTCCACGCAGGCTGAAGGTAACATCGCCGCGTGTCTTTTCGATAATGCTGCGCGCCAGATCGGTTTGCCGGCGCAGACCGTTCGTGATCGCATCCGGATAATCTATGGTCACAAGGACCGCGTAGATGTCATCCATGTGACCGAGCAGACGCTCGACTTCATCCGAATACCCTGTACGCAGGATATCGAGCGTGCGCCTGCGCAACTCGCCGATAACTTCAGCCAGTCCATTCAGGTAGGTGGCATCCTCCACGCCTAGTTCCTGGGGCGTATGAAGCGCCTTATTCTGGATCAGCGCACAGGTCACATTGGCTTCGACAAATTCCTTGAGTGCATCCTGAGTGTAGCCAGCATAGAACAGCTCGGGCTGATCCCTGAGGTCCTCGCGCAGCTGATCTGCCAGCTTCTGCGCTTCTGTCAGGCTGGCGATCATGGCTTCCAAATCATCTCTGTGAACGGCCCGGATTGCCAGCGAGCAGGCGCGGGTTAGTCGACGGGCCTGCTTCAATGCTTCGTCGCGCTTGGCAGTCCGCACATCGAAGTTCTGGCGGATACGGTCAGCTATGCTTTCAAGTTTATACATACTTGCTCCATTCCGTATACAGATAAATCAGAACGTAGGAGGGAATTACTCTTTAGGCGGCTCGGGTGGGTGCTGAGGTGGCTTGAAGAGAGTCTCTGCCAGCGAACTGTTGCTGGGAACGGTAATCTCACCAAATGCAGCCTCGTAGCGTGCGATATTCTCATGAAGCGCGCGCAAGAGTAGTTTCGCACTCAGCGGGGTCATGACCACACGAGAACGGATATTGGCGATCGTCTCGCCGGGCAGGATGTGCGCAAAATCGATGACAATATCGGCAGGCGAATGCGAGATGCGCGCCAGATTGGCGTAGGCTGGCTGCATTCCTTCAGGGATGATAATTTTAGGTCCGGTTGGTCCTGACGGTGCTGTCATAACACAGTCCTCTCGTCCTGCTGGTTATTCATACGTCCAACGCCAGGCGCCGGATGTATGAGACGTGTTCGATTAGAACGGGATATCGTCCTCAGCCGGGATCTCGGCTGGTTCCATGCCGCCCACCATGGATCCATCGCCAGGCCCTTCGCCGCGCGAGGACAGGAATCGCACTGTGCCTGCTGTCACTTCGAAGGAGGCGCCGGTCGATCCATCCTGCTTGTTCCAGATCCGCGGACCACCGGTGGCTTTGTCGGGGGTCAGGCGGCCTTCAATTAAAACTTTCGATCCTTTCCTAAGATACTGGTTGCAGATTTCCGCCTGTTTACCCCAGGTTGTGACGCGAAACCAGATCGTCTCCTTGACCTGTTCTCCACTGCCTGTGGTGTACTGGCGATTGGTAGCAACGGAAAAGGACGTCACAGCCTGGCCGGAAGGGGTATAGCGCATCTCCGGATCTTTGCCGACATTGCCAACGATGATGATTGTATGAAACATGGGAATCTCCTTGGAGCCTAGGTACCCGCCGCACTGTTGAAGATCCCGCGTCAGCGGGGCGGCGGGGGAATAAGATAGACGGTATTTTACTCTCACTTTGATGATTTGTTAACATAAGTAGCAGATTAGGGTGTTTTTGCTCTGCTGTAAGAAAATGTAGATTTTTGAGTCTTGAAGATAGCCCTGGATACTTCTACTCCCGCGATGAAATGTAAAGACATGACCATTACATGTAGAACTGGACCTGTTGCAGACTCCTATGCTGTTTTATAAATCTTTGTCGGGGCGCTCATGGATTAGCGCGGGCGCATGAATGTGATGTCAATTACCGAAGGCAATGACCTGACGGTCATCGAAGCGCTATGGCAGAGGCGTCCCTCCCATCGTTCATCAAACGCAAGTACCAGATTGATTCCTTCTCCGCCCTCTTCATGAGCATTGTATCCTTCGGCAAATTCGAGAACGATTTATGGTTGGCTGCGAGCTCTTTGTGTAGCGATACCACTGCATTTGTTACAGGACTGTCACCTTGCTGAAACATTCTTGTGACCTACGGCGTTTAGAATAAGAAGAGACTAGTTTTCAGAATGGAGGCTCCATGAGAGGAATAAAGCTCCTCGTATTTCTTGTTGTACTCTCGTTATCTGCCTGCGGGCAGTTTAACGTTACGATTGAGCCGGTCGCATCTCCGATGCCAACGGTGACTGCTGAGCTTCCAACAAACACAGCAGTCATTACCCCAACCACAGTACCCACCGAGCAGATCAACCCGACGGCGACGTTCAGCATACCCTCGGCAACCCCGGTTCTGCCCACTGCCACCCAGGTCCAGCAGGTCCCGCCTGCCACCTCAACGCCAGTCCCGACCACGGCTGGAGAACAAATGATCCAGATCGTCCTGATCGAGCTCGAGGGGAACGGGCAATCGGGACCGCTGGTTGGTTGCGGCGATAGCGCCATACCGATCAACGTCACCATCCCACGAACGCAGGCTGTCCTGCGGGCAGCGCTGGAAAAACTCTTTTCCGCCAAACAGCAGTTCTATGGAGAGTCGGGATATTACAACGCGCTGTATCAGTCGGACTTGCGCGTGGACCGGGTTGCGATCGAGCAGGGCACCGCAGTCATCCACTTGATCGGATCGATCGTCCTCGGCGGCACCTGTGATGCGCCGCGCGTCCAGGCGCAGATCGAGCAGACGGCTCTTCAATTCTCTACGGTCAAGGATGTGGAAGTCTTCGTCAACGGGACGCCTCTCGCAGATGTCCTGTCATCTCAATAGGATTGCGTTATCCTGAAAACGTCCCCTCTCGGGCTCGAGAGGGGACGTTGTTTTTGTTGTTTGCTCCATGTTGTTACAGTCCTGTAACAAGGTGTACAACGGGGAACTTTCGGATTAAGCGCGCCGTCCATGAGCAGCACAACATGGAGGTGCAAGATGAAACTCAATACTAACTCGGTCCTTATTTTATTCGGTGTGCTTGCTTTTACCATTATGGCTTGTTTTCCGGTCACCCTGTTCGCGATGCCGTTGCTGCGACCAGATCGATCTGATTCTCAGGATACCATCGGCACGGTCCAGGCAGTTGTGACGCAGACCATGTATGCCATGACCCAGAATGCGCCGACATCTATCCCTCCGACGTCGACGCCGGTGCCTGCCACCAGTACCCCTGTGCGCCCGACCAATACGCCTGTTCCTACGGCGGTTACCTATTGTGACTGGGTGGCATTCGTCAAGGACGTGACCATCCCCGATGGGACGCAGCTCTCCGCGGGTGAGATCTTCACCAAGACCTGGCGTTTGCAAAACCGCGGTACCTGCACGTGGACGCCTGATTACATGCTGGTCTTCACGAGCGGAGACCCGATGGGATCGACAACCGCCGCCCGTTTGCCCGGTTACGTGGCGCCGGGCCAGACCGTGGATGTGTCCATCACTCTGACAGCGCCTGCTTCTTCCGGCTATCATATCGGTTACTGGATGTTGCGCAATGCCTCGGGTGCCCTGTTCGGCTCCGGGAGCAAAGCCAACGAAGCGTTCTACGTGGAGATCAAAACGGTCGTGGAGCCATCTCACGGAACCGTCACAGGCAGCCTGTGCTATCCCAGCGAGTTCAACCCGCCGATGACCTTGTACTTCGAAAAAGCCGGTACGAACGAAAAGATCCAGTTCTCGATTCCCGAGGCGCAGAATTTCTATAATGTGTTGCTGCCTAGCGGAACGTACTACGCCTACGCCTGGGCGCCCGGTTACAACCTAGAAGGAGCCTATACGGACTCGAGCGGGCTGATGAAGACCTTCACCGTCAGCGGCGGACAGACCACAGCCAATATTCACCTCTGTGACTGGAGCCCATTTCCACACGGACGTGGGCAATAATGGACAAGAGACGACCCCGACGGGTCGTCTCTTGCTTTACATTAAACTCCGAATTCCTCTCTAAATTAGAGTAAATGTATGAGAATTAGCGCAATAGAGAGGGACAAACTTCACTGGATGCTAAGAGAAGCTTCCCTGATAATGGGTGATATCCGCTTGAAAAGGAGCTTGTCCCGGATGAAAAAGAATCTCGCCCTGCTCTTACTCTGGTCAATTTTTCTCTCCGCATGTGTGCCCAAGTCCCCTGCGGCGACTCTGAAGATCGCTGTCCTGCCGATCATTGACACCTTGCCAATGTACGTCGCGCAGCAGGAGGGCCTCTTTGCAAGGCACGGGGTGGCTGTCGAGTTCGTCCCCGTCGCTTCCGCGCCTGAGCGCGATCAATTGCTCGCTGTCGGAGAAGCGGATGGCACAGTCAACGAGACCCTTGCCGTGATGCTTTTCAATAGAGAGAGAGCAGAAATGCAGGTAGTCCGGTATGCCCTGCGCCCCACGGAAAAGTACGGGCATTTCTTCATCCTTGCTTCCGGTCAGAGCGGGATTTCCTCGGTGGAGGAACTCAAGGGGGTCGAGATCGGTGTGTCCCAGGGCACGGTCATCGAATATGTGACCGAGCGGCTCCTGCAGGCGAACGGCTTTACAGCGGACGACATTAAAACGGTTGCCGTTCCCAGAATTCCCGACCGGATGGCATTGCTTGCTTCCGGAGAGTTATCAGCCGGCGTCATGCCCGATCCATTGGCTTCGCTGGTGGTAAGTCAGGGGGGCACAATTATTGCGGATGATTCGAGGTACCCGGAATATGGCTTCAGCGTCATCTCCTTCCGCAAGGACGTAATCGATACAAATCCCAATGCGGTGAGAGCGTTTCTGGCTGCCATCGAAGACGCAACCGTATTGCTCAATGCCCAGCCGGATCCATATAAGAATATCTTGAGTGAACAAAAACTGGTGCCGGCGCCGCTGCTTGAGACCTATGAGGTGCCTGCGTTTCCCCCGGCTGGCGTACCGACAGAGGACGAGTGGAAGGATGCACTGGCCTGGTTGAAAGAAAAAGGAATTCTGACGACCGATGTCTCTTACGAGGAGTCGGTCAATGCGGCTTTCCTTCCTTAAAAGATATGATTGGGATCAACTCGATTACTTTTGGTTACCCTCATACAACGCCGCTATTTGAGGAGTTCTCCCTTCGGATCTCGCGCGGCGAAACCTGGGCGATCCTGGGTCCATCGGGTTGCGGAAAGACAACCTTGCTTTATCTACTCGCCGGGCTGCGCCAGCCCATTTCGGGTCAGATCCGAATTGAGGGTGACATTCTGAATCGTCCCCGCCCGCGTAGCGGCTTGATCCTGCAAGATTACGGGTTGCTGCCATGGTCTACTGTCCGCCAGAATGTGGAACTGGGCTTGCAGGTGCGGGAATTCTATGGGGAAGATGGCCGGCACACGCCGGTTGATTTTCAGCCCGCAAAGGATGTGCCATACTGGCTGGACCGTCTGGGGATTGCAGCGGTAGCAGACAAATTTCCCTCGCAGATCTCAGGTGGACAGCGCCAGCGCGCAGCGATTGCCCGCACCCTGGCTCTTGAGCCTGACCTGCTGCTGATGGACGAACCGTTCTCCTCGCTGGATACCATCACTCGCGCCGACCTGCAAAACTTGACCCTGGGCTTATGCACGGAGCAAAACCTGACGCTGGTGATCGTGACGCATGCCATTGAGGAGGCGGCTGCTCTGGGAAAGAAGATTCTTCTACTAGGAGAAGCGCCTAATCGAACTGCACGGATTTTTGAGAACCCGGGTGCGGGAAAAAGCCGATATCGAAGCAGCCCGGCGTACCATGAGCTTTGTGACCGGCTCTGGAGAGAGATGCACCATGAAACGGCGTGATGCACTTCTTGCAGCGCTGGCGTTACTGAGCTTATGGCAGATCCTGGCAATGATCGTGAGCCTTCCCATACTGCCGGCTCCGCTCCAGGTGCTGGGCGTCCTTGGGAAGGAGCTGCAAAACGGGTTGTCGACCCATTTTGTATTCAGTCTGTGGAGGGTTTTCGCCGGGATGGCGCTCTCGGTGCTCGCCGCGGTCCCGTTGGGGCTGGCAATCGGCGGGTCGAAGAGCTTGAACCGCTTTTTCTCGCCGCTGATCTATCTCCTGTATCCCATCCCCAAGGTCGTCTTTGTGCCCGTGGTGATCTTGTTCCTGGGGATCGGCGACACGGCAAAGATCGCGATCATATTCATGATCCTGTTTTTTCAGATCGTTGTGCTCGTGCGTGACCAGGCTGCCGGGCTGCCTCCCCAGTTGATCCAGAGCCTGCGCAGCGTGGGTGCTGGACGGCGCGCCTTGTTCCGATTCGTGTATCTTCCTGCCAGCCTGCCCGCCATCTTGACTGCGCTGCGTCAATCGATCGGGACGGCCGTGGCGGTGCTGTATATTACCGAGTTGTCCGCGACTAAATATGGATTGGGATATTACATTTACTACAACGGCAGCACACTGCTGGATTATCCCGCCATGTATGCCGGTGTGATTGCGATGAGTTTGTTAGGGCTGGGGATGTATTTCACCGTAGACTGGCTGGAACGCAGGTGGTGCCGGTGGAAGTTTGTCAGTTAAGAGCGATCCCCAGCCAGAACAGGATGCTGAAGAGAATCGCCGTCTGACCCGTCCCTGCCAGCGCCGAATTGAGCGGGCGTCCCTGTTGCGTTAGCACGATCCGCGCGGCGCGAATCGCCAGCGGCATGGAAAGCCATGACAGCACCGACAACCACGGGATCACGCTGGTGAAGGCAGCGATAGGCATAACCAGATATGCAACGATCATGCACAATAAATATTGATATTTTGTTGACCGCTCACCCAGGATGACAGCCAGTGTACGCTTACCTGCCTTGCGGTCATTCTCCATGTCCCGGAGATTATTCACCACCAGGATCGCGGTGATTATCAAGCCTGGCGGAATTGCCATCCACCAGGCGGCCGCAGAGACGAAGCCCGCCTGCACATAATATGTCCCAGCAACTGCGGCAACGCCAAAGAAGATAAATACAAAGAGATCCCCCAATCCGTAATAGCCGAGAGGAAAGGGTCCGCCCGTGTAGGCAATTGCCGAAAGGATGGCAGCAATTCCAACGAGGATGATCGGCCATCCGCCCAACCAGGCAAGGTACAATCCCAGCAGAGTTGCCAGCCCGAAGACGACAGCCATGCCCGCCTTGACCTGCGAAGGAGTGAGCAGTCTCGCCTGGGTGACGCGCACGGGTCCGGATCGCTGAGGCGTATCTGCCCCGCGCTCGAAGTCGAAGACATCGTTTGCCAGGTTGCTGCCGATCTGCAGCAGGACGGCAGTCAGCAGGCATGTCAGCGCCGCGTCAAGCCGAAAGAATCCATCCCCCCAGGCGAGAGCGCTCCCCATGATCACGCCTGCGGCCGCGGCCGGCAACGTGCGCGGACGGATTGCCAGCATCCATGCCTTCCAGGTTGATGATCTTTTTTCTGTACTCATACGATGACTGTTTT
The DNA here is from genome assembly GCA_035463495.1 of Anaerolineales bacterium. Lineage (GTDB taxonomy): Bacteria > Chloroflexota > Anaerolineae > Anaerolineales > Villigracilaceae > Defluviilinea. Next base: position 6,099 of record DATHTH010000375.1, on the reverse strand, counting down.
GCAGTATAACGTATACCAGACGAGCCTTGCGACGACTGGCAACAAGGTGTTTCACAGAGGATGAATGACCCGATTGACAGGACAGGAACGCGCCGCATACGTGCAAAATATGTTTACTCGTATCGCCCGGAGATACGACCTCATGAACCGCTTGATGACCGGCGGGCAGGACGTTCGCTGGCGAAAGCGTGTCATCCAGCTGGCGCGGCTGAATCGAGCCTCCCGTTTGCTGGATCTGGGCACCGGGACGGGCGACCTGGCGCGTGAGGCGCTTGCCCAATTCCCGCAAGCCCGGGTCGTCGCCGCCGACTTCACGTTGGAAATGATGCGCGTCGGGAAAAAAAGCGGTCCACTTAACTTCTCATCTGCCGACGCGCTTCAGCTTCCATTTCCTGATTCGCTCTTCGATGCAGTGGTATCCGGCTTTCTCATGCGCAACGTGGTCGATCTGCAGAAAGCCTTACAGGAGCAATATCGGGTGCTCAGGAAAGGCGGACGGATCGTCATCCTCGATACCACGCGTCCGAAAAAGAACCTGCTTTCCCCGTTCATCTGGCTGCATATGCATGTGATGATCCCAACGCTCGGCAGGCTCATTACCGGCAGCGGCGACGCCTATCGCTACCTCCCCGAAACCACAGAGGGATTCGTCACGGCGGAAGAGCTAGCGGCGCGCATGGCAGCCGCCGGATTCAAAAAGGTTGGTTATGACCGATTGATGTTCGGGACGATTGCCATCCACTGGGGAGAGAAGTAAACGGGCGCCTACATCTCGTACGAGTAAAGCACCGTCTCCATCTCCTGTGGCGTCAGCCCGCCATGGTGACCGTAAAATCTCTGCTCGAATTTCCCCTTCTCATACCACCAGACCGACTCGTAACGATAGGGCAGGATCACAAGATTTCCCACGCGTTCCCGCAGTCGCGATGAGACCTCGGGCCCAAAATATCCACTCTCCATGAGATATTCCGTCTTGACGACATCGGCTTTGCTTTCCAGCCGCGCGGTGAGAAACGACCGTGCTTCGTCGAGCATATCATCCCTGATATAGAGGAACATATCCCGCGGTGAACCGGCTGGAACAAGTAGCTGGCCCTTGAGATTCGTTTTCAGGAAGCGCTCCAGTCCGGCGAAGCGCGCATCTCTGTTTAGATAGATTGTCGTTTGAGGATTTATTTCTGTTTGACCGTGATCGGCGGTCATCATGAACAAAATCCGCTTGTCTCCCTTGAATACGCGCTCGAAGAAATAGTCCATGATCAGCAGGAAGGTCAGGATCTCCGCTTCGGTTTGTGGGGCGGTAGGACCATAATCGTGAGCCAGCATGTCGATCCGATCCAGATAAAGATATACGTACGAGGGCTGCGTTCGCTCCTCGAGCAGCAATCCCAGATTGATCAGCGCCTCCGAGAACGTTTTGAAGGAGCGCAACTCCGCTCCTTGCGTGACCGCGTTCGAATACGTGGAGGGAGTATAGTCGCGGATCCCGAATACAAACGAGTCCACGCCCATCTGTTTAAGTTCCGGGTAGAACATGCCTTGCGGGTATAAGAAGGCGGGCTGGATACCCGTAGCTTTCAACAGGTCCCGCTCCCATAAGCCCGCATAGGTAAACAGCAGCGGCGATATCATCGCATCCAGAAGAGGCTCATAGTAGATCCATTCGTGGACCCCACTTTGCCCGACCGTCCAACCGGTGTGAATCGTGGTCAGGTGCGCGGCAGTTGTCGAGGGGAACTGCGAAATCAGCTTCTCCACCCGCCCGCGTGTGCTCAATCGTTTGAGAAAGGGCGCATCCTGAAATCGCTCGAAGAACCGCCAGCCAAAGCCGTCTACGAGAAGGAGGACTACAGCGTCATAGTTGCCTGAGCCGAATGCATCTTTGATGCGCCCCGGAAGCCCGGCAAATCCACCTTCATCATAGCGCGGCTTGATAAACGTTGTATTCATGCTTGCCATACTCTCATTATACTTAACGGAATTGCCCTCTCCAAAAGGGAGAGGGCAGTCTGATTCTCCAGGTATTCAATTACGAACGATTAAGTATCATTCTCGCCGCGCGCCTGCCGATCTCCACTGCGAAATTTGTCCCACGATCCCACGGATAGACCTGGCTCATCGAAGCAAAATACAAACCCTCGATCGGCGTTTGGATGTTCGGGATGTTCTTGGAGTGATTGACCAATGGCACGGGCTGAGCGTAATTCGTCTTGAACACCCGGACCTTTTTCACCCAATCACGTTCGAAAGCGGGGTTGAACTTCTTAAGTGCCGGGGTAAAGCGCGCCAGCAACTCCTCATCGCTCATCGAAAAATACTCATGTCCGACCTGCAGATAATCCCCCGCATACACGACATGGTCCCCGCCGAAGTGTTCTTTGGAGACAAAGTTGGTGTGCTCCACCAGTGCCAGCATCGGGTACCCCGCTTCCTTTGGAAGGTTGAACCAGTAATAGCCTTCTTTGGACAACTGGTGCTTGAGCGACAGCACCATTACCACCGCGCCCATGGACTTAAGCTCGAGTAAGCCTTTCAGATAATGCTCGGGAAGCTCGGGACTGAACTTCGCCAGTAAACTGGGCGAAGTGGTCACCAGCACCTTGTCGAAGATTTCCGACTGCGCGTCGGCGCGCACCGACAACCCATCCTGTTCCCGTTTGATCGACTCCACGCGTGCTCCCAACCGGATCTCCACACCCATGCCGCGCAGTTTTTCTGCAAACATATTCGCGAAATTCTGGAAGCCGCCCTCGAACGTGCCGAGACGTGTTGTCCGCGCTTTTAGCCGCGCCCACATCCACGCCATATTCACCTGGTCATAGTAAGGACCAAATTTTCCCACCAGCAGCGGTTTCCACATCTTTTCATAGACCCGGCGGCCCGCATATTTGCGCATCCACTCATCCGCGGTGTAGCGCTCCAGGCCTTTCCAGTTGTTCGTCAGACGCAGGTAGAGTCCGACGAAGCCGAACCGGATCTTGTCGAGCCCAAACCCCAGACCCGGGAAGAGCAGCGCGCCGAGGATCGAGTCAAAAGGATGCCATTTGCCGTTGTGGAGCAGAACCGTGTACGGGCGCGGGAACAGAACCTTATCCTCCCAGCCCAATTCCTGGATCAGCCCCAGCATGTGGTGGTCTGATTGGAACCAGTGGTGATAGAACTTTTCGACCGACCAGCTCCAGGTTGGTTCCTTAAACCCGGACGCCAATCCGCCCACATAATCGGCGGATTCGTAAATGATGACCTCGTGCCCTGCGTTTCTTAAATCATAAGCGGCAGCCATGCCGCCAAACCCCGCTCCGATAATCGCGATTCTCATTCAGTCTCCAGAACTAAGCCGCCATTGGGAGATGGGTTGGGTCGAAACCCACAAAGCAATCTTCTATGAGGTAGGAGATCGCTCGGGGCGAAAAGCACCGGCCTCGCAATGACAGCAGTTATTTGTTTTTCGTGCGTGCTTCCACCTTCTCTGCCAGGATCCTGAGCTTGCCCCACATCTGGCGTACCACGTAGATCATTGCCAGGTTTTGCAGCCAGCGCGGCTCGCATTGAGGGTTGTCTGCCAGCCGCTCGAAGACCTCGATCGCTTTGTCGTCCGTGCGTCTTGTCCTGGCATACTCGCTTGCCAGCTGCTGCAGGTATGCTTCGTTCCTCAGGCGCAGCTGCTCCGCCTGGATCATCTTCCGGCGCGCCTCTTCCACGAGAGGATAGACGCGGGCAATCGCCGTCTCCAGCTCTTCGATGGTAAAGGGCTTGATCAGATATTCCTGTACGCCGCTGGAGATGGCAGTCCGCAGCGTGGTCGTATCCTTCTCGGCGGAGATGATGATGCAGCCAATATCGGGATGGACTTGCGCAATTCTTCGGTACGCAGATAATCCATCCAGCTCGGGCATATTGATATCAAGCAGAAGGATATCGGGATGATGCTGCTCTGCCAGCTGGACAGCCTGGATGCCATTCGCTGCCATCGCGACCACCTCCACATCGTCGATGGTAGCGAGCATCAGACGCGTATTCCGGCGCGTCTCCTGGACATCGTCCGCGATCAGCACCCGCAATTTCTTCCTGGGCGATATAGGGGTCTGCACCATTGTATGTTCCTTGATTTCGACCGGTCAGAGCATTTAATGACAAGTATAACGCATGCAAATCGAGTGCAGCATTATGATTGCAGGTTAAACAAAACAGGCGGTATTGCCGCCTGCATTCGTTTTGATTCATGCCTCCGTGGTCTCTGCACGGAGGGCGTCGTTCCAGCGGATGCCCTCATGGGCAAGATAGTATGCTCCGAGTAACGTGATCGGCAGCCACAGCGCAACATGCAGGACAAGTGTGTATCCCACCGCGACCGAGTGTTCCACGCCGTAGGCGGTGAGCACAGCAATTCCCGGGGCATCGAACGTACCGATATATCCCGGCGCCGAAGGAATTGTCGTTGCCAGGTTGACAATGCCATTCATCAGCATCAACGCAAAGAACGACACGTTGAAGTCAAAGGCGTGCATTACAAACCAGTACTTGCCCGCTTCCAGCAGCCAGATGAGCACCGAGGTGAAAAAGACCATCAACACATTGAACGGGGAGCGCAGAGAAGCGAGCCCGGTCAGGAACCTGGTCATCAGGTTGATGATCCGCTCTTGCAGTCTCTTCGGCAGTACCAGGGAAAAAAACCATACCCCTGCTTTTGCCGTCAAATGTGGAAACATAGCAGCAAGCAGAAAGACCACCAGCGCGCCGAGGAAAACCCCGGTGCCTATGATAGCCACCTGCTGAATGCTTCCTGCAAAGCCCGATGCATCAGTCAGATTGGCAAGCTCGGGCAGGTTGACAAAGATAAAAGCCAGCATCACGACCCCGTCAAAGATGCGCTCGATGATGATGGTCGCCAACGAAGCAGACACCGAGACGCCTTCCCTGCGTTTCAAGATGACGGCGCGCAGCACCTCTCCGGCGCGGGCAGGATAGATATTGTTGCCCATGTACCCAATCGTGGTGATCGGAAACATGGTCGAGGTAGGAATCTTCTTGATGGGCCCCAACAGGTAATGCCAGCGCCATGCCCGCATCCAGACGCCGATGAAGTAGACGCCGATTCCCGGCAGCAGCCATATATAGTCGGCCCCTCGAATCGAATCCCAAAATTCATTCAGTCGGAGACCCCGTAACGCCAGCCAGATAAAGATGATGCTGATCAAAACCCCAAGCCAGAACTGCCACTTTTTCATGGGCGGGATTGTAACATGTGCTTTTCCCATGTTGAGTGCCTCGCAGTTCAAAGCATATCCCCTACGATATAATGATTTTATGCAGTTGAATGAACTCGCACCCGATTTTGAGTTGCCTGACCTGGAGGGAACCCTGCACAAACTCAGTGATTATCGCGGCAAAATCGTCATCCTCAATTTCTGGTCGGCGGAGTGCCCGCACTCGGAACGCACAGATCGTTATTTCCTGGAACTACTGGAATCCTGGCAGGGAGCAGTGGTGATGCTGCCTGTTGCCTCCAATCGAAACGAAGCAGTTCATCAGGTGGATGAGAACGCGCGGGCGCGGCAAATTTCCCCGGTTTTGATCGACTCAGAGAGTGCCGTTGCCGATCTCTACGAAGCGCAGACAACTCCGCATGTCTTTGTCATCGACCAAGGGGGGATCTTGCGCTATCGCGGCGCCGTGGATGATATTACCTTCCGCCAGCAACAGGCGACCCGTTTCTACCTGCGGGAGGCGGTCGAAGCGTTGCTCGAGGGGAGCCATCCTGACGTGGCCGAGACGCCAGCATATGGCTGCACCATCGTGCGTGAAATTTGATAGAATCAAAGCGTGACGGTCGAACTTTCTGCCCGATTGGCGTTTCTCAAGAGAATTCATCTTTTCCGTAACCTGACGGACGAGCAGCTCATGGCGATCGCGGACAAGCTCGGGGAGACCTCGTATGCTGCCGGGGGAGTGATTTTTGAACAGGGCAAACGAGCCGAGAGTTTTTATTTGATCTATGAAGGGACCGTCCGCATCACGCGCCGGCAGGACCGCAAGGAAGTGCAGCTGGCACGACTGGTCAAGGATGATTACTTCGGCGAGATGGGCTTGATTCAAAGA
>DATHTH010000374.1:0-4856 GCA_035463495.1 Anaerolineales bacterium | reverse complement strand
GACCCGGTTTTCGCAAACAAAGAATTCGAGCTGCATGCAATCCAGCAGGCTTCCAGCGATCCGCTGACGCGTGAGTCGAGCTTCGACTCTGCAAGCGGTGAGTTTAGCGTGCCTGCGCGGACGACCGCGGTCTTCAACATCACGCGGGAGCCTGTCGTAGAGATCACACCGACAGTGATAGTGGAAACAGCTGCACCATCGAATACCAATATTGTTCCTACGGCTCTGGGCGTGGTCGGCGCGTTGATTGCCGGGGCAATCTTCCTGCTCGCCTTGCGAAGAAGCGGAAAACGAGAGAGATAAAACAACAGGGCGACCCGGTGGATCGCCCTGTTGTTTTGGATTTTATGGCGTGGATCTTTATGGCGGGCAGGTGATCGTGTAGCGGGCTTCCCCCTGAATGCTGTTGGGATTGGTCACAATCAGCCGTACCCAGTAGGTGCCTGCCGTCACCGCCGGTGTGTAGGTAGTTGAAAACTCGCGTGAGCCAGAACCTTCGAAATCCGTGGTCTGTGACGCCATCGCGCCGCCCTGCTGGGTCTCGAAATACCAGGTCACGGGTCCGGGACCGTTCGTCTCTATGCTGCCTGTGATCTGCAGCGGTAGAATAGGACCGACACATCCCGCGACGCTGAGGGCATTCGGCTCTACATCCACAGTCACTCCGGTGACCGAGGCGCGCGGCGGCTCCACCACGGGGATCCCGCCCAGGTTCCCGGCAGTGCTGGTCACGCTGGAGGCCACCCAGCAATTCCTGCCGGCGTTGACCGGATCGACGATATACCACCAGGCTCCATCAGCCGACCTTCCCACGATTTGCGCCGATGCGCCAAGGGCCAGCCCGCTCGTCACGATCCAACCGGTGCCGGGGCCCAGCCGGCAGTTCACCGCGACTTCCCTGGGGAACGCGACCGGCACGGTGGGTGTGGATGTGGTTGTTGGTGGGGGAGTATCTGAGGGAGTTACGATGGGCGCGTCTGTCGCCGTGGGGATGGAGAGCGTTGGCGTCTCGCTGACCAGGGCGGTCGGCGTCTCGGTTCGCGGTGCGTTGGAGGGTAGGTTGCAGGCAGATAGGGCGAAAACAATTGCAAGCGCAGGCAATAAACTTCTTAATCTCATCACACGTCTCCTTTTGGGTGTGGTTATTATCTTATGCAGAAATCGCCCAGAAGGCAATGGTTAAATGGATTAAGACGAGAAGCCTCCTGATATACATCCATCAGGAGGCTCGGTGGCACGAGAGCTTGACGTTTACTTCAACACCGGATACGGCGAGGGCCTGCTTTTCATTAGTCTGTACACGGTCTGGGCGATTTCGATACTGCTGATGATGATCACAATGGTTAGGACCAGTGTTGGGATGAGGTTTCCGATGGTGACAAACAGCTCAGTCGATTCCTCGAGTGGTGTGCCTGCCAGCTGCTCCGCTGTTAGTGTCACCAGGTCTGGTCCGCGCAGCATGGCAACGGCAATGGCAAGGCTGGCTAACTCCAATACCCCGTTGACAATCCGTAGACCGGAGTTCCACCATGCCTGGCGCAGCAGATAAAGGTTGAATCCAATCTGTAGCACAACCAGGATATTGATCCAGGGCAGGTAGTTGAAGAATGCCTCGGTTAGGATGGGCGAAATAAAGACCCAGTTGTTTTCATTAAAGAAGCCGATGCCGATAATTCCCGGATACAGGTTGAACACGATCAGGAACAGGACCAGGAAGAAGAGCTCAAAAATCTGTTCTCCGAACTTGACACGGTCAGGGTCCGGCTCCTTTGCCAGGTCTGCAGGATTCCATTTGTCTTCTTCCTCGAGCTTCTCGATAGGCAGCACCCGCTCCAAAATGGCGAATACCAGTACGATGTTGCCAAAGACGGCAATCAGCGTGCCCAGCAGATCCAGGCTCGATTCGCCGAGGTTTCGGAGGAGCTCTAGTCCGATCGCATCCGATCTCGCCAGCCCAAGCCCCAATGCCACGAGGGCAAGGGCAAATAATACGGTGAGCACGATCTTCGTCACCACCTCGAACACCGGGTAGATACGCGGCCCAATTAAGTACCGCGGTCCCGTGTACGATTCGGCAACCTTGCGCGGCGCACCGTAATCCTTCAGCAGTTCAATGATGGTGGCGTCATCCACGCTGCCCGGCGCCTGCCTCCGCTCGCTACGCTCGTCGAGCATATCCTCCAGCGTCGAACGGATCTCCGCTTCGATGTCCGCCCGGTTCTTACGCGGTAGGTGCTTGCCGACCTCCGAGATATATTTATCAATTAAGTTCATCTTCATCTCCTTCCTTATGCTAACATTTCTCGCATCGTCTCAGCCATGCTGGACCATTCGCGTTTCAGCGTTGCCAGCACCGCCTTGCCCTGCGCGCTGATCACGTAATAGCGCCGCGGACGTGCTTCGTCCACGATGCGCCAGTCGGACTGGAGCAGTCCCTGCGACTCGAGGCGGCGGAGCAGGGGATAGAGGGTGCTCTGGTCGATCTCCATGCCTTTCGCGGAGAGCGCCTTGAGCAGGGAGTATCCATATTCCTCTTTGGCAAGCTGACTCAGCACCGCAATGGACAGCACGCCGCGCCGCAATTCCAACAACATATTTTGAACAAGTTCATCGTTTTCCATTTGTCACCTTGTGGTCGTACTATACTGTGTAACATACAGTATGTCAAGGTCAGCAGTATTGTGTGTCAAAGCTTGACAAGCAATAGAAAACACATAAAATGTGACTTACCGTTAAAATAATTTTTAACGTAAGAATGGAGTAAAGCGATGAAGGAAGATAAAGACAGTAAGCCATTTCGTATTACAGACCTGGAAACACTGCGGGCCGTTTCCGATCCCCTGCGAGTCCAGATCATCGAGCTGCTCCAGGAAGAGGCTCTCACGGTCAAGCAGGTGGCAGAAAAGTTGGGAATGGCGCCGAGCAAGCTCTACTACCACTTCACCATCCTGGAAAAGCTGGGATTGATCGAAGTCGCCGAGACTCGGATGGTTGCGAACATGGTCGAAAAGCTCTTTACCTCTCGCGCGGATGCGCTCGATGTGGACCCTGCCATCTTCCGGTTTTCGAAGGAGGGCGACAATGAGCCGTTCACGACGGCCATCGCTTCTGTGGTGGATGCGACCCGCGAGGACATTATTCGCAGTTTACAGGCGCGCCAGTTCCAGTTGGAGCAGGGTGCCCCGGAAAAATCCCGCCGGTTCATCATCAACCGGGTCATCAGCCGCATTCCGGAAGCCCGGGTAGAGGAGTTTCAGGAACGCCTGGTGGAACTGATCCAGGAGTTCGAGAAGGAAAATGAAGCCTCAGCCCGAAGAACCAAACACCAGCCTTACGCATTGACCGTAGCCTTTTATCCCAGCTTCTACTTTGAAGCCCCCAAATCGAAGAAGGAGAAAAAGAAATGACAACGATTGCCATGGATGCAAAAGCCGAAGCGGCCCCGCAAGGCATGCGCACATTCCTGGTTATCTGGATCGGCCAGCTGATCTCGATGCTCGGCTCTGGTCTGACCAGCTTCGCATTGGGCGTCTGGATCTTTGACCGGACCGGCGAAGCAACGCCGTTTGCCCTGACCGTCCTCTTCGGAAACCTGCCGCGCATCCTGTTGCTGCCGGTGGCCGGCTCGCTCGCCGACCGCTGGAACCGCCGCTGGGTGATGATCCTTTCCGATGTCGGAAACGCGCTGGTCACGATCAGCGTGTTTGGCTTGCTGCTGTTTGGCAACCTGCAGTTCTGGCACATCTATCTGATCGTTACGCTGGGCTCAGTCTTCTCCGCCTTTCAGGAACCGGCATATACCGCCTCTGTGACTATGCTGGTCCCGAAGAAAGATCTCTCGCGCGCGAACGGCATGACGCAGATGGGACAGGCGCTCGAGATGGTGATCACACCTGTGATTGCAGGCCTGTTATTCGTGGCGATCGGGTTGTCTGGCATCCTCGTTATTGATTTTTTAACTTTTCTCTTCGCCGTAGGTACGCTCTTGATCGTGCGTATCCCTCAACCGAAACTGACCTCCCATGAAGAAAAGAAATCCTCCATCTGGGCGGATGCGCTCTTCGGCTGGAACTATCTCAAGACACGTCCGGGCTTGTTCGGCTTATTGTGGTATTACGCCATGGTCAACTTCTTGCTCAACTGGAGCGGTGTGCTAACGGGACCCATGATCCTCTCCCGCTTTTCCGCCAGCACGCTGGGCACGATCCAGATGTTCGTCGGTCTGGGGGCCCTGGCGGGCGGCATCCTGAGCAGCGTCTGGGCGGGCCCCAAGCGTAAGATTACCGCCGTGATCGGAGCGATCGGTCTCGCGCTTGTGGGCATGGTAATTGCAGGCTTGCGCCCTAGTCCCATTTTCATAGGCGCGGGCTTGTTCTGGTTGATGGTCTGCATCCCTATGGCGTCGGCTTCGAGCCAGGCGGTCTTTCAATCGAAGGTCGCGCCGGAGGTGCAAGGACGTGTATTCAGCATCCGTGCCATGATCTCACGCTCGGTCATGCCAGTCTCGTTCCTGACCGCCGGGCCTCTGGCAGACCGGGTCTTCGGTCCGCTGCTCGCGGCGAATGGCGCCTGGGCAAACACGTTCCTGGGATCGCTCCTGGAAACGGGTCCCGGGCGCGGCATCGGCTTTATGTTCGTTGCCTCCGCTCTGGTTGGCATCGTGGTCAGCATCCTTGCCTATGCCCATCCGCGCATTCGGAACATCGAGGACGAGCTTCCCGATGCGCTGCCTGCCGTATCCAATTAACCTGAAGTCAATCTCGGTTATTCCACCACTTGGTAAGAAAATTAATCCGTTGGTCGAGTAGGCGGCGGGTTTGTAGATCATTCGCTGATTAAATCGTCTCGTCGCCGTA
>DATHTH010000373.1:0-3508 GCA_035463495.1 Anaerolineales bacterium | reverse complement strand
CCGTGCTCTTCAGTCAGGGCGTATAACCTCGCTTCCGGGTACTCGCAGATATACCCGTATCCGTCCAGCCCGTGCAGATCAGAAGAGAGGGTCTTGCTGCCTGCATCCAGGATGCCGCGATCGGGTGTCGGGCGGCTGACGACTGTGGCAATGATCTTCAGGCCGCATGTCTCCAGCGTCACCGCCCCCGAACGGAGCGTGAGGCGATCCCCATAGACATAGATACCGGCGCGGTGTTCGGTCAATTCGGCGTGCGTGTGCGCCTGCCACATGCACGGGGTCCCGCCACCGCTCACGCGCTCCATGGGCAAGCCATCGTCCGCGATCAAGGACCGCGTCTTCTGTACGAATGCATCCAGATGCTCGGGTGTTGGATACGTCATCAATCCGCCAAAGTGCAAGCCCGGCAGACCCGCGATCAAGCGCGCCAGCTCTGCTGCCTCCTGCGGCGACTGCACGCCGCAGCGCTGCCCGCCGGTGTCACACTCCACTAACACTGGCAACATTACATCAGCCTGCTGTGCAGCCTTGGACAATCCATGCACCGTGAACGCCGAGTCGGCGGTCACGCTGAGGCGGATCTGCCTCGCGAGGTTCATCAGGCGCTTGAGTTTGCTCTCGCCGATGATGTTGTAGGGGAGAAAAATATCGTCGAAGCCGGCTTCCGCCATCACTTCTGCTTCAGAGATCTTCTGGCAGGTGATGCCCACGGCGCCTGCCTCCAGTTGCATTCTGGCGATCTCGGGAATCTTGTGGGTTTTGATGTGCGGCCGGTTGGCGATCCCATGTTCGTCCAGATATGCCTGGAGACGCGCGATATTGGCTTCCAGGCGGTCCATATCCACAACAGGGACAGGTGTGTCCAGTTCATCGATGCGCATCGACTATTTGTCTCCCACATACGCAATCGCGTCGATCTCCACCAGGATTCCCATGAGCTGGCTACCCACTGTCGTACGCGTTGGTTTTGGATCCGGGAAGTATGCCGCATAGACTCTGTTGTAGCGCTCGAAGAGCCCAAGGTCACTCAGGTGGGCGGTGACTTTGACCACATCCGCCATCGAAGCGCCGCCTGCCTCGAGGATCGCTTTGATATTCTCGAGCACGCGCCTCGTCTGTTCTTCGACCGTCTCGCCGACGATCTTTCCGGTATCCGGGTCGAGCGGTCCCTGCCCGGAAACAAAGAGAAAGTCTCCGGCGCGAAGTCCCTGTGAGTACGCGCCAACCGGGGCCGCACCTGTTCGGGTCGTGATCTGTTTTTTGGGCATGTGCATTCTCCTTTGCGATCGATGTCGTAACGGCTTCTGTGGTTCCCGTCTATTCAGCGAAGAGTTGCCAGGTTTCGACTAAATTGTTTCACTTTTCCACGCCGTACGCAATATTCTCAGCCAGTTGCCGTGCATAATGGCGGCGATATCTGCATCGCTGTAGCCACGGCTGGACAGGATATCCGGAATTTGCTGCAGGTCGGCAATGGTGTCCAGGTCGGCGGGAGATTGTTCACGGCCAAACCCGCCATCGAGGTCGCTGCCCACAGCCGCATGCTGACTGCTTCCCGCAAGCTGACAGATGTGATCGATGTGATCGGCGACGTGCTCGAGGGTGACGCGCTCATTGTCCCGGGCGCCGCGCGTCCAGCCCGGGCGCAGCATCCAGGTATCCAGCGCAACGCCCATCACGCCATCCCGGGCAATGATGGCGTGGATCTGGCGGTTATCGAACTGGCGCTGGTGCGGGACCAGGGCCCGGCAATTGGTATGACTGGCGAGCATAGTGCCGCCGAATAAATCCAGGGCTTCCCAGAAAGCTTCGTCTGAGAGGTGGGTGAGATCGAGCAGGATCCCGAGCCGGTCCATCTGGCGCAATAATTCTTTCCCCTCGAAGCCGAGTCCAAGCTCGGTGGATGTGCCACCTGCGTACCGGCCGGGCCCATAGTGGGCAGGACCGATGATCCGCACGCCCCCGTCCCTCCACGCCGGTAGTTGCTCAGTCTGAAGGATTGGGTCCGCGCTCTCCATGCTGATTACCACGCCAAGCCTTGGTTGCGAAATCGCCGTGTCCTGATCCCACCGTTGCCACGCATCGATGTGCTGTTCCAGCTCGCGACGGTCGCAAATCAAACGAATTTCGCCGCCTTCATGGAGGGAACGATAGTATGCCAGTTGTCCCTGCGCCGCGGCATATGCCTGATGTGGCGAAGAATAGTCCAGGTTCTGAATCGAGCGACCCGTAGAGCGTGCCAGAAGCGTGCCGAAGCAAACAGCCACGCGTCCCTTGCGCAGTTCCGGCAAGGCGACTGTCCCTTGTCCGCGGCCCGCCCCGGAAAGGTTGCTCTCAGCCGTACGGATGGTATAGACCGAGTGCTGTATGTTGCGGTTCCACTGCAGCGCGTTCCACGCCAGGTCGAGATGTGCGTCGATGATGAGCATCGGGGGAGTCTCCTCGGCACGATTTTACTATCAGCCGTACAAACCTGAGATTGGCTTTCACGATAGCAGACCGCTCAAGATCCACCAGCCGATGAATAGCAGCTCGATGACGGCATCCCCCAGGTAAATTTGCGGGATGACCCTCCTGGCAACATGGACAAACTCGATGATCGCCAGGCTGAGCGCGCTGCCAATGGCGAGAACGATGATCGCCGCGTTGACCTGTCCATAAAGTTGAGCAATGATCAGCGCCGCGCCAATGACTACGAGAAGCAATCCGACTGTCCGGACCAGCCACAGATCGGTCTTGGGTCCGGTCACCCGCAGGAAGGTACTCATGCTGAGCAGGGGCCAGATCCCAAATACGAGGAAATAGATGCCTTGCACAAGAGCAACGAGATAGTCCATCTTCAAATCCTTCCTGCTTAGAGTTTCCTGCGCAAGAGTTTGGCTACGAGCGCTACTATAAACGCTCCTGTAACTACATGCCAAGCAGAGAGGGAAGAAACATAACGGACGGGCGCTACTTCGTCGGGGACCGGAAGCTCCTCCTTTTGTTTACGGCGCACCCACGTGGCGCTGACCCAATCGATCACTTCCGGAAAGAGCTTGTTCAGCAAGACAGGCACTTCGTACAAGCGGCTGATGAAGAGTGCCCGCCGCGGTCTCTCGACCAGATCCACGATGTGACGCGCCAGCCGCTCCCGGCTGATGCGACCGATCGGAACAGCCCGGTAATGAACCGTGCCATCGCGTATCACCCTTTGATTGAACTCCGTTCCAGAGACCGAGCTGGGATGAATACGTATCACCGTTATGCCCCATGGTAGCAATGCCCTGCGCAAGCCATCGGTGAGACCCTCGACAGCATATTTTGTGCTGGCATAGACCGTCAGGGGCGGGACGGAGATGCGACTCACGTAAGAGCTCATGTTGAGGATGAAGCCCGAGCGTTGAGCTTTCATCACCGGGACCACCTGGCGGGTCAACTCTGCCAGCCCGATCACATTGACCTCATACGTCTGGCGTAGCTCTTCTGGTGAGAGCTCCTCGAACCAATCATAGATGGCCCACCCGGC